>NZ_JBQFOW010000004.1:0-297883 GCF_056533855.1 Ruegeria sp. F11 | reverse complement strand
TTCGGATAGCGGGCGGTTGGATTGGGTGTCGGAACTCATCTGGCGTCTCCCCGTCGCTCTGCGATCTTGTCGGACCGTTTCGGCCTCATTCGTCACCCCGGTTGCCCCGGGTGCAAAAGGGGCGCGCCCATCACAGGCGCGCCCCGCATCAGGTCCGGCTTACTGCAGCCAGCCTTTTTCCTTGTAGTACTTCTCGGCACCCGGATGCAGCGGTGCCGACAGGCCATCCGCAATCATCTCTTCCGGCTGCAGGTTGGCAAATGCCGGGTGCAGCTTTTTGAAGTCGTCGAAGTTTTCAAAGACCGAGCTGACAACTGCATAGACCGCGTCATCCGACACGTCTGCCGAGGTCACGAAGGTCGCGCCCACACCAAAGGTCGTGGTATCCCCGTCCGAGCCGCGATACATGCCACCCGGAATGGTCGCGGTGCGATAGTACGAGTTGCCATCGATCAGACCCTGGATCGCATCTCCGGTCACGTTCACCAGAACGGAATCACACGCAGTGGTCGCTTCCTGAATAGACCCCGACGGGTGACCCACGGTGTAGATCATCGCGTCCAGCTGGTTGTCGCACAGCGCCGCCGACTGTTCAGCCGCTTTCAGTTCCGAGGCCAGTTCGAAATCATCGATGGTCCAGCCCATCGCTTCCAGCACAACATCCATCGTGCCGCGCTGACCGGACCCGGGGTTGCCGATGTTCACGCGCTTGCCCTTGAGGTCCTCAAAGCTGGAAATCCCCGCATCCGCGCGCGCCACAACGGTAAAGGGTTCCGGATGCACCGAGAACACCGCCCGCAGATTCTCGAACGCGCCCGCGTCTTCGAACTTCGAGGTGCCGTTATACGCATGATACTGCCAGTCCGACTGCGCCACACCAAACTCCAGCTCGCCCTCGCGAATGGTGTTGATGTTGTAAACCGACCCACCGGTCGATTCCACAGAACACCGAACCCCATGCTCCTTGCGGCCCTTGTTCACCAAACGGCAAATCGCACCACCGGTCGGATAGTAAACACCCGTTACACCACCCGTCCCAATCGTGATAAACTCCTCCGCATACGCAGCAGGCGCTAGAAAAGCAGCGGTCGCGAAGGCGGTGATTGAAGATTTATTGAGCACTTTGACACTCCTGTTGTCAGTCTTTTTTGATCCTTATGGGAATGCCTGATTGACCCAAAACACGGTTTTGGAATCAGCCACCCAGATGCCCAAGATGAAAGCGAAACCAAACAACGCGTGTCTATACGTTAGATTACGTATAGGCTTGGGGGTCGAGAGGCTGGCATGATGCCCCGGCCCACCCGCACAGACGGTCTGGATTGAAGATTGGACAGCACAGCGCAACAGGATTTCCGTCGGGATCAGGCCGAACCCGCCCGCAGGCGCAGGTCGCTGCGCGCGACACTGGCCCTGTGTCTGGCGGGGCTGCAGTTTGTCGCGGTGCTGTCGGTCACGCTGTCGACCTTTGTCAGTTCGGAAAACGCGCTGTTGCGGCAGTCGCGTATTTCGCTGAACGAGGTCAGTGTCAATGTTATCGGTCAGGTTAAGAACTTTCTGAACCCGGCGCGGCAGGTGCTGGATGCCACGCGGCGGCTGGCGGAAAACGATGTGCTGGACATCAACGATACCGCCGCGCTGGAAAGTCATTTCTTTCAGCAATTGCAGGTGGCCCCGCAGCTGGCCGGGATTTATCTGGCCGATGAAACCGGGCGTTTTGTCTATGTGATGCGCACCGAGGAACCCGGCCGTTACCGCACCAAGACCATCCCGCCCTTTGCGCCCGATATCACCGAACACCCGGCGGATTTTCAGTGGCGCAACGACCGTTTCACCCTATTGGAGACCGCCGAGACCCAGACCGACACATATGAGGCCCGCACCCGCCCGTGGTTCACCATGGTCGATGCCGCGAAAGCCCCGATCTGGACGCAGCCCTATATCTTCTACACCACCCGCCAACCGGGGATCACCTATGGCGTGCCGGTGTTGGACGACACGGGCGAAATCCGCGCGATTCTGGGCATCGACATCCAGATCGATGCGCTGTCGGGCTTCCTGCTGGACATCTGGTCGGACCGGCGTGGCGCGGCACTGGTGCTGAACGAGGATGGCTCGGTTCTGGCGCATCCGACATTGGTTCTGATCGATCAGGATGCGGATTTCGACAATCCGGAACTGCCGATGGTCGACCAGATCAATGACGCTTTGGCGCGTCAGGCCTTTGGCACGTTGGTGCGAGAAGACAACGCGGGCATCGACGGCCCGGTTCACACGGATTTCGAACTGGATGGGCAGGATTACGTCGCTATGCTGATCGAGGTCTCGGAACCCGGTCTGAACTGGTTGATCGGGCTTTACGCCGCCGAGGATAACTTTATCGGTGAGATCAAGAAGAACCGGGTGCAGGGCATCTGGATTGCGCTGTCCATCGCCATCCTGACCGGCGCCATAGGTCTGGCACTGGCCGATCGCATCTATGCCCCGGTGCGCAGCTTCGCCAGCCAGACCCGGCGTGTTTCAAGCGGTGAAATCACGCCCGAGGAAGGGTTGCACAGCCCCTATCGCGAGCTGGAAGATACCGGGGCCGCGCTGGCGCAGGAGGTCCGCCAACGGCAGCGGTTCGAGACCGCCTATGGACGCACCTTCGATCTGGCCTCGCGCGGGATGGCGCAGATTTCGCCGGAAACGGGCCGGTTCCTGCGGGTGAACGAGCAGCTTTGCGACATCATGGGCTATCAGCCCGGTGAGTTGGAGGCCATGACGCTGGCAGAAACGCTGCCCGATGACGGCCAGCAGATCGCGGTCAAGTTCCGCGAAACGCTGTTGCAGGATTCGGAATTCATCGCCGAGAACCCGTTTGTCCGCAAGGATGGCTCGACCATCTGGTTGCGGGTGAATGCGATCCTGATCCGGGATGAGAACGGCGTGCCGGACCACGCGGTTGCCATTGTCGACGATGTCAGCGACCGCAAACAGGCCGAGGACGAGGCCAGCCGCCTCAGCCGGGATCTGTCACATGTGGCGCGGGTGAACCTGATGGGCGAGATGGCCTCGGGGCTGGCGCATGAGCTGAACCAGCCGCTGAGCGCGATTTCCTACAATGTGGACGCGGCCAAGATCACGCTTGAGGAAATCGGCGATCCTGATCCCGAGCTGAGCCAGATCCTGACCGATATTGACCGCCAGTCGCGCCGCGCCGGCGACATCATCCGCGCCCTGCGCGAAGTGGTCCGCAAGGATCGCGGGCGGCAGACCCCGTTCGAACTGGGCGGGTTGATCCGGCAGACCGTCACGCTGATGGAGGCCGAGGCCCGGGTGCATGATATCAAACTTGCTTATGATGAAACCGCCCTGCCCCCGGTTATTGGCAACCGGACGCAGATCGCGCAGGTGCTTGTCAACCTGTTGCGCAACGCCATTGACGCGCTGTCCCGTGACCCGCGCGATGATGCTCGGATCAGTATCACCACCCAAACCGCCGAAAGTCACGTCGAGGTTCAGATCAAGGACAACGGGCCGGGCGTTGCCGCGGACGTGACGCTGTTCAACACCTTCGACACTCAGAAGTCCGATGGTATGGGCCTAGGCCTGTCGATCTGCCGGACCATCGTCAAAGCCAATGGCGGCAGCATCTGGCATGATGCGACCAACGCCTCGGGTGCGTGCTTCTGTTTCACGTTGCGCCGCAGCGACCGACCGGAGACCGAGGAATGAGCCCCGATCAGCTGACCGTCTATATTGTCGATGACGATGACGATGTGCGCATCGCCTTGTCGCGGTCGCTCAGCAAGCGCGGGATGTGGGTCGAGCATTTCGGCGACGCCCAGGCCTTTCTGAACGAGGTCAGGCATGACGCCTTGGGGTGTCTGATCCTCGACTATGGGATGCCCGGGATGGACGGGTTGGAGTTGCAGGATCATCTGGTCCGCCACGACTCGACTCTGCCGATTATTTTCATCTCAGGCCATGGCGGCATTCCTGAATCGGTGCGAGCAACCAAGGCCGGTGCGATTGATTTCCTGGAAAAACCCTTTGACCTAGCTGTTCTGATTGAACGGATCGAGGCCGCGTGGGCGTTGGGCGCGCAACTGCGCGCAGAAAAAGCCAGGCGGCAAGAACTGGCGGACAAACGTGGCCTGCTGACCGAACGGGAAGAACAGGTGCTGCACCATATCCTGACCCACCCTGCCCGCACTTCGAGCAAGGAAATCGCCGCCGAACTGGGCATCAGCCCACGCACGGTCGAAATCCACCGCGGGCGCATTCAGCAGAAGGTCGGAGTGAAAACCACCATCGAGCTTTATGAACTGTTCGCGCAGATGCAATAAACACCGGCTCTATGGTGCCGCAATTCAAGTTTTGGATTTACTTGAACCAAAAGGCGTCCGTTTTCTGCATGGGTACGGTGATTTACGTTCGCGACAGGGCGATTTGGTTGGCGCGTTAACACGCAATCATCTGATGATTTCACCTGCGGTTTAGGCTAGTTTGTATTTTACCAAAATGGCCGCCGCAGCGATGCAACAAAGGCGGATTAATCCAAGGACGCGAGCTTACCCATGCTGTCGTATTGGAGCATTGAGGGGCCATTGACTCCCAAGCCAAGCTCTCCAATCATCATATTGTGATTGTTTAATGAGGTATTGGCATGGTTGGCTGGCTGCATCGTTTTGGACTGACGATAACATTTTTACTCACGTTTGCCTCTGATCCCGCGGCACAACAAAGCCCCGAGGCACTGTTGGCAGAGGCCGAACGGATCTATGTACGCGCAAACGGTTCACCTGCCTCGCTGATCGCGGTGAAAAACCTGCTAGACCGGATCGTAAATGAATATCCGTCATCAGATCTGGCCGTAAGTGTGCAGGCGGCCGAACCGGTTGGCGCGATCGATATAGTTGCGCTGAATGGATGGCTCGTCAGCAATGGGCTTGCGCCAACGACAATCAGGAACCAACCAGCGCAACTCAAGTTACCGCCGTTACATTCGGGACAGTCTGCAACTGCGCCTCTGCCGATGTCGCCCGGAACCGAGGAAACCGAGGCTTTGTTGGGGCTTGATAAACAGGGTTTTCGCGATCTACAGGCGCGCCTGCTGGTTCTGGGTTACGATCCCAACGGGATCGATGGTGTCGCCGGTCGCGGGACACGCGCCGCGTTAAGAGCCTGGCAACAAAGCCAGGGCCTCAATCCGACCGGGTATCTGAGTGGCGATCAGCGTCTGCGTCTTCGGGCCACTTCCGAGGCAGCGTTGAACACTTGGCGTGCCGACCCGGAAAATGAGCGCCTTTATACACCGCCGCCGCCAATCGCACTGGGTCCCGCGAACCTGTCCGGAACATGGCGGTTTACTACGAAATGCGGGGCTTCCAGCGCGCTGGGACGAACCACGATCACCGGCGTCCTGAATGTCGGCCATGCCGGGGGAAACAGATATACCGGACGCGTTCAGCAATCGCAGGGATTTCGCGGGCAGTTTTCGGGCCGTTTGAACGGTCGCAAAATGTCGGGTGACATCAATTGGGGCCTGCTTCTAGGGCGTGTTCAGGTTGTCGGAACCATTGCTGATCAAAAGCTTACAATGAGCGGCCGGGATTCAAACCGATGCTCGTTTTATGCGGCGAAATCCTGAATTCAGCCAGCCGCGCCTGTTGGACCACAACCCTTACTGCCAAGTGTCAATCGGTGGTTTCGGCTTCTCCGTTCAGCGTATCAAACACTGCCCGACCCTCTTCGGTTTGAAAAAACCCTTCGCGTCCCAGCAACCAGTAGCCGTTGGACGAAGTCGCCTCATGGACGGACAGCTTCACCAGACTACCTGCGGTCAGGTGGTCTTGGATGACACCGGCCCATCCCAAGGCGATCCCCGAACCCGCCAAGGCAAGATGTAACGCCATGCCGTGATCGTTCACGGTGATCCGGTTGTCAGTAAATATCCAGTTTTCGGTACCGCTGCTCAGCCAGGCTTGCCAATCCAGCCAGCGGTTTTCGGGGTCTTCTTGCTCGATCAGTGGAATTCCTGCCGCGTCCACGCGATCCTTCAGTTTCAGGATCTGCCGGGCCACGCTGGGCGAGGCGACCGGGAAAACCCTTTCGCTGATCAACAGGCGCGATTCGAACCCCGGCCAGTTGCCATCGCCGAATGCGATCCAGCAATTCGCCCCTTCGCGGAACAGATCGGCATCCGCGATCAGGGTCACAACTTTCGTCCGGACGCTCAGCCGTTCCGACAACGCGGCAAGGCGCGGCGACACCCAATGGGTACCGACACCTGCATAGGTCGCAATTGTCCACACTTGTTTCTGATCGGTGCGTCGGATGCGGGCTGATGTTTCGCGGATATTATCAAAAGCGCGTGAGACTGATTGGAACAAGTCATGCGCCGGTGGCGTTGGCTCAAGCCCGCCATTCTTGCGCAGGAACAGACTGGTGCCCAGATCACGTTCTAGCTGCTTGATCTGATAGCTGACCGCAGGTTGCTGGACATTCAACGCGTCGGCTGCACGCGTGAAATTTCCCAGGATGTAAACTTCTTCAAAGGCGCGAAGGCCCTTCAGCGTCGGCGTGCGTCGTGACATCGAAAAATTCGATACCCCCTCAAAATTTTTCCGCATTTTACAGATGAAGCGTTCAAATTAAACAACCCCAATCAGAAATTGATCAGGCAGAAAAACCACAATGTGCCGTTAATGATCCGGATACGACCGAGGCCTACTCAGCCTCACTGCAGTCAACCGTCGAAGGGTTTGGGGCAGGTCGTGTCAGGCGTCAATTTTCTCATTGAGGTCTCTTCCTGAAAAGTCTGCGCTGCAAAATTGGTCGACAAACCAAGAAACTGTGATTTGGTCGTTTTGGGAGGAAAGGCCATGCAAAAAAATTATGAAGCGCTGACACAAAATGCAGCCAACTTCGTGCAGCTGTCACCACTGTCGTTTCTGTCTCGGGCCAATTCGATACATGGTGATCGTGTCGCGGTAATCTACGGGGAATTGCGACGCAGCTGGGCTGAAGTCGGCACGCGCGTCCGCGCCATCGCAAGCGGTCTTGGTGCGCTGGGGCTGGAAAAGGGCGACACGGTTTCGGTGCTTTGCCCGAACATCCCCGAGTTGTTCGAACTGCATTTTGCGGTGCCTCTGTCGCGTGCGGTTCTGAATACTCTGAACACCCGCCTCGAACCAGAGACGATCGCTTACATCCTGGATCATGCGGACACAAAACTGGTGATCGTTGATCGTGAGTTTGTCCCGCTGCTGTCGCAGGCGTTCCAGAAGTTGGGTCGGTCCATCCCGGTGGTCGAAATCAACGACCCCAATGCGCCTGTCTCTGAATCACTGGGTGGGCGGGATTACGAGGAACTCACAACCGCGCCGATTGGTCCGGGCCTTTCCAATGCACCGGCCAGCGAATGGGATGCTATAGCGCTGAACTATACCTCTGGCACATCAGGCCGCCCCAAAGGCGTAGTCTATCACCATCGCGGCGCATACCTCATGGCGTTGGGGACCGTGGCGGCGTGGGAGATGCCGCATTATCCGGTCTACCTGTCGGTGGTTCCCATGTTCCACTGCAACGGCTGGGGCCATCCCTGGATGATGGCCATTCTGGGTGGCGCCAAGGTTTTCACTCGCACCCCGGCAGCGGACAAGGTTCTGGATGCCATCCGCACCCATGGCGTTACCCATCTGGGCGCTGCACCGATCATCTTGCAGATGATCGCCGAACACGAAGAGGCCAGGACCGCCCCGTTCGACCCCCCGATCCGGGTTTTGACCGCCGGTGCGCCCCCGCCCCCGTCGGTTCTGGAAAAGACCAAGGCGATGGGGTTGGATGTCATGCAGGTTTATGGCCTGACCGAAACCTACGGCCATATCTCGCAATGCCTCTGGCAGGATGAGTGGGACGAGAAACACCCGTCCGAGCAGGCCCAGCTGCAGGCCCAGCAAGGCATCGCATTTCCCATGGTCGAAGATGTCACCGTTCTGGACAGCGAAACCGGGAAAGAAGTCCCGCGCGACGGCGAAACGCAGGGTGAAATCGCCATTCGCGGCAACACAGTAATGAAGGGCTATTACAAAGATACTGAGGCGACCGAAAAGGCATTCAAGGACGGCTGGTTCTGGTCCGGTGACGCTGCAGTGATGCAGCCTGACGGCTATATCCAGATCCGCGACCGCCTGAAGGATGTGATCATTTCCGGGGGCGAGAATATCTCGTCGGTCGAGGTCGAGGCGGTGCTGTATCGTCACCCTGCTGTACAGGCGGCAGCGGTCGTCGCCAAGCCCGATCCCAAATGGGGCGAGGTGCCCTGTGCTTTCGTCGAACTGCGCCCCGATCATGACGCCAGCGAGGCCGAGATCATCAGTTTTTGCCGTGAGAACCTGGCCGGCTTCAAAACACCGAAGGCAGTGGTCTTTGCCGATCTGCCAAGAACCTCGACCGGCAAAATCCAAAAGTTTCAACTGCGCGATGTCGCAAGATCCGCAAAGGAGTAGGCCCGCTCAGTCACGCCAACTGCACTTTTGCGCGACCAGGTCTCTGACCGACTGCAAATGCGATTGTGTAGATTGTGAAGCTGCGATTATCAGGGTCCGGAACGCCGACAAGATCGCTCAGCGCAACCTCGGCATCGCTCACCCCCGTCGCCTGAATGTTATCCCCTGCCCTGTCCATCAGCGTGCCATCACCACCGTAAAAGGACACAACAAAATCGGCAGGGTCGTCACCCGGCCCCAAAGTGATTTCTACAAATTCATGAGTTGTGCTGTCGCTGATATCTACATCAGCAGTCCGGTAATGTATCTCGGATATAAACGCCATTTTGTACTCTGTTTGAGGCAACAGATCCAAGATATGCGAGATGCGTTAACGCACTGTTATTTCGGGCTCTGATCAAATCCCACCTAGGCGGCAGGCCTTGATGGCACCTTTTGGCAAAGGTTGGAATTGAGCCAAACTTTCTGATTGAGGCCGCAACAACTCAGGAAGGCGGCTGTGCAGGCTCTTCCTCTGCCGGTGGCACGGCTCGTTGATAGAGATGCCATGTGGCGTGACCAAGGATCGGCAGGGTGAAGATCAGGCCCAGAAACGCCGGAACCAGCGACAACAGCATGGTGACCGAGATAATCGCCGCCCAACTGAGCATGACCACCAGGTTTTCCGTGACGACCCGGATCGAGGTCAGCATGGCAGATACGAAGTTGGTTTCCCGGTCCAGCAGCATGGGCATAGCGACGACCGTCACCGTGAACAGGGCCGCTGACAGACAAGCGCCGACGCAGGTGCCAATAAACAGGAAGGTCCAGCCCTGCGGCGTGAAGAACACGGCGTTCAGGAACCCGTCGAAATCCGAGAACGACGCGTTCTGCAGGATAATCGCCAGCCAGAGCCGGATCTGGTATATCCACACCCAAAAAATGAACAGGGTGACAAAGGCCATCCAGCCCATTTCGCGCTTGCGCTGATCGGCCATGACGGTGAGGATTTCGGACCAGCCGAAACACTCGTTCTTCTGTAACCGTCGGGATATGTCATACAGCCCGGCAGCCGCGAAAGGTGCCACCAGCGGAAAGCCCACGATAGCAGGAATGATCATCCAGATCTTACCGAGCCAGATCAGGCTCCAGACAAACAGCAGTCCAAAAACAGCGTAGAACAGGCCGAAGAAACCGCTCATGACAGGGCGTGCCAGAAAGTCGGAGAACCCTGCCTTCAGCGACGCGGAGATATCATCAGCAGTCACCTTGTTGACCTTGGGCACGGCCCGCTGCGGTGTCAGATTATCTGGTGGTGTCGAACCTGCGGTTTTGGATGTCATGACACACTCCTCCTAAAGGATGGCCCGCGCTGGTTCGTCTGCCACCAGACTCGGCGGCGAAATAGACATCCCTTCTGTGTATAAGTCTGCAGCAGCTAAGGCATAAGGGCAAGGGCGGAGTACAGCAGTCGAGTTGCTGGACGGTAGTGAGGAAACAGACGCGGCAACCAGAGTTTGAGATGCGCTCCGGCAGCGGCTGAAAGCCCGTCAGCGCGACATATCAAAACTGCCAACCAACAAGGTCTTGATCGCAGCGGGGTCCGGAACGAAACCGACGCCAGGGCCATGCGGAACGGCAACCCGGCCCTCTGAAACCGTCAGGTCGATTTCCCCCAGTTCAGTTCTTAAGGGGTTGGGATTTGCGTCCAGTTCCACCAACCCCTCGCCACCCACGGCGGCTAGAACGTGAACCGATGCTGCCAGACCAAGCCCGGTTCCCATGTAGTGCATCGTACATGTGGCACCAGATTTAGCCGCATGTTGCCCAACGGCGTAACTGCCGCTGACTCCGCCCCATTTGGCGACGTCGGGTTGAACCACGCCCAGTTTGCCCGCGCCCATGAACTCCTGAAACCGGGTCAGAGATGTGATATTCTCACCTCCGGCAATGGGTACATCCACGGCTTGCGCCAACTCGGCCCAATCGCTGAGCGGGGCATCTGCGCGCAGCGGTTCCTCGACAAACCCAAGCCCGGCATCTGAAAGCGCCGTCACGGTTTCGATCGCATCCGGGACCGACCAGTTCTGGTTGGCATCCACCATGATTTTCAACCGATCCCGGGCAATCGAACGCACATCCCGGAGAATTTCGCAATCCTTGGCCAGCCCATGGCCAATCTTCAGTTTTACACCCCTGTGCCCGTCACTGATGATTTCTTCCAAGGAATTTCCCATGTCCGCCAGGTTCGGAGTGCTGGCATAGACGGGAACGGACGCAGGCGTGTTGGTCGACAAAAGCGCGCATAGCGGAACGCCCCGTCGCCGCGCGGCAATATCGGCCATCGCCGTATCGATACCCGACATGCAATGGGCAAAAGGTCCGTATTCCCCGGTATGAATGACCATCCGCGCAAGGTCGCTTTCAAGGACCTCACGACAATCCGAGTAAGCTTCAAACCGCGCCCCGATCAGATGCGGAGCAATCACGTCTTGCATCAGGTTCTGCCGCGCCAGATTGCCCCGGGGCGGGAAGTTGCACCAGATCTCTCCCCAACCGGTCACACCATCCCGGTCAGTCAACGCAATCAACAGACCGTTGCGCACGGGCATCGTACCCAGCGAGGATTCAGGACCGACCGGCGGACGCGCCGATACGGCAAATGCCTGCACACGGTCAATCGTAATTGGGTCGGGGTCTGAAGGGGTCATGTCGTTGTCCTAATAACCGACCAGAGTATTGCGGGCCGAAGTCGTAAAATGCGCATCCAATGCCTTTTGAACGGCCGCAAGATCACGGGATTTCAGCGCATCCAGAATGGTCAGATGATCCTGCATCGCGGTGACGTTAATCCGTCTCGGCGGCACCCGGCGATGTACCTGCCGCGCTATACGCAGTTTGGTTTGCGTATATTCATGCACCTTGGCGATCGCCTTGTTCCCCATCGAAGCCACGATTGTGCGGTGAAAGTCGCGGTCGAAATCCAGAATGAAGGCATTGTGTTCTGTCAGGTCTTCGGTGGTTTCCAGACCTTTCAATGCCTCGATATGGCGCGCGATCTGATCTTCAATCCATTCGTCTGTGACAACCTCAAGAAAAAACCCGACTGCATGGTTTTCGATCATCACCCGAAACTGCATGTTTTCACGCATGAAATCGAAATCCGGGTAGATGATTTTGAACCCGGCGCGCGGCTTGACCTCGACCAGATCCAATTCTTCCAGCAGCACCAGCAACTCACGCAAGGGTGACATCGAGGTGCCCAGAATCTCGCACAGTTCCGCCTGGCGGATGACCTCACCCACCTTGATATCCTCGGACAGGATGGCCTGCACGAACCTTTCCAGATCTTGGGATTTTTGCGTGATTTTCATTGCCTCGCGGCGCTCCGGGCTGATCCGTCATCAGAATTACCCAATAATCACCGACTTAAAACATGCAGTCAATCTTTCAAATGCATTTTTAAATATTTTTAAAGTTGCTATAAATAGTTTTACGTTTTAGGCTCCGCTCAAGTCGATACCTTCCGTGACAGGGTTGGCGGATTGAATTTAAGCGTGGGAGGCGGCCTGAAACATGGCTCAGGTGACTTTGTCGGATATCAAAAAGTCCTATGGGACCGTCGACCTGTTCGACGGCGTGGACCTTGAAATCGACACGGGCGAGTTTGTCGTGTTTGTGGGCCCGTCCGGCAGTGGAAAATCCACACTTCTACGCATGATTGCAGGTCTTGAATCGGTGACGGACGGTGTCATTGAGATCGAAGGCCAGGATGTCACTTACGACGAGCCCTCTGATCGCGGAATCGCCATGGTATTTCAGAACTATGCGCTTTATCCGCATATGGACGTCTACGGCAACATCGCCTTCAACCTTCGTCTTGCAAAAATGCCCAAAACCGAGGTGCATGAGCGCGTGATGGAAGCGGCCCGTATCCTGCATCTGGATGAGCTTCTGGACCGGTCGCCTGCGCAATTGTCCGGTGGGCAACGCCAACGCGTCGCAATTGGCCGCGCGATTGTACGCAAGCCCAAGGTGTTCCTGTTTGATGAGCCATTGTCGAACCTCGACGCTGCCCTTCGCACTCAGATGCGGTTGGAGATCGAGACTCTGCACCGTGAAATCGGGGCCACGATGATATATGTAACCCATGACCAGACCGAAGCGATGACATTGGCCGACCGCATCGTTGCGCTGGACTACGGCGAGGTGCAGCAGATCGGCACACCTGACGATTTGTATAATGCGCCAACGAACAAATTTGTGGCAGGGTTCATCGGCTCGCCCAAAATCAACTTTCTTGCCGCTACCGTTCTGTCGTCCGTGGGCGACAGCGTAGTGGCCCGGAT
Source organism: Ruegeria sp. F11 (assembly GCF_056533855.1). NCBI lineage: Bacteria > Pseudomonadati > Pseudomonadota > Alphaproteobacteria > Rhodobacterales > Roseobacteraceae > Ruegeria > Ruegeria sp. F11. The sequence goes on along the minus strand of NZ_JBQFOW010000004.1, from coordinate 285,060 downwards.
CGACGGGCTTCCGGATGCCCAGATCACCCTGACGGCCTCCGGCCTTTCTGAGGGTGACAAGATTGATTTGGGCATTCGCCCCGAAGAACTTCACATTGCCGACGCAGATAACGACCAGGACAACGTCCTGAACCTGCGCGGAACCGTCGAAATCGCGGACAGGCTGGGCAACATCACCTACGCCTATGTCAACGCGGGGCTGGGGACGAACCTGACAGTTCAGACTTTTCAGAAACGCAAGATTCAGACGGATACGACTGTCACTCTGACGGTTTCCGCAGATCGGATCGATGTTTTCAATCCGCAGGGAAACCGGTGCTCGCCGGCCAAGCCATAAACAGACACCCCAAGAGGGAGGAATTGGGATGAAGAAAACTATAAAAACACTAGCGTTCGGATGCGCTGCCGTGCTGTGCGCGACCAGCAGTTTCGCTCAGGACAAGGTCAAGCTTCTGGTTTGGGGCGATCCTGTCCGCGAGCCGTTCTTTCAGGCCTTTGACGAAGCCAGAGACGACATCGACGTCGAGTTCGTCTCGATTGCCCGCAACGAAATGGTGGCCAAATTACAGCTGGCCCTGCGGTCCGGCGAAGGTGTTCCGGATGCGATATTCATGCAAGACGTCAATTTCGCCGCCCAACTTTCGACCCGGCGCGCGAACTACCTGATGGAGCTTTCGGACAAGGTGGATCAGGACACAGTGGATGGGTTCTATCCCACGTCGCTTGCCCCCTGCGAAAAGGCCAACGGGTCGTTGATCTGCCTGCGCAACGATGTGGCTCATTTCATGCTGTGGTACAACGCACCTCTGATGCAGGAGCTCGGGCTGAACGTCCCGACCACTTGGGAAGAATATGAAGCCGTTGGCACCGCTGCTGCCGCCGATGGCTCCGGTATCGTCTCTGGTGCCGCTGCCATGCATATACCGCTGATGAATTTCCTCTATTCCAACGGGTGCGAACTGGCAGTTCCGCTGGCGGATGACCCTGAAACCCTGAAGATCAATGCCACGGCCCCGCAATGCGTTGAGGCCGCACAATTGGTAGACCGGATGCTGGCCTCGGGCGCATTGGCGCGTGTCGCCCCATTCGATCCAGAGTTCCTGGAACTGGCGAAATCCAACAAGCTTCTGATGATCCCCGGTCCGACTTGGTTTGGTGAATTCATCATCAAACGTCGCTACGAATTCACCGATGGCATGACTGGTGTCGCAATGACCCCGAAATGGGCAGCACAGGACGACCCGCTGATCTGGAGCTGGGGCGGCGGCGTCTGGGGCGGCTGGAAAGACACCGAGCACCCGGACGAGGTCATCGATCTGCTGAAATTCGTCACGACGGATGCAGACGTGAACCGCACCGCTGTCACTATGCCAGCTTATCAGCCCGCCTCGGTCGAGTGGGGCGAGGCGTTTGACGGCTCTGGTTACTACGCCACCGACGGCTCGTTCGGCACCATGGTTGACGCCGCCGCTTTCGGGCATCCCGGCTATGCCTCGCTGCGGCTGGACACCCGCGCCAGTTTCACCAAGGCAGTGGTCAACGATTTGGCCAGCGGTGCTACCTTTGAATCCTTGCTGCCACAACTGCAGGAAGAGTTTGTGAACGCCGCGCAGTTGGCGGGCTACAAGGTCGTCACCGACTAAACAAAACGAAGCGCGCCGCGGGCCGGAGCCTGCGGCGCGTCCATCGCAACAGGCTGGGCGACCATGTCATCACTCACAGAAACCGAGCGAGAGAACCGCAAGCGGAGAGCGGCGCGCCGACAGACTTTGGTGTCTTACGTCCTGTTGCTTCCCTATCTGGCGCTGATGGTGATGTTTGCGGTTTTCCCTGTCCTTTACGCGTTCGGGCTCAGCTTTTTTGACACGTTCGAGAACGTGTTCTGGGGCCTGACCAACTATCGCGAAGCTCTGAACGACTACCGCCTCGTGCCCGCCATCTGGAATGTATTGCAGTATGTTGTCATCTGGGTGTCGATGATGGTGATCGGTGTCACGCTGCTGGCGCTGCTGCTGGACACCTTATCCGAGCGTCCCGCCGCAGTGATCCGTTCGGTCTATTTCATGCCCGGCGCGATTGCGTCATCAGCTGTCGTGGTGTTGTGGCTGTTCCTTCTGGATCCGCTGGTCTCACCCTTCGGTTTTGTGTTCGAGGCGGTCGGTTGGGACAACCGGCAAAGCACGATCAGCGGCCTGGGTGAGGTCTGGATATTTGCGCTGATGGGGTTCCTGGGGAATTCCGGTGGCTGGATCGTGGTACTGGGCGGCGCATTGTCCGGCCTTTCGCGCGACATCCTCGAGGCCGCGCGGATCGACGGAGCGAACCCCTGGCAAATGGCTACGCGTATCAAGATCCCCATGATCTCAAAGACGATCACGCTGATGGCAATCATGACACTGGCGGTTGGTATGCAGATTTTCGTCGAACCGCATCTGATGTCCCTGGCAGGTGGTCAATTCGACAAGCCTGACTGGTCGGTCACGCAGTTGGCTTATTTCTATGCCTTTCGCTTTGGCGATTTCGGTGTCGCCGCCGCGATCAGCACTTTGTCGCTGGTCCTGCCCCTGATCATCGCCTTCACGCTGATCTTCGCCACCCGTTTCTACAAAATCGACTAGGCCCGTCATGGATACGTTACTTCCAAAAAACAAACTGCGCCTGAGCTCCTTTGTGATCTGGTCGATTCTGGCCTTTTTTGTTGTCGTTTACGGCTTGCCACTGCTTTGGTTGTTCATCGCAGGAACTCGATCCGAAAGCTCTCTGATATCGGACCCGCCCCTTGCCCTGGGCAGCTTCGCGGCAATGAAAGAGACTTTTCTGAACCTGGCGGGCTACAACGATTTCCAGATGCTGACCTGGGCTGCGAACTCGGTCATTTACACGGTTGGCAGCGTGACACTGACCCTCGTGTCCTGCGTCCCGGCCGGATATGCGTTGGCAATGTCGGAGTTCCGCGGTCGCAAGATGATCCTCATCATGACGTTGGTGGCGATGATCACGCCATCGCAGGCGATCATCCTTCCGATCTTTCTAGAGATGACGATGCTGGGCCTGACGAACACGTATCTGGGCCTGATCCTTGCGTCGTCTTTTTTTCCCTTCGGTGTCTACCTGTCTTATATTTACTACACGACGTCACTGCCCAAAAGTGTCGTAGAAAGCGCGCGGATCGACGGGTGTGGCCACTTCCAGTGTTTCATTCATATGGCGTTACCGCTGGCAAAACCCCTGCTGGCGTTGGTGGCATTTTTCAGTTTCGTCAACAACTGGAACAACTACTTTCTGGCCTTCGTACTGATCTCGGATGACGACAAGCAAAACCTTCCCGTCGGGCTGACAACGCTGATCAACTCGTCCGGCGCGCTGAATCCGCAAGAGGCTGCAAACAACCTGCCCGTTGGCCAACCAGAGGCCATTCAGGCCGCAATTCTGGTGGTGCTGCCCATTATTCTGGTCTTCCTCGTCTCACAGAAATACGTAAGATCCGGCCTCAATGCAGGTGCCGAGAAAGGGTGACGTTTCATCAATGTCAGACGCATTTTAGCGCCTGAACCAGGAACCCGTCTTTCCATCTAACTTGTTTGGCGGAACTTGGCTGACCCTTCCGCTTACCAACAAGATCAAGACCGAGGCCTTTGAATTCGCTCTGGTTCAAGTTTCCGATAAACATGTCATCTTCAAAAAAGTGGTATTCGGCGGAGCTCCACCAGCGTAAATAGTCTGTAACGCGTCAGAAGAGCGATCTCGCATTTCGCATATCTTCACCATGTCTGAGTGGAGCTCTATTTCTTCAAAGAAGGTCCAATGAGGACAAGTGATTTCCGAAATGAGCGGCGCGTTATCGTTGTATGTGGGTTCGCATGGTGTGCGTCGAGACTGCCTTAAGCAATTTTGTCCCGTAGTGCTTCCTTCTAGTTTAACGAAAGAACCACATCATCAAACCGCTGTGTCAAACCCCCCACACTGTACGATGTTGCAAGACTATCGGACATAGACATTATGGAACCGTCGCAACCCGCGCCACGGGCCTTACCGATACCCATGATGATGGGGCTATGCCCTGTTTCCCAGACGCACGAGATATTCCCTAAGTGACTGAAACGCCGTGTACAGCACCGGGATCATCAGCAGGCCAAGTGTACTGTCAACGATCATTCCAAACAGGACCGGATAACCGATAGACGTCCGGGCTGCAGCACCGGCCCCACTGGCCAGGACCAGCGGCAGAACACCGATGATAAAGCACAGACCTGTCATGGTGACAGGGCGAAAGCGGATCTCAGCAGCTTTCAGGGCTGCGTCCTTGATGCTGACCCCGGACAGACGTTCCTGGTTTGCAAATTCAACAACCATAATGGCTTTCTTGGCCGCAAGACCGATCAGCAGAACCATCCCGACCTGCGCAAAGATGTTGCTGGTCAGAAACGGATAGAACGCCAGTGGAATAAGCGCGCCCAGCAAGGCAAAGACGGCTGAGGTGATGATCGCGAAAGGCAGGACCCAGCTTTCATACAGCACCACCAGAAACAGATAAGCCAGGATCAGCGCCGACAGCATGATATAGGGCACCAGGTTTTTCGACTTCACTTCTTGCTGGGTTACGCCGGACCATTCTATCCGAAAACCGTCCGGCAGCGTTTGGTCTGCAATCCGCTGCACAGCTTCAATCCCCGCGCCCGAACTGACATTATCCGCCAGTTGCGCACTGACCGAGGCCGCCGTTATGAGGTTGTAACGTGGGATGGAGTCCGGCGCCAGAACCGGCTCACTACTGACAAAGTTGCGCAGGGGCAACGACTCACCGGCGGTGTTTTTGACATAGATGTTGTCTACAGCGCTCAACGTCTGCCGAAACTGTGCGTCTGCAGAGATGATGACCCAATAGACCCGCTCGGACAGAATGAAATTATCGACGAAGTAGGAACTGAGGTTGGCCTGCAAGGCGGTGAAGATATCAGAAACACTGACGCCCAGCGTCTCGGCCCGGTCTCGGTCTACCGACAAGCGATATTGCGGTGTCTGACCCGAAAAACTGCCATGCGCGCGGACAAATTCGGGCGCGGCGTTCAGCGCGGTTACGAGTGCATTCATCACGGAGCCCAAATTGCTGCCGTCGTCCTGCTGAAGATCCAGCAATTCGACCGAGATACCTCCGGTCGAGCCCAGCCCGTGAATGGTCGGGAAGGGAAAGACATAGCTTTCGGCCTCGGGCAAAGCAGCCAATTGCCTGTCCAGATTTTTCATGATGGCATGCCACTGCAGATCCGGGCTTGTCCGCTGGTCCCAAGGGGAAAGGGTGACAATCGCCATGCCCGCATTGGACCTGCCCCCGGCCAACATGCTTGCGCCGGATACCGTGGTCACCGTGTCCACGCCGGGCACTTTTTCTATCACCTCGCCAGCTTTCGACATGAACCTTTGCGTCCGTTGCAATGATGCCCCATCCGGCAATTGCATCGAAGCCAGCAGAACGCCGTTGTCTTCCTGCGGAATCAGGCCAGTGGGAACCGTCTTGAAAAGATAGACGGTTGCTGCGACGCAAGCCGCGAAAACCAGCAGCGACAGAATAATGTAGCGCAACATCAATGCGACAAGACGCATGTACAAACGCCTGATCCACCCAACGGCTGCAGGGACGAACCTTAACGGCCCGATGGGTTTGGTTCCGGATTTCAGAACCATCGCACACAAAACCGGGGCCAGCGTCAGTGCGTTTACGGCGGACAGGACAAAAGCAAAAATAATGGTCGCCGCGAATTGAAAATAGATGGTCCCGGTCACGCCAGGAAAGAAGCAAACCGGCACGAACACCGCAGCCAGAACGAAAGTGGTTGCCACAATCGGCCGGTTCACCTGCGACATCGCTTTCAGCGTGGCCGCGCGCGGTTCCAGATTTTCCTCTTTCAGAATGCGCTCGGCGTTTTCGATGATGATGATTGCATCATCCACAACCAGGGTGATCGCCAGCACCAGCGCAAACAAAGTGATCATGTTGGCGCTGAATCCAATGGCATAGATTAGTGCAACCGCCCCCAGCAGAGACACCGGAACCGCGATTGCGGGCACAAGGGTTGCGCGAAAACTGGCCAGAAAGAAGAAGGTCACTGCAATCACCAGACCGGCGGTCAGCGCGAGCGTCCTGAGGATATCCGCGATTGATACCCTGACGGCGTCCGTAACGTCATAGGTGATCTTGTAGGAAACGCCCTGCGGGAACTTTGGCGACATCTCTTGCAGCAACGCTTGGATGCGGTCCGAGATTTCCAGCGCATTGGCCGTGCTTTCCTGATGCACGGCAATCGCTGCAGTGTCCTGACCGTTCAACTGGGACGATCCTGAATAGGTGGCCGATCCCAGTTCGATCCGGGCCACATCCTCAAGCCGCGTGACCGATCCGTTGTCGCCGGTCGCGATTATAATCCGTCCGAACGCCTCGGCATCGCGCAGCAGACCCTCGGCGCGCAACTTGAACTGAAAGTCTGTGCGCGCGTCCCCAAACGGAGGGGCGCCAACCTGCCCTGCCGCAGCAATCACGTTCTGGTTTCTTATCGCCTCGGCGATTTCGGCCGCCGTGATGTTCAACGCTGCCATGCGTACAGGGTTGATCCAGACCCGCATACTGTATTCCAACTGGCCGAACTGCGAGACGCCGCCAACCCCGGGCAGACGTTGCAGAGGGTCGTGCAGAAAATCGGCAGCGTAATTGCTCAGATACAACTCATCCCGTGATCCATCGGGCGAGGTCAGGTTGATCACCACGATCATATTGCCGGATTGTTTTGTAACTTCGATGCCCTGCTGCAGCACAATCGGCGGCAGTTCCGAGCTTGCCAAAGCGATCCGGTTCTGCACCTCGACCGCGGCAACATTTGGATCTGTACCCAACTCGAACGACACACTCAGGTCATACTGACCATCGTTCGAACTTTTGGACCGCATGTAGAGCATACCCTCGATGCCGTTGACGCGTTCCTCAATGGGCGTTGCAACCGATTCCTGAATGACCTGCGCATCGGCCCCCGGATAGCTGGCGGTTACGTAAATCTGCGTTGGCGTAATATCGGGATATTCTGAAATCGGCATCAACCGGACACATACCGCCCCGAACAACACCATCAGAATCGCGATGACGGCAGCAAAATGCGGTCGGTCTATAAAGTAATGAGAGATCAAGCCCGTTCCTATCCCTGGCTATCAACCGGTTTTACGACCAATCCGTCGTGAATCTTCTGCAAGCCCTGCACAACCACCCGGTCGCCCTCTTTGATCCCTGAGGTGACCTGCGTTGTGGTGGCGGTCTGAAGGCCGATCTCGATATTCTTGCGGTGAACGGTGTTCTTGTCATCGACCGCGAAAACAAAATATCCCTGCTTGTCAAATTGCACCGCGTTACGCGGCACTGTCAGCACCTTGTTGTCATCGGAACCAATAAGGCCAACAGTGACAAGTTGGCCCGGGATCAAAAGACCGTCGGGGTTCGGGAATGTGGCTCTCAATTCAATCGTATCTGTGTCTTGCCCGACCGAGTCACCGACAAAAGTGACCTGGCCTTCCGCAGAGTATCTTTGCCCATCGGCCAGAGTGATCCGGGTTTTCAGCTTGATACCTTGCGGAGTGATCGAACCGTTGCGGCGTTCTTGCAGCAAGACCGGTTCGCTGACAAAAAAGCTGACCAACATCGGATCGATGCTTGTGACCGTCGCCAAAACGCCGCTGTCCGAATTGACGATATTTCCGGCATCCACCGTCGACAATCCGATACGTCCGTCCAAAGGGCTGACTATGTCAGTATAATCCAGATTGATCCGGGCAATGTTCAGATTGGCCTCAGCCTCATCAACCGCAGCTTGACCTTCGGCATAGGTGGCACGTGCCGCGTCCAGGACCGACTGCGAGATGTCGCCTTTCTCAAAAAGGGCCTGCTGTCGTTCCAGTGCCGTCTTGTCGCGTTGCGCTGCGGCTTGCGCGCTTTTTAGCTCCGCCTCGGCTCTGGCCACGCTGGCTTGGTATGTTCGCCTCTCGATCCTGAACAGAACGTCATCCTTGGCCACCATTCCACCTTCGGTGAAATTGACTTCTTCAAGGACGCCTTCAACCCGGGCTTGCAGGTCAACGCTTTGATCGGCAACCACCCGACCCACGAAATCGTCCTGCTTTTTGATATCCTGCATCGCAGCAGACGCCACGATCACGCTGGGGGGGGAAGACGTTTGTGACTGCGCGACGGCCATGCCCGCAATTGCTGTTGCGGCGAGGATGCAAAGCAGCCAGCCGGTCCGTTTCATCCAGTACGCGACGCTCTGTGCATAAGGTTTCATGGGATCACTATTTACGCCGCGCTGCAACGGCGCAACGTTAATGTGGCTGTTGTCCTTGCACGGCTTGCGCTAGGGTTGAAAGCCTGTCGTGCGAAAGCTGCGCGGCGGCAATCGTACGAGCCTGACCAGACTGACAACCTTCAAAAGGGAATGAGGCGCATATGACAACCCTCTATCACGCGCCGCTCACATGCTCATTGGCGGCCCGGTTCGCCGCAGCTGAAGGGGCAGTTGATCTGAATCTTGCGCTGGTGAACCTGACCACCAAAAAAACACAGGCCGGAGGCTCGCTGTACGATATAAATCCGCTGGGTCAGGTTGCCGTTCTGCAGCTTGAGGACGGCACGAAACTGACCGAAACCTCGACCGTCCTAACTTGGATTCAATCGCAGTCCACCAACCCAGGCTTCCGGATCGCGCCGTCTGATCCCGCCTATTTCCAGATGCTGCGCTGGTTGGCCTTTTGCGCGACCGAACTGCACAAGGGTCTGTTTCGCGTCGTCTTTTATCAAGAAGCAACGAACGAGGTGAAAGACCGTGTACGGGGCCTGATGCCGTCGCGCTTTGAGCTGCTGGATAGCTATCTGACGGACCGGAACTATCTTCTGGGCGACAGGTTTTCAGCCGCCGATGCCTATCTGGCCTGGTTCTTTGTCCTGTCCGGTTATGCGCAGGTCGATCACACCAAGTTCCCGAATCTCGACGCTTATCGCGAGCGTGTTTTGGGACGGCGCGCCATTGGGGCTTTGATCGACGAAGACAGGCAGTTGGATCGAGATATATGTCAGAACCTTTTTGCGGCGTAACCTGAAGCCGGGCGCAGTGTCTTAGACTGTGTTGCAATCGCCAATGTAACAAAATCCGTGCTATGTTTCGCAAAATCGGCTCGGGTGCCTGTTTCACAAGCGGTACAGATCGCTTCACCTAACAGTTGCGTGAGATTTCAACGCTATGGCAAACTAGGCTTTGCTCTCTGGGCTGTCTCAATTCAATACTGAGCCACCTGTCCCTACTTGCGGAGCTTTGATGCGAATTAGCGTAGGCATCGCCGTATCAATACTGGTTGCCATTTCCATCGGCGTATCAACCATTATTGTCCATTCCCTGTGGTGGACAACAGCGCGCGACAACAGCCGCATGCTTGCGGCTGAAATCAACAGCCAAATTGCGAACACGGTCCGCATCGAAGTGGGCGTAACGCTCCGATCAGCCGAGGCCGCCTGGGCCGCCGTGCGTACGATCTTTGTCCAGAACGTCATCGCGACGCGGCAAGCCGACAAGCGAGAGTTCGTGTTTTTGTCGCAATTGCAGGCGCAACCAAATATTTCGTGGATTTTCTTCGGCTGGCCGGATGGGAATTTTTTCGCGTCGCACCGTTTGGGCGATGGCGGGCTTGAGATGATCGAAATCGACAAGAATATCCGCGACCGGCAGTTGCGAAAGGATCGCTACATATTCATTCCCGGTGACATCCAGTTCGAAGAGCGGAGTTTTACCGAAACAACTTATGACCCGCGCGAACATGCCTGGTTTGAGAACTTCATGGGCCTCGAATCCACAGGCTGGATCGAAGCGCGCGACCTGCCGGGAAGCGAAAAGACTGTCTACACATATGCCGGTCCCATAGATGTCAACCGAAGGCGGCAAGGCGTTCTTGCGGTTGCGATCGAAACCGACCGCCTCTCGCGCTTTCTGGCGACCCTTGCGCCGGGCGAATTCGGGGCCGCATTCATCCTGGACGCCGATGGCAAAGTGATTGCCGTACCGGATGCCCAGGCGGATGAGGTTACACCGGCCCGTATGGGCGAAGGCGAACTTTATGAGGTCGCCATGATCGCAGGGGAAAACCTGCTGGGTGCCCCCGGCACGAACGCACCGGGCACTTTGACAAATCGCGTCGTCATCGACGGCGTGCCTTACGCCGTGGCCCTGACACCTTTGGGGTTCTATGGCTGGCGCGTCGCCACAGTCATTCCAGAATCCGCCTTTCTGTCCGGCATCGACAAGACCCTGATCAACCTGCTCTATATTTTGATCGGAGTGGTTGTGGTCGCGACCGGAATGGCAATCTGGCTGGTCCGCAAAGTCATCGCACAGCCGCTGGCATACATTGCCGAAGACCTGAGCAAAATCGAGCGTTTTGATGTTGAGCGCATATCGCGCAGGCCCTCGAAACTGTCCGAACTTGCCAACCTCTCTGCCGCGACCGCGAGCATGGCTGCGGGTCTGTCGGCTTTTCGAAAGTATGTGCCCACTGATCTGGTGCGCATGCTGGTCGCCGAGGGCATCAAGACCCAGCCGGGCGGAGACATGAAACAGATTTCCGTGTTGTTCTGCGATGTCACCGGATTCACCGGACTGTCCGAGAAACTTGGCCCGAAGATTGTCCAGCTTATGGAGCCTTTTTTCAACGAAGCGTCCGAAGCCATCGCGCAGAACGGTGGAACGATCGACAAATTCATGGGTGACGCTGTGATGGCGTTTTGGGGTGCGCCGCGCAAAGATGTCGACCACGCCCAAAACGCCTGCCGCGCTGCGCTCGACCTTGTCGCCGCCGTGAAAGAGGCCGGGATCAAAGACGACGATGGCAATCCCCTGCATGTCAGGATCGGACTGAACAGCGGCGAGGCGCTGGTTGGCAATATCGGGTCAGAGCAACGGTTGAACTACACAGCGATCGGCGATGTGGTCAACGTGGCCAGCCGGTTGGAAGGGGCCAACAAGGACTATGGCACGCTGATTCTGATTGGCCCGGAAACTAGACGCCAGGCGGCCGATAAAATCGTCGCGCGCGAGTTGGATACGCTAACGGTATTCGGGCGCACCGAAGAATTGGTGGTATATGAACTGGTTGCGATGGCGGATGGTTTCCACGGGTCGCTGGACTGGATTCAGAGCTACGAACAAGGCCTTGCACACTACCGGGCCGGTCGTTTCGACAAGGCTATTGCCGCATTTGAAGCCGCCGACCGGGCCCGAAACGGTGATCCCGCCTCAGTCGTAATGATGTCTCGCGCCCAGGACCTGTTGGACAGCCCTCCATCAGACAATTGGCACGCGGTCACGAATACAGACAAGAAGCGATAGCTTGGGTTCAGGCGACCCGCGCCTGCGCCACGTGTATTCCGGCACCTAAGAAGGGACCCTGCCCAACGCAGCAATTACGAGATGCGGTTTGCAGTTGACCGAACCGCTGAGGCCGAACGATGGGGTCAACCAGATCGAAACACGTCTTTTGCGTCGCTCTGGCACCATGAAACAAGCTCAGTTCAGGACCCGACCTGCATGGCTTCTGTTTCAATGCTGATATCCACGCGATCGCCGACCAATCCATTGTCGACGGCATAGGTCATGCCAAAATCGCTACGTTGGACAACCGCATCAATTGAAAGACCAAGCACAAAGCGTTTATGCCCGAACGGATAGGCATCCGCCTTGTTCAGCGTCACGTTCAGCGTCACTGGCCGGGTGACCCCCAAAATCGTCAGATCACCAGTAACCGTGCCCGCGTTTTCGGTCTGTGCGGTTCCCGAACTTGCCACAAAGGTGATTTCGGGAAAATTAGGTACGTTCAGAAAATCCTTGTTCTTTACGTGCCCATTGCGCGCATCGTGAAAGGTATCGACGCTGTTGGCATCAATTGACACGCGCACATTCGCCAGCTCCTGAGTCTCGGCATCATAGTCGAACGTACCCTCGACCGTGCCGAAAACACCCAGTGTCTTGGCATATCCGACGTGATCCACAGTAAAGAACACCGTGGTGTGATCGGGGTCCAGTTCGTAACTGGCCATTTCGGCAGCAGCAGCAAGTGGAGTGGTTGCGATCAGAAATCCCAAAGCAAGATTGCGCATGGCTGGCCCCTTACAGGTCGTTGAACTAAGTGACTGTGTCGAAACTCTGATATAGTCCGCAAACCGCGCCGATAAAGCAAACACCATGAGCCCGACCCGATTGATCTGCGCAACATGGAATATTCACCGCGCCAAAGGGGGCGACGGGCTTGTCGATCCTGACCGTATCCATCAGGCCATTGCCCAAGATCTGGCTCCGCTCGGGCTGGATGTTTTGGCGTTGCAAGAAGCCGATGGTGAATGCCGCCCGCATGCGCGCACTCTGAACATGGACCGGATCACAGCCGACACCGGCTTGTCGTACCAGAACCGGGAGCCGAGGATGCGGTGGGGGCCCGAAAGCGACGGTTTTTTAGGGACAATCCTGTTTCTAAACCCGCGATACGAGGTAACCCATAGGGACGTTCTTGATCTTCCAGGTCATTGTCATCGCGGTGCCGTGGTTGTCGAGGCACGGTGTGACGGCATTCCGGTCCGCATCCTTTCGACCCATTTGTCCCTGTTTCAACCTTTGCGGATCATACAGATGCGTATCATCGGGCAATACCTGCGCCGCCGCCCCAAAATGAAAAACATTTTGCTGGGGGATTTCAACGAATGGCGACCCTGGGGTGGTTTGATGTTTCATCCGCGCCTTGTCGGGCAGCCCTTTTGGGGACCAGCGCGCGCCACCTTCCCGGCAAAACGCCCCACCCTGCCGCTGGACCGGATTCTAACGGATCGTCAGGATGCGATATCCAACGCCGCGGCCTGCAACACATCAAATCTGCGCATGGCGTCCGACCATTTGCCCTTGATTGCCAAGGTAACGGTTTCGTGATCACCTGAATAATCGAGCGCACCGGTTGTTATTACATTAGCCACATCAAAAACCCGCGCTAGTTTACAAGAAGTTATGTCAGTCCGATCCAAAGCCCAAACTCAATACTCCGCGACAAAGGCGCATCACTTCGACGGCCCGCTGTCCCCCCTGTTCGTCTTTGCAGGTCAGACTGTTCTGATCGCTCTGGGGCTGGCGCTTGTCGCCATGTGGATTTTGCCATCAGCGCTGTGGGCTCTGGCAGCCTTCTTTGCAGCGTCGGCGGCGGCCGGTTGGGGTCTTGCCAATCGATATCCCTATGATGTGCTGGGATTGTGCAACACCGTCACGCTGTTTCGGGTCGCTCTGGTCGCTTTGTTGTTCGGCATCTTGTTTGCACCGGATGCTGTCCCTGTTTGGCTGGTCTTCTGCATCGGCGTGATTGCGTTTGCGATGGACGGGCTGGACGGATGGCTTGCGCGCCGCTCAGGGCTGCAATCGGATTTCGGCGCGCGGTTCGACATGGAAACGGACGCCGCGCTGGGGGCCACTCTGGCGCTTTGGCTGATGCTGTCGGGAACCACGCAGGCCGAGGTGTTGATCCTCGGCTTTGCCCGCTACGCGTTTGTCTTAGCCGGATGGGCACTGCCGAAATTGCGCAGGGATCTTCCGCCTTCGTTCCGGCGCAAGGTCATCTGCGTGGTGCAGATCGCCGCCTTGCTGATACTGGTGTGCCCGCTGACACCGGTCATGCTGATCGCACCGCTATCGATCGGCGCGTCGATTGCGTTGTGCTATTCCTTCGGGGTCGATATCCACTGGCTGCTGCGCCGCGCCTCATGAGGATGTGGCTATCTCTCTGCCTCGGTGCCGGCTTAATCTTTTGCATTCTGGTTCTGCCCAATCACCCCGGAACGATGAACTGGTCTGCCCTGCAGCGCTGGCCGCTGGAATTGCCCGTGATCCTGCTGCTTATGATCACACGGGGCAGGGTCCGGGGTCTGGCGACAGGCCTGGCCCTGCTTCTGGTCGTCGCAACCCTTTTGAAACTGGCGGACTACGCAACATTCACGGCGTATAACCGGACGTTTAATCCGATTGTTGACACGTTCCTTGTCGATGCCGGGTTTGGATTGTTGCAGGACAGTATCGGCCAGCCTCTGGCAATTGCCCTGGCGCTTGTCGCGTGTGTCCTTGTGATCCTTCTTTTCGTCTCGCTGCGGGCGGCGCTGACGGCGTGGAGCTCTCTGCCAACCTCCAGCTGGGTCAAGGCCGCCGCAGCAGCAGGCCTTCTGGTCACGGGCGCGTGGGCCGTGGCCGATACCGGGCATCACCTCAACCAGTGGCGCTTTGAACGCAGCCCACCCGGTACCGCCTGGACCTCACGCCTTGTCTATAAACGAGGCACCGAAATGCGAGCGACTGCGGCGGACCTTGCCCAGTTCCGGAACGATGCGCAATCGGATCCGATGAGACAGGCCCAAGGCTTGCTGGACCGGTTGCAAGGTCGCGATGTGCTGCTCGTGTGGATCGAAAGCTACGGACGCGCTAGCTTCGACAACCCATTGTATTCGGAAACGCATAAGAGAACCCTGCTGCAGGCCGAGGCGGCCCTTGCGCAGACCGGAATGTCCATCAAAAGCGTCTGGCTGACCTCCCCCACGGCGGGCGGCGAAAGCTGGTTGGCACATGGCACGCTGGCCACGGGCTTGTGGGCCTCGGACAACGGTCGGTACAACGCGATGATCGCAAGCGGTCGCAAGTGGTTGTTCCATTACGCGCAGGATGCCGGGTACCGCACGTCAGCGATCATGCCAGCCATCACACTGGCGTGGCCAGAAAGCAGCGCGATGGGGTTCGACCATGTTTTTGCAGCAGCAGACATTCCTTATCAGGGCAAGCGATTCAACTGGGTGACGATGCCCGATCAGTTTACGCTTGCGGCATATCCCGACCTGTTACCCCCTGATCCAAGGCCTGACTTTGTTCAGGTGGCTCTGATCTCGTCACACGCGCCATGGACGCCGGTGCCACATATGGTCCCTTGGAAGGATGTGGGGGATGGAACCGTATTCAACCCGATGGCCGAACAGGGCCCGTCGCCGCGTGAATTGTGGAAGGATCGGGACGCGGTGCGCGACGCCTATCGACGTTCGGTCGACTACAGCCTGCAGGTCGTATTTTCCCACGTCGCCAATCTGGGCCCGCAAGCCCCCCTCGTCATTGTAGCAGGGGATCATCAAGCCGCCGGATTTGTGGCTGGCAGTGACAATCGGGATGTCCCCGTCCACGTGATCGGCCCGCCCGAGGTGCTGTCGCATATCAACCACTGGGGGTGGACAAATGGGATAGTGCCGCAGGCAGACGGACCGGTGCGTCGTATGGATTCCTTCCGGGATGATTTCCTTGCAGCGTTCACCTCTTCTGCCCAACTGGCGGAGGCGGGGCAATGACCGGACGCGTGCTACGGCTACTCGGATCGCTTGCGCTCTTGGGCGGCTTGCTGTGGTACTGCGCGGCCGTAGATGTCTGGTTACGTTTGCGCGATGCCGATCCCGTCTGGATCGCAATTGCCGTTCTGGCGCTCAGTTGCAGCACGTTGTCCATGGCGCGCCGGTGGCAGATCACGGCGCACGCCCTTGCGTTGGACATCAGCTACTTTAGAGCGCTGAGGGAGTACTATATTTCCCTGCTCGCCAACTCGATCCTGCCCGGCGGTGTTGTCGGAGATGTCAGCCGCGCCATTCGAGCGCGACACCACGGCGACTTGAAACGCGCCGCCCAATCCGTGCTGGCGGAACGGCTTCTGGGGCAGACTGCCCTGCTGATGATCCTCGTCGTCGGCCTGAGCGCCGCGCTAATCTTGCCCGGGGGAATTCAGTGGCCCAATGCCACAGGATGGATTCTGGGCGCCGGCCTGATCCTTGCGACAAGCGCCATCGTGTGGTTTGCAAAGGCAAGAGTGACCGCAAGATTCACACGATTCAGCCTTGGCCTTTTGGCCCGGCCAGATATCGTGTTACATGCGGTGACGGCGACTGCCCTGTTGATCTTTGGCCTTTATGCCTGTGCGCGGGCGATCGGCACCGTATTACCCCTTGAGGCCTGTTTTACGATCCTGCCTCTGGTCCTTTGCGCGATGCTCATCCCGCTCTCAATCGCGGGGTGGGGGTGGAGAGAAGGCGCCGCGGCTGCCCTCTTGCCATTGGCGGGCGCTTCGGCCGAGGCCGGGATCGCCATGGGCATCTGCTACGGTGCGGTCATGCTACTGGCCGCTTTCCCCGCCTTTGGTTTTATGTTCGTTCGAACAGAGTCTTCTTTAGAAACCAGATCATTGGAAAAAGCATAATGAACGCAGTTTTTGCGATACCCGGAGACAAGGATCAGCGCACCGGAGGTTATATCTATGACGCAACGGTGCTGGCTTTGCTGAACAAGACCGGATGTGCGACCAAACATCTGCAATTGCCTGGCAGCTTTCCGGACGCACCGCCCGGGGATATGGAAACCGCTTTGGATGCTCTGCAATCCGTTCCGGGCTCTGCCCCGATCATCGTAGATGGCCTGGCTCTGGGCGCGATGCCCCCCGACGGGGTTGCCAACATCGACGCGCCGGTCATCGCGCTTGTTCACCATCCGCTTGGCCTTGAAACCGGTGTGCCCCCGGCACGGGCGGCGGAGTTGATCCGCAATGAGGCTGCCGTTCTGCAGCATACCGCGCATGTCATCGTGACCAGCACCCATATCGCTCGGACGCTTTCGGCTGATTTCGGGGTCTCTTCGGATCGCATAACTGTGGCCCATCCCGGCTTCAACCGTCCACAGACCATACCCGCGCCCGTTTCACCGCCTCTTATCCTGAGCGTTGGATTGCTGGCCCTGCGCAAAGGGCATGACGTGCTGATCGCGGCGTTGGAGCAAATTGCCGATCTGCCCTGGCAAGCTGAAATCATAGGCCGACCACAAGATCCTGACTACACGGCTGCTTTGCGGGAACGGATCAACAACGCAGACCTCGGGCACCGTGTCCATCTGGCGGGCGAAGTGGATGCCGCCGCGATCGAGGGTGCCTATCGGCGCGCCAGTATCTTTGCCTTGGCCACGCGGTACGAAGGCTACGGAATGGTCCTGAGCGAGGCGATGTTGCACGGGTTGCCCGTAGTCTCCTGCGCGGTTGGTGCAGTTCCGGACACGGTTGGCGATGCGGGTTGTCTGGTGCCCCCGGACCGACCCGAAGCCTTTGCCGCAGAATTACGCAACCTTCTGGAACATCCCGATCTACTGGCTCAGGCTGCGCGGGCCTCGGAACAGAGGGCCGCGAAGTTGCCGACCTGGCATGACACCACGCAGGCTTTCATAGATGTGATCACAAAGGTTGCCCGATGAGTCGCCCTTTTACACTCCCATTCCCCTGCAATGAACTGGAACGCTTATGTTTGCCGTCGAAGTCCGCGACCACGTGATGATCGCACATTCCCTGCCCTCACCCGTTTTTGGCCCTGCCCAGGGGGTTCACGGGGCCACATTTGTTGTGGATGCGGCCTTTTACACCGAAGATCTGGATGAAAACGGGTTGGTCGTTGATATCGGTCTGGCCACCGAAGCCCTGGCACAGACCCTGGCCCCCCTGCGCTACGCCAATCTGGACGACGTGCCTGCGTTCAAGGGGAAAATCACCACGACGGAATTCCTGTGCCACCACATCTGGGATCAGCTCAGAACTGTCGCCAAAACCAGCGGGCTTGGTGACAATGGCCGTGTCCGGCGAATCCGGGTCCAACTGCACGAAAGCCATGTGGCACGTGGATGGTATGAAGCAGACATCTGAGACCCTTTTCCAACCGGATTGGCTGAGCCTGCGGGAACCGGTCGATCACGCAGCGCGCGCGCCGGGATTGTTGGCGCAGGCCGCCGCCTGCGTAGATGGCGGGATGACGATCCTTGATCTGGGTAGCGGCACCGGTTCAACTGCGCGGGCCTTTGCGGCCGCCGGGTTCCCGGATTTGCACTGGCGGTTCTTTGACAATGATCCGGCCCTGCTGGGCATCGCCAATGCCCGCCATCCCAAGGCAGAGTGTGTTCTGGGCGACCTGCGCCATGCTGGCGATCTGCCCCTTGACGGGGTGGGGCTGATTACAGCATCGGCCCTGTTCGACCTTATGCCGGAAGACTGGGTCGACGCGCTGATGACACAGGCGTTCAGCGCAGGGATACCGATTTACACCGCCCTCAACTATAACGGCATCATGCGTTGGTCCCCCAGCGACCTGCGCGACGATGCCATTACCCAGGCGTTCAACCGACATCAGAAGAAAGACAAAGGCATGGGCCCGGCTCTCGGCCCGGACGCGGGTTCAAAATTTACCCAACTGTGCCAGGAAAGGGGCTGCGATGTCATTTCAGCCGACAGCCCGTGGCGGCTCGGGGTGGAAGAAACAGCCCTCCACCACATGCTGTTGACCGGAATTGGGCGCGCCGCGCACGAAGCAGGTGCCATGCAAGCGCCGGGATGGTGCCGGGACAGGCAAAACGCCGTCTCTGACACCGAGGGGATAATTGGCCATTCCGACCACTTGGCAATCCCGAAGCGAAAGACCCGTCAAAGCGCAGCAGAACCCGGAGGCCCCGATGCACGACGTTGACGTAACCGCCAGGGTTTGGGACCGCATTCTCGCCGTGCGGGCGGGTCAGGGCTGTTTGTGCGGACCGGACTGGACCGAGGGCGAAAAGCGGGCCATCGCGCTTTATGGTGCATTGGCGCAGCCGCAAGGATCAGGCCAGGTGGTAGCGCAGATCGGGCAGTCTTTGGACGGACGCATTGCGACTGTTTCGGGGGACGCCAAAGATATCTCGGGGCGTGACGGCCTTTTGCACCTGCATCGGCTACGCGCGTTGTCCGATGCGGTTGTGATTGGCGTGAAAACAGCGCTTCATGACAATCCGCGCCTGACGGTCCGCATGGTAAAGGGGCAAAACCCGGTTCGCGTGATCATTGACCCAAACGGGCGCATGCCCACCGACCTTGGCCTGATGCAGGACCACACCGCACGCTGCATCGTCATCCAATCCGTGGATGTGCCACGCCCGGACCATATCGAGGTGATCAAGCTGCCGCGAACCCGCTGGATTTCACCTGAACAGATTCTTGAAGCATTGCGTCAACGCGGGTTGAACCGGATTCTGGTCGAAGGTGGCGGGATAACGATTGCGCAATTCCTCCAGGCCGGCTTTCTGACCCGGCTGCACGTCGCGGTTGCGCCGTTGTTGATCGGCGCTGGCCCACAAGGGTTGACCACGTCGCCGGTCGCAAGTCTGGCGCAAGCGCTGCGCCCCAAAACGGATGCCTATGGTCTTGGCACGGATGTGCTGTTTGACTGCACGCTTGAACCTGCACTTGTGCAAGAAATGTCGTATCCTCTTCCATGTCGCACAGCAGCCCATGCGCCCTGACGTTCCTTTGCCTACGGACCCTGACACCCGCCAAACCAAATCTGGACAATGACAGCCGATACAAACCCAACCGCCAGAGCTTTTTGGATCACTCAAGCTGAAATCGCTGAATTCCGGGACGTGGCTGTAACAGAACAGCCGGACCACATACTGGTCAAAACACTGTACTCAGGCATCAGCCGGGGCACGGAACGTCTGGTGTACCGGGGGCAGGTTCCGCCGAGCGTTTTTGACACCATGCGCGCACCGTTTCAGGAGGGCAGCTTCGCATTCCCGATCAAATACGGCTATGCAGCGGTTGGAACCGTGCAATCCGGTCCACGGGCGGGTGAGGTCGTTTTTGTTCTGCATCCTCATCAAACTCAGTTCAGCGTACCTTCGCACTCAGCTGTCACGGTCAGCCCCGACATCCCGCCCGCCCGCGCCATTTTGGCGGCCAATATGGAAACAGCGTTGAACATTGTTTGGGATGCGGGCGTGTCTGCTGGAAGCAGGGTCACCATTGTCGGCGGCGGAGTTGTGGGGGCTTTGACCGGGTATCTCTGCGCAAAGATCCCGGGAACCGAGGTCTGCATCGTGGATATCAACCCCGACAAGGCCCTGCTTGCGCAGCAATTTGGCTATAACTTTGCGACCCCGGACGCGGCACCTCGGAACTCGGATGTTGTGATCCATGCTTCCGCGACTTCTGAAGGGCTGGCAACCGCCATAGCCGCCGCAGGGACCGAGGCGACAATCGTAGAAGCCAGTTGGTACGGAAATCGTATAAGCAACGTGCCGTTGGGTGCCCAGTTTCATCAGGAAAGATTGCGGATCGTCAGCAGTCAGGTGGGGCGCATCCCCGCGCATATGGCCGCACGCTGGGATCACCGCAGGCGATTGAGCAAGGCTATCGCCTTATTGAAAGACCCGGCTCTGGACGCGCTTATTTTAGGTGAAACAGTGTTTGACGATTTGCCGCAAAACTACGGGGCAATACTGGATGACCCATCCACCCTTTGCCACCGGATAAGGTACTCCGGCACGTAACGGTTCTGTCGGAACTGACCGCTGCTTAGTACTTTTAGGCTGGACGGGAGAGGAAATGCGTGGCCTCTTCGTTGGCAGGTAACTCTGCAATCCCACGCGATATTCACGCAGGCTTGCTTTGAAGCACCGTCCGAAATCTGCTGCGCACCTGATGATGGGCTCAGGCCCAGCGACTTCACCAAAACAATGGGATGAAGACGCCCAGAGACCTCAGCGCAACCAAGTGTTGCAACTGTTCGTAAAGACCCTCTGCGCTTGAGTGTCCACCCATACAGTCGAGGAATTTTTCACGTTTCTGCGTCTCCAAGAATGGCTTGGTGATGTTGCCCTTTGGATTGCGCGTAACCCGCTCGACTAACGATCCGTCCACGAGTGCCGCGGTCAGGATACGCGGCAGAAAGTCTTCGAACGCTTCTTCCTCGACTGTGTAGTGAGCCATCTTGATCTGGCCCAGCAGAGGTTCGTCCGCATAGACCTCGATCCCTTCAGGGGTATAATCCGCGACGTACAACCGGCCCGCCCGCACGGCACGCGCGATGCAATAGAACATGGAAAACCCGGCTTGCATTTCGCATTCGGGATGCGGTTCTATTGATTGCAGCGGCCGTAAGTGCGCGCTGACGTTCTGTCGATTGGGAAAAGATACACCAATCCGCGAAGCGTTCCAGAACAGTGCCCATATCAGTTGGGCATGCTGGTCGGGGCCAGCACGGTCTCGACGACCTCGGCAAACCACGCCGCGCCGACGGGCAGGACATCATCGTTGAAATCGTAACGCGGATTGTGCAGCGGCACGGCCTGCTCTCCGGGTTTGGTGGTGCCGATCCGGGCAAAGCAACCGGGGCGCGCTTGTGCCAAAAAGGCGAAATCCTCACCCCCCATTGCCGGTGGCCGCTTCAGCATCACATTCTCGCCGCCAACAACGGCAATCGCGGCATCCATGCCGAAATCAGTCGGCGCGTCCGCGTTGATCACAGGCGGATAGCCGCGTCGGTAATCGACGGCGACCTCGGCCCCCATCGTTGCCGCCGCGTTGCGGGCAACCTCGGAAATCAGCCTTTCAAGCTCGTCCTGAACCTCGGGCGTCAGACTGCGGGCGGTGCCTTGCAGTTCAGCCACCTCGGGGATCACATTGCCTGTGGTGCCTGCATGAAACTGCGTGACCGAGATCACGCCGTTCTCCAACGGATCGATGCGGCGCGAGAGGATCGTCTGCAGAGACAAAGCAACCTGCGCCCCGGCGATCAGGGGATCAACAGTGTGATGCGGGCGCGCGGCGTGACCACCCTTGCCCGTGACCGTGATCGAAAACCGGTCGGACGCGGCCATTGTCGGGCCTTTGACCACACTCATCACACCTTCGGGCAATAGTGGGTCGTTGTGCTGGCCAAACACCATGTCGGCAGGGAACTTTTCGAAGAGGCCCGCCTCAAGCAGGCTTTTGGCCCCGGCCAGCCCTTCCTCGGCGGGTTGAAAGATCGCATGAACCGTGCCCGAGAACCGGCGCGTCTGCGACAGGTATTTCATCGCACCCAACAGCGTTGCGGTATGCCCGTCATGGCCGCAGCCATGCATGACCCCCGGCACGGTCGAGGCCCACGGCGCGTCGCCTTGATCTTCCATCGGCAGCGCGTCCATATCAGCCCGCAAGGCCACCGCGCGGTTGCCGTCGCCTACGCGCAGGGATGCGACAATGCCGGTCTCGGTCAGGCGCTCGAACGGGATGCCCCATTCCGTCAGGTGCCGGGCGACGAAATCCGAGGTCTCGAACTCCTGATACCCCAGCTCGGGGTGGGCATGGAGATGTCGGCGCCAGCTGGTCATTTCACCGGCAAAGGCGGCGATTTCAGAAGGAATAGCCATAAGAGACCTCATGCATTGAAAAGGCCCCGCCCTCTGCCTGCGTCTGGCAGAGGGCAGAGACCCGTGTTTGGGATCAATCGTCCTGAATGGCGGCAAGCGCCTTGTTCATCCGGGCTTTTCTGATCCGCATGATGATCATGATCACCGTCAGGATCAGGATCGTCAGCGAAATCGGGCGCTGGAAGATGATCCAGAGGCCATCGTTGTCCAGCAGCATGGTCTGGCGCACGGCGCGCTCCATACCGCCGCCCAGAAGCAGGGCGATCATGAAGGCGGGGATGTTGTAGTTGTAGCGCCGGAACAGATAGCCAAGTACGCCAAACAGGACCATGATCCAAACGTCGAACAAGGACGATTGAAGCACATAAGCCGACGAGACCGAGATCATCAGGATCAGCGAATAAGTGATCCGCGCAGGCACCGCCAGAATGATCCGTCCGATCATCGGGCTGAACCAGAAGCCCACGACGAAATAGGCGATGATGCAGAACAGACCGGCACTGAACAGCGCATAGATCAGATTGGCGTCTTCGGTGAACACCTGCGGGCCCACTGTGATGCCGTGGATCAGCATCGCACCCGCCAGCAGTGCTGCCTGCGTTGAACCGGGGATCCCAAGCGTCAGCAGCGGGATCAGGTTCGCGCCCGAGGTTGCGTTGTTGGCCGCCTCGGATGCTGCGACGCCTTTGACCTCGCCATCGCCCCATTCATCATCGGGCTTGGCCTGACGTCGCGCCTCGCCGAAGGACAGGAACGACGCAACCGAGGCTCCGATGCCGGGGAACATGCCGACCGAGGCCCCGATGAACATCGACCGCACGATCGTCGGCAGAACCCGCAGATAATCCGCAAGGCCGAACGTGTCGTCGGGTTTGCTGACTTCGTTTTTCTGGTTCTCTTGGTCTTTGTGCGAGGTCGCGCCGAAATCCCGAACGTCAAAGCGGTGGAACACTTCGCCGACCACAAAGATACCGATCAGCGCCGGAACCAGCGGCAGGCCATCCATCAGCGGCAGCTGATCAAAGGTCATGCGCAGGTTGCCCGAGATCGGGTCGAACCCGACCAAGGCCAGAGTGATGCCGAACAAGGTGCTGATGATGCCTTTGATCATCGATTCACCGATGATCGACGAGATCACCACAAAGGCCAGAATATAGATCGTCACCAGCTCGGGCGGGCCGATTTTCACGGCGTAAACGGCAAGATAGGCCGCACCGAAGATCAGCAGACATTCCGAGAAGAAATCGCCCGTGGCCGAGGCCGCCGTGGCCGCACGCAGCGCCTTTACCGGGTAACCCTTCCGCGCCAGCGGATGACCTTCGATCATGGTTGCCGCCGCGGAAGGGGTCCCGGGAGTGTTGAACAGAATTCCGGGGATCGAGCCGCCGAAATCCGATGATTTTGAGATCGTGTACATCAGGATCAACGCGATCAGCGGATCCAGATAGAACGAAAAGGGCAGAAGCAGAGCAACAGCCGTGGTACCGCTGAGGCCGGGCACGGCACCGACGAGAATACCCGCAACCGAGCCGATGATGGCAACAATCACTGCGCTGGGGCTGGTGATGAACGCCGACATACCTTCCAGGAATGGAGACATATTCTAGGTCCTTTTGATCGGTCTTCGGATGCGTTCAGAACGCGGCAAAGAAGTCGCGGCGCCATGTGGGCACCTTGTCGTTCAACCCGGTCGAAATCAGCGCGCCGTCGCCTTCGGTGATGCCCAGCACAAAGAAGAACAGAAGGTAGGAAATCAGGGTGAAACACACCGCGATCGTTGCCTGCTTGCGACCGAACGCTCCGGTAAACAGGCTGACCGCGACAAAGCCCACGATGGTGGTGGCGATGATGTATTCGGCAGCCCAGAACAGGATCGGATAGGCACAGCCCACCAGCCCAATCAGAACGCCGCGCCGTGTCATGAACGGAAAATAGGCATCCGGGTCCTCGCGCTCTTCCAGACTGGCACGTGCTGCGGGCGACAGGATAACCACGGCCAGCAAGATGACCGACAGGACGATGATGGCCAATGCAAAGGCAACTCCGCTGTCCTGCGCAATCCCGGCCAAGCCACCAACGGACAGCAGATCATACGCGCCCGCCAGAAAAACAACGATCATGAAGATCCCGAACAGGATCTCGCCGTCAAGCCACTTAGGCATCTCTCTCTCTCCCTCATTCCGTTGACCAGAGGCAGCGCACCGCCTCTGGTCCTGATCAAGATGCTCTTACAGCGAGCCTGCGACCGAGTCGGTCGTCGGACGCCATGCATCCATGAGGACTTTCATGTGCTCGTGGGTTTCAGCACCATCCATGAACACGACATTCAGGTTCGCGTTCTTGACTTTTTCCTGCGTCGCAGGGTCGTCGATGGCGAATTTGAACGCCGCCGTCAGTTCGGCAACAACCTCGTCCGGCGTGTCTTTGGGGGCCAGCACGATGTAGGGCGCGGGCATGGCGACGAACTCGGTGTTCTGTTCGGCAAAAGACTTCATGTCGGGGGCCAGACCATCACGTTCTTCGGCCATGACGCCGATGGCGCTCATGGTGTCGAGGTTGGCCAGATAGTGGTGCGTGCCAACCACGCCAAAGGCCACCTGATCGCCGATGATCGCAGCACGGGCCGGGGCACCGCCCGCAAAGGGCACGTCCTGCACCTTGTCCTGCAGACCGTTGGCCAGCAGCCAGCTTGTCATTGCCACGTCGGTGATCGAGCCCTTACCGGTATGGGCCCAGCGAAGCTGTTCGCCTGCCGCATCCGCGTCCAGAATGGCTTGTTTCAGATCGGCAACCGAGTTCAGGTTGCGCGCCTTGGGCGCAACAACGGCCAGGTTTGCCACGGCGACATGCGCCACCGGTTTGAAGTCGTTCAGAACGTCGACGCCGGTTTCCTTGACCATCGTCGCGATCATGGCCGAGCCCGAGATCATCACGACCGTCTGGCCGTCAGCCTTTGCAGGCTTGGTGTATTTCAGGCCAATCAGCTGACCTGCACCCGGACGGTTCGCCACGACGATGGGCTGGTCGTCCAGCGCTTCGGTCAAAGCCGGCGCGAAGATGCGGGACAATGTGTCAAGCCCGCCACCGGGTTTCGCGCCCACAACGATTGTGACCGGCCCGTTCGGAAAGTTGTCGGCTGCGGTTGCCGCACCGGCCATCGCGGCCAGCGCGATCGTCGCGCTTGCGGCTACGCTTTTAAGTGTTCTGTACATGGTGTTCTCCCTTGATTGGTATGCGCAGATTTGAGGTTGAAGTAAGCATCCACAAAGCGGGTCAGCTTCTGCAGGATGTCGTCGAAGAAGATCTTGCCTGCCTCGGCACGGAACGGCACGTTTTCGCCGTTGATTTTTGCGTCTTCGCTGATGTCCTCGGCATAAACGGGTAGGTTTATGTCCAGATCCTCGAACTTGCCCTGATGCATCGAGACAAGGGGGATTCCGTTCATTTCGCCCTTGCCCTCACGATACACGTCCTGCTGCGGGGGGCAGTCATCGGGGAACAGATAGCGGCTGAGCGAGCCCATCGGCTCGGTCCCGTGGCCTTTGGCGCGAATGCCGAACTCGGGCTGTGCGCGGTTCCACACATCGTCGTCGAACTTGCCCCAGACATTGACCGAAGGAATGATGATGCCGTGCTTGGCACGCGCCAACCGAAGCTGATTGGCGATGATCCCGGCATTGCCGCCATGCCCGTTCAGGACAAGGATATTCCGAACGCCGTCCCGAATGAGGCCCTCAACGATTTCCGAAAATACGGCCGCAAATGTCTCGGCCGACAGGGCGATGCCTGCGGGGGCATTCTGAAAATAGGTGGCATGGCCAAAGGGCAGCGTCGGCACGGCGATGCAACCTGTCGCCTCGGCCAGACGTTTCGCAACCACATCGACCAACCGGTAATCCCCCATGGGCGTATAGCACCCGTGCGGTTCGGTCGATCCCACCGGGATCAGAAAGGGCGTGTCGGCGGCAACGGCCGCGCGGGCGTTCAGGATGGTGGTTGCGGCAAGCTGGGTCATTGCGCTGTCTCCACGGTCACGGCGTATTGCGCGACCAGATCATCGGCACCGGACAAAGCACCCAAGGTGGCCCCGGCCTTCATCTCCGCCCGGCGCTGGGTGCTGGTGTTCTCTTTCGCCGCCGCTGCATTGGCGAGCTCTGCGGCTTGAGCGCGAGGGATGCAGATCACGCCGCTCTCGTCGGCCATGATCAGATCGCCCGCATGAACCACAACGCCGCCGCAGTTGACGGGCAGGTTCAGGCTGCCAGCCGGGCCGGTCCGACGCGTGGTGATAGGCGAAACACCGTGGGACCAGACCGGAAAACCATGTTCGCGGATTTCGTCAGGATCGCAGATCGGGCCATCGACAATGGCACCGATCGCACCCGCCTGCACCAACCCAAAAGCAACATTGCCGCCAAGACAGGCCAGACGGGTATCCCCTGCCCTATCAATCACGACGATGTCGCCAGGGCGCACCCGTCCCGACGCATAGTGGAGCAGAGTGGAATCCGGCGTGGGCAGCCGCAGCGTTACGGCTGTTCCCATGATGCGCTTCTCGGACTGGCGCGGGGTGATGCGGTGATGATCCACAAAGCCGGTCCAGGTCAGATGACCGACCGTTGCGACCGAAACACCCGACAGCATCGACAAGATTTCGCCGTCGATCTGGTCCGGCATGGGGGCTATGTCGTAGTGTCCAGTCATATGTTCGAACATTTCTATTATTTCGATGATTAGCAGATTTGTAGCAGACGTGCAATTATCGGTCAATAATTTCAAATTCGACTATTTTCTGATGCCCGATCGCATGTTAAACATGAAGAATGCGCACGGAAATTTTGCCCACCTCGGCGGCCTCGACCGCCAAAGAGCCCATAACGAACCGAATCTACGATTCGATTCTCGAGGACATCCGGTCAGGCAAGCTGGAACCGGGGCAAAAGCTGAAGGTGCGCGAGCTGACATCCGAGTATGGCGGCTCGACCGGATCATGCCGCGAAGTCCTGAACCGGCTTGCGGGTGAGCGCTTTGTGCAAACCAAAGGCATGACGGGTTTCAGCGTCCGCGATCTGTCATCCGAGGATCTGGTCGAAGTGCTCGATTTAAGGGACCAGCTGGAATCGCAGGCTTTTATCAAGGCGATCCAGCATGGGGATACCGAGTGGGAAGAACGCATGGTTCTGGCGTTTCACAGGCTGGAACGCGAGCGCGCGCGGGAAGGAACCTCGCTGATCGAACGGGAGTATTTCCACCGGGAATTCCATCTGGCCCTGATCGGCGCACATACCTCGGAATGGCATCAGTTCTTTATCCGCACCCTCAGCCTGCATTCCGAACGATACCGCCGGATTCTGCTGCCCAAGAGGATCTTCGAACCCGATTACGTCCAGTTGGTTGATGAAGAACACGCGCTGATCATGGGTTTGGCGATGGAACGCCGCGCCGAAGAAGCGGCGGCAGCACTGAAGAAACACCGGTCGAGATCCCGGACCGATCTGCTTATCGCACTGGAGCGTCGCTAGCCAGTAACCAGAGCGACCACCACATATAGTGAAACCGAAAACATGACTCTGCCACGGATTGCCCTGATCCATTTCCACCTGGAAAGCAATCGCGCTGCCCCAATAACGGCGCGCGCGGATTTTGCCGCCCAACGCCTGGCCATCGGCGAAGACTTTGCCCGGGACCTGAAAGAAAAACCGGAACTGGCCTCGGCAGGCACAAGAGGGTTCAGAGAGAGCTTTGGCAATTTCGAACCCGTCCCGGTGTTTGCGGCCTTTGCGGGTGCGGGCGGCATGATGGATGGCCCGTTCTTCGACGACCTTTTGCAAGAGGTTCGGGATCGGCTTCCGGCGGATGTGGATGGCGTCTATCTGGATGCGCATGGGGCCTGCATCGCAACCAATGACG
The DNA here is from genome assembly GCF_056533855.1 of Ruegeria sp. F11. Lineage (NCBI taxonomy): Bacteria > Pseudomonadati > Pseudomonadota > Alphaproteobacteria > Rhodobacterales > Roseobacteraceae > Ruegeria > Ruegeria sp. F11. The sequence goes on along the minus strand of NZ_JBQFOW010000004.1, from coordinate 256,837 downwards.
AAGACCCGGATGGGACCCTGATTTCCCTGATCCGTAGCATGGTAGGGCCGGAAACTCCACTTGTGGTCACGTTGGACTTACATGCCCATGTCAGCCCGGCCATGATTGCTGGCGCGGATTTTATTGCCGCATATCGAACCAATCCGCATGTGGACCAGTTTGAACGGGGACAGGAAGCCGCTGCCGCGATGAAACGCCTTCTGAACGGAGAGCAGACAGGACGCGCATTGGTCCGCTTGCCGTTCATTCCGCCCTCAACCACTCTGGATACGACTGGCGGACCATACGGTCGGTTGATGAATTTCGCCGTAGCGCAAGCGACCGGTCCGATCTGGAACGTTTCGCTGTGCGCTGGCTTTTCTGTCGGCGATTCCTCGAAAGCTGGCGTGAACGTGACTGTCACGGCAGACAACTCCACATCGGCGCTTAAAACGGCACGCACCATTGCAAAAGCATTTTGGGATGCACGAGGTGAATTTCGGATTGACCTCACCTCGATACCGGATGCCGTCAGGTATATGTCGGACTCAAGCACCTCTCGCATTTATGCGGACGTCGCGGACAATCCGGGCGGCGGCGGGCGTGGCAACACGCTGGCCATTCTGCAAGCCATGCTCGAAGCAGGCGTCGAGAACGCCTTGGTCGGAATGCTTTTTGATCCCGAACTCGCCGCAGAAGCGGCTCAACTTGGCGAGGGCGCAATCTTTCGGGCTGAATTCAACCGCTCTGAAATCGACTCCCAGTCCGAGCGTCACGCAGCCGACGTCGAGGTCGTTAAATTGGCCGATGGCCCGGTAATTTGCCGACGCGGCCTTTACGCGGGCGGCCAGCAAGACCTTGGCCAATGTGCGCTTCTGAGGTGCGAGGGCGTTTTGATCATCGTTTCCAGCATTCGTCGCCAGCTATGCGAGCCTGCCTTCATAGAGCGATTTGGATTGGACATCGCGGACTTCAACACAATCGTAGTCAAATCCCGCGGCCATTTCAGAGCGGGGTTCGACGAGTTTTTCCCACCTGACCGCGTTGTCGAAATCGACGGTCCGGGCCTGACCTCTCCCGAATTGTCGCGAATAGATTTCAAAAAAACACCTCGTCCAATTCACCCCATTGATACAGGTGTGAACTGGTCAGCCGACACTGAGGGGGTCGTGGAAGGCGTTCGATAAAGGCGCGCTGGCTCGTTGGACAAGCCTCGGTTTAACCTCTTCGGCTGTTGGTTCCGTTGCTGATCCCTTTGAAAGCAGAATTATGTGTGGGCCTTGACCGCAAGTTGGACAAATTGCTCGAACGGGCTGCGGCCGGTGCGTGAACCGAGTTTTCCGGATCACGTTGATCAATTCGATGCAGACCAGATCAGGTACAATTCAAACGGGTGCCTAGGACCAAACATGGACCTGATCCGCCACTAGATGAACTGGTAATCTTCGCTGCCAAAGGCTGCGTCACAAGCCCGCCTTTCACTGTTTTGCTCATGATTCTGCGGCCTGTAGCACAGCCGTCTTACCTGCCAGCACCTCTCTCACCCGGCGCTGACGTTACGGTCCAAATCGTTGGATCCTAAAATATTGAGCAAAAATGCGAATTTATTTTTTGACGTAAATCAAAGTGCTTACAGGGTTTCGAAAATTTTCAGGCTGACGTGCCGGAGTTTTGCAGAATTTGATTTATCTCAAAGAATCGTTTTTCCTCCGGGCCTATCAGGGCGGCGACCTGCCAACGCTGCGGCCGATATGAGTCGCAGCTTAGCATCTCTCAAAAAATCGCTAATCTCTTAGAGGGGGGCTCGACATGAAGCTCAAATTCCCTAGCGCATACACTATTCTGTTTGCCCTGATCGCCGTGGTCGCGCTGGCCACCTGGATTGTTCCGGCAGGACAGTACGACAGAGTTCTGAATGAAGATCTGGGCCGGGATGTTCCGGTTCCGGGCACATATTCGGTGGTCGAATCTACACCTCAGGGTGTCTATGACGTTCTGATGGCGCCGATCGCCGGGTTCTACAATCCAGCCAGCTACGAAGCGGGTGCCATCGACATCGCACTGTTCGTGCTGGTCATCGGCGGTTTCCTGGGTGTCGTCACCAAAACCGGTGCGATTGACGCAGGTATCGCCAGCGCCATGGCCAAGATGAAAGGCCGCGAAAAGTGGATGATCCCGATCCTGATGGCGATGTTCGCCGCAGGCGGCACCATCTACGGTATGGCCGAAGAATCGCTGGCCTTCTATGCGCTTGTCATTCCGGTGATGATCGCGGCACGCTATGACGCGCTGACCGGGGTCGCCATAATCATGCTGGGCGCGGGTATTGGGACATTGGGGTCCACAATCAACCCCTTCGCCACCGTTATCGCATCGAACGCTGCCGAAGTGCCGTTCACCAGCGGTATCCTGCTGCGCTTTGCCATCCTGATCGTCGGCTGGCTGGCCTGCGTGGTCTACGTGATGCGATATGCGGAACGTGTTCGCACCAATCCAGACCTGTCGATCGTAGCAGACCGACGAGAATCGAACGAGGCGCACTTCCTGACCGGCGGCAAAGATGCCGATGGTCCGGTTGAATTCACCGGCAAGCAGAAAATCATCCTGACGATCTTTGCCGCCAGCTTTGGCGTCATGATCTGGGGTGTTTCTGTTGGTGGCTGGTGGATGGCCGAGATGTCGGCTCTGTTCATCGCGGCCTCGCTGGTGGTCGGCGTCATCGACTGGATGGGCGAGGAAGAGTTCACCTCGACCTTCGTCGACGGTGCGCGCGACCTTTTGGGCGTGGCACTGGTGATCGGTATCGCCCGCGGTATCGTCGTGGTGATGGACGCAGGCAACATGACCGACACCGTTCTTTACTGGGCCGAAGGCGCAGTGAACGGTCTTGGCAAGGTGGCCTTCATCAACACCATGTTCGGTCTGCAGGCCGTGCTGTCATTCCTCGTGCCGTCCTCTTCGGGTCTGGCTGTTCTGACCATGCCGATCATGGCACCGCTGGCGGACTTCTCGAACGTCGGTCGTGACCTGGTCGTCACCGCCTATCAGTCCGCTTCGGGTCTGGTGAACCTTGTGACTCCGACCTCGGCCGTTGTCATGGGTGGTCTGGCCCTGGGTCGCGTGCCCTATCAGCGCTGGCTCAAGTTCGTCTGGCCGCTGTTGATTATCGTGACCGTCATCATCGTCATCGGCCTCAGCGCCGCAGCAATGGTGTGATCCGATGAGTGCCGCTGTCACCTCCAATGGCATGAATGCCCGCCAGCCGTCCCTCGGCTTGTGGATGTGCACGGCACTCGTTGTCGGCAACATGATCGGGTCCGGCATCTTTCTGCTGCCTTCGGCACTGGCAGAGTTCGGTCCCATCTCACTCGTGGGCTGGATCGTGACCGCCATCGGCGCGGTCACGCTGGCCCTGATCTTCGGGCGGCTCGCTGTGCTCAGCCCGAAAACCGGTGGCCCCTATGCATATGCACGAGAAGGCTTCGGCGATTTCGCCGGGTTCCTGATCGCCTGGGGCTACTGGATTGCTCTGTGGTCGGGCAATGCGGCGGTCGCCGTCGCCTTTGCCAGCTACCTGAGCTTTATGGTTCCGGCCATCGGCGAGAGTCATCTGGCCGGTCTGGCCACATCGCTCGGCGCCATATGGCTGCTGACATGGATGAACATCCGTGGTGTGCAAGAGGCAGGTCTGATTCAACTTGTCACAACACTGATGAAACTCCTGCCTATAGTTGCACTTATCGTGTTGGGCATCGCTTATATCGACAGTGCGAATTTCACTCCGGTCAACACCAGTGGCCAAGGCTCTATTTCTGCCATCGCGGCCTGTGCCGCCCTGACATTGTGGGCCTTTATCGGACTGGAATCCGCCACCGTGCCTGCGGGCGAGGTGGCCGAGCCGGAAAAAACCATCCCGCGGGCAACCATTCTTGGGACCTGCATCGCGGCGGCGGTCTATATCGGCGTGACCATCGTGGCGCTGGGTGTTCTGCCCGCGTCCGATCTGGCTGGCAGCAACGCGCCGCTGGCCCTGGTCGCCGAAAGCATGTGGGGACTGACGGGCGCTGGCTTTATCGCGCTTGGTGCCTGTGTCTCTACATTCGGAACACTGAACGGGTTCACCATGATCTCGGGTCAGGTTCCCCTGGGGGCTGCCCGCGACGGGCTGTTCCCGCGCCGGTTCGCGCAACTGTCGCGCACTGGCACCCCTGCATTCGGACTGATCGTGTCCAGCCTTATGGCCAGCGGTCTGATCCTGATGAACTACACCGAAAGCCTGTCCGAGCAGTTTGAGTTCATCATCCTGCTGGCCACGCTTTCAACCCTGTTTCCCTACCTTGTCTGCTCGTTGGCAGAACTGATGATCAACGCGATGACAGGTCGGAAAATTGAAAAGACGCAGTCTTTCAAAGTCATAGCACTGGCTACCATCGGGTTCTTCTACTCGCTCTGGGCCATCTACGGAACCGGCGCAGAGGTCGTGTTCTGGGGGTTCCTGCTGCTTACGGCAGGCCTGCCGATCTACGTTTGGCAACGGTGTTCTGACATCTCAAACAACCTTAAAAGGAACTGAAAAATGAACGGATTTGGTGCTTATTCCGAAGTCGGAAAACTCCGAAAAGTTCTGGTCTGCGAGCCTGGTCTTGCCCATTCGCGATTGACGCCGGGGAACGCTTCCGAGCTTCTCTATGATGACGTCCTTTGGGTCCACAAGGCTCGCACCGATCACGCCGATTTCCGCATGAAAATGGAAGAACGCGGAATCGAGGTGCTTGAATTCCAGAGCCTGCTGAAAACAACTGTCCGCGATCCCGAAGCCCGTAAGTGGATTCTGGACCGCCGCATCACCAACGACCAGGTTGGCGTTGGCATGCTGGCCGATCTGCGCTCGTGGCTGGACGAGCTTCCCGCCGCTGCGCTGGCCACCTTCCTGATCGGCGGTATCGCCGTCGAAGACCTGCCTTTCTCGCCCAGCGGCATGTTCGGCAACTACCTTGGACAGCACGGCTTTATCATTCCGCCGCTGCCCAACACCCAGTTCACCCGTGACAACAGCTGCTGGATTTACGGCGGCGTCACGCTGAACCCGATGTACTGGCCCGCCCGCAAGCCTGAAACGCTGCTGGTGACCGCGATCTACAAATTCCATCCCGATTTCAAGGATGCCGATTTCGAGATCTGGTGGGGCGATCCCGACACCGACCATGGCCCGGCCACCGTCGAAGGCGGCGATGTCATGCCCTGGGGCAACAAATCGGTCCTGATCGGTATGGGCGAACGCACCACACCGCAAGCGGTCGGTCAGGTTGCCAAGGCCCTGTTCGCCAAAGGCGCGGCAGAACGCGTCGTGGCCTGCCAGATGCCCAAGACCCGCGCCGCGATGCACCTGGACACCGTGTTCAGCCAGTGCGACCGCGACATCGCAACCGCCTTTGTCGAAGTCTGCGACGAGGTTGAATGCTACAGCCTGCGTCCCGGCAACAAAGAAGGATCTATCGATTTCCGCAAGGAAAGCGGCCACCTGTTTGACGTCGCCGCCGACGCGGCCGGTATCAAGAAGTTCCACATCGTCCAGACCGGCGGTGACAGCTTCAACCAAGAACGCGAGCAGTGGGATGACGGCAACAACGTCGTGGCGCTGGAGCCGGGCGTCGTCGTGGCCTACGACCGCAACACCTATACCAACACCCTGCTGCGTAAGGCAGGGATCGAAGTCATCACCATCTCGGGTTCGGAACTGGGCCGCGGGCGCGGCGGCGGTCACTGCATGACCTGCCCCATCTCGCGCGATCCGCTCGACTGAACCCACACTCACACATAAGGAAACATCACAATGGCTTTCAATCTCAAAGGACGTAGCTTCCTCAAACTGCTCGACTTCGAACAACGCGAAATCCGCTACCTGCTGGACCTGTCGCGCGACCTCAAACGGGCCAAATACGCCGGTTCGGAAATCCAGCACCTGCAGGGCAAGAACATCTGCCTGATCTTTGAAAAAACCTCGACCCGTACCATGTGCGCCTTCGAAGTGGCGGCCATGGACCAGGGCGCCGGTGTCACCTATCTGGGCCCGCAAGGCTCGCAGATCGGTCACAAGGAAAGCATGAAGGACACCGCCCGCGTTCTGGGCCGCATGTTCGACGCCATCGAATATCGCGGCTTCGGTCAAGAGCTGGTGCAGACCCTGTCCGACTATGCCGGTGTGCCGGTCTATAACGGTCTGACAGACGAGTTCCACCCGACCCAGATGCTGGCCGACCTGCTGACAATGCAGGAATACGGCGAAAAGCCGCTGCACGACATCAAGTATGCCTATGTGGGCGACGCGCGCTCGAACATGGGCCACTCGCTGATGATCGCAGGCTGCCTGATGGGCATGGACGTGCGCATCGCCGCCCCGAAAGAGCTGTGGCCCGCTGACGAGTTCCGCGGCCCGGCGGAAGAGCTGGCCAAACGTTACGGTGGCAAGCTGACCATCACCGAAGACCCCAAAGCCGCTGTGGACGGTGTCGACTTCATCCACACCGACGTTTGGGTGTCGATGGGCGAGGCCGCCGAGGTCTGGGAAAGCCGCATCAAGCAGCTGAGCCCCTATCAGGTGAACGCGGAACTGATGGCTGCGGCCAACAACCCCAACGTCAAGTTCATGCACTGCCTGCCCGCCTTCCACAACACCGAAACCAAGGTCGGCAAAGAGATCGCCGAACAGTTTGGCATCTCGGAAATGGAAGTCACCGAGGAAGTTTTCGAAAGCCCCGCCGGCGTTCAGTTCGAACAGGCGGAAAACCGGATGCACACCATCAAGGCGGTTCTTGTCGCCACATTGGGGAGCTAAGTAAATGCGTGTTGTCACCGCTCTTGGTGGCAACGCCCTGTTGCGCCGCGGTCAGGCTCTGACCGCGGAAAACCAGCGGGAAAACACCGCTGTTGCTGCAGAAGCGTTGTCGAAAATCGCTGTGGATCATGAACTGGTCGTGACCCACGGCAACGGTCCTCAGGTCGGCTTGCTGGCCCTGCAGGGCAATGCGTATAACCCCGATGAGGTGTATCCTCTGGACGTTCTGGGCGCTGAAACCGAAGGCATGATCGGCTACATGATCGAGCAGGAGCTGGGAAACCTGCTGCCGCCCGAAACGCCGCTGGCCACGATCCTGACCATGATCGAGGTCGATGCTGAAGACCCGGCTTTTTCCGACCCGACCAAATTCATCGGTCCGGTCTACGAAAAGGAAGAAGCCGAGCGTCTGGCCGCCGAAAAAGGCTGGATCATCAAGGCCGACGGCGACAAGTGGCGCCGGGTTGTGGCCTCGCCGATGCCCAAGCGGATCTTCCAGATCCGGCCCATCAAGTGGCTGGTCGAGAAGAACACCGTGGTCATCTGTGCAGGCGGCGGCGGCATTCCGACCTCGTACGGTACGGATGGCGCATTGCACGGGGTCGAAGCCGTGATCGACAAGGACCTGGCGACCGAGTTGCTGGCCCGTGAGGTCGATGCTGACCTGTTCGTGGCCGCCACCGACGCTGACGCGGTCTATCTGGATTGGGGCACCCCGAACCAGCGCGCGATCCGCAAAGCCTCGCCCGAGATGATCGAGCAATACGACTTTGCCGCAGGCTCGATGGGTCCCAAGGTCGAGGCCGCCTGCCAGTTTGCAAAAGCCACTGGCAAAGCCGCCGCCATCGGCGCGCTGGCCGATCTGGAAGGCATCGTCGCAGGCACCAAAGGCACCACGATCTCGACCGACTGCACCGAGATCGAGTTCCACTGAGGGAACCTTTGAAAGCAACCCCGGCTGCATTCCAGCCGGGGTTTTTTGTGCCTGTAGTCAGGCGGCGGAATTGCGGTTCAGTGGTGCTTACGGGCCCGATTTCCCAAAGGCCCGGCTAACCCGGATCAAATGCGGGCAAGCAATGCCGGAAGTGTTGTCGACTTGATTGATGGGGGCACTGTTTCCGACAGAACTTCGTGCACGACCCAAAGCGCTGTAAAACGCTACTCCGATGCCAGGGCGATACTATCACAGGGGCTGCCGCATTCGCGGATCACGTCGAATAAATCGTCAAGTTCAGGTTCCATCGCCGTCTCAACCGAGCCGTCCCGCAAACTGAGCGTCACCAGACGGCTGTGGGCTTGTATGGCCGAGACCACATCGCCGCTGTTGATCAGATCCACGGCCTGCTCCCATGACAGGGTAGTCACAGCCTGATCCGATTTGCTTGCACAAGCCGCAACGAGACTGAGCGTTGATATCAGAAGGACACGTTTAAGCATCTTTGAACTCTCCAAATGGCACCAGAATCCCGGCGACACGGGCAATGGCTTTGATCCCGCCAAAGTGCAGGAACTACGGGGCACCCAGCCAGATTGTGAAAAAAGACCCACCCCCAACAGACCGCAAACAAGGACACACTTCCAGAGAATACCGTTCAGCCCATCAACAAAGAAATCCATCAACAAACCTCTAACACCAATTCCGCAGCGTCTCCCCCTGACCTCAAGTTGCTAGCCAATGGGCCGATTGGCCAAAATCTCTGCCTTGATGTGATCGAAGATACTGGCGGTCGGTCCATGTCGATACAGCAGGATTGCACTATCCGCGCAGCGCGATCTCTGGGTGACACGATCATCCTCACCATACTGGACCGAATAGGTTTTTTCCTTCAAAGCTTCATAAAGTACGACCATGGCTCGGGTTGTCAAATCGCCAGAGTCAACGAGCACGCCCATTTCGGTGTTGATGTTGACCGACCGGGGGTTCCAGTTGAACGACCCGACAAACAGGTATCGGTTGTCGATGGTATATGCCTTTTTATGCAAGCCCGCGCGACTTGCATAACATCACCTGCTCCGCAAGCGGTTCAGGCTTTTTTGCGACCAGACCTGTCTTAGATCGTAGAAAGCCTCGAAGGCCGGAACTCCGTTTTGAATGATCGCATGGGGCTGTTTGCTTCCGATATAGATGTAAACATCGGGCGGGACCTGTTGCGGCGCGTCCAGGGTCCCGGCGCGAATGAACAGGATCCGGGCAGAGACAACCTTGGAAAACCGCAGGTACTCGCTCCAGACGGCCACATGGCAGTTTGCGCAGCGCGAAATCCTCTGCCCGCAACCAGACGGCGTTTGGGCTATGTCTTCAACGATATCGCCGGACAACAGCAGAACATTGCTGGCCTCGATCAGAGCATTGATCGCATGTGTACTGCCCGTTTGCCGCTGGCACTTCCGGCAATGGCAGCCATGCACGATCAAGGGTGAAGCCAAAAGCCTGTAGCGGACCGCGCCACAATCGCAGCTCCCATCCAACTGAGCGTCACACATGATCAAGCCTCCTGCATCTGGATTTCGAGCCGCGTTTCATTATTCCGGGTGGATTCTGGCCGTGCCCGGGCCTGCCAAATTTCTGCAACCGTCCCGCGCCTTTCCGAGTTTCGATCACGCCGCCAAAGCGCTGCCCGCCAGATACGGTGTCAGGCAGTCGACAAAGACCTCCGCCATTGCGCCAGCATGGGTCAGCGGGGCCATGTGCCCCTGATCGGGAAGCAGCAATTCGACGGCCTGGGGATGCGCCCGCGCCAAGGCCCGGCACATGGTCTCCGTCGCCCTCGGCGAACGGCCACCCCGCAAAATGGTCAGAGGACCTGCGTAGCGGACCTGATCCGTCGTCCAGCGACCCGAGAACACCTCGGCCATGTCGCGCAACATGCCCGGGTGATGTGCCAAAAGACGGTTTTGCTGATCAGGGTTCAATCGCGCCCAACTTCCCTGCCCCGACCAGAACTCGATGAACGCGCGGATCAGGGTCACAGGCGGCTGGTCGCGGAGTTCAAACCAGAGCGTATCCAATTCGGGCGACAGATGCTGCGTACCCTCATGCGACACGACGATCGGATCGTAGAGCGTTATGCTCTGTACCCGGTCCGGTAAGGTATTGGCCAACTGCATGGCAATTGCGCCGCCAAAGGAATGCGCCAAAAGATGGGTCTGGCACGTCTGCCCCTCCAGCAGGGCAGCCAATATGTCCAGCCGGTCTGTCTTGTCCGCGGACGCTGAACCATAACCGGGCAGGTCCGGTGCAAGAACGGTCGCCTGACCTGAAACCGCATCCGACAAGGCGCGCCACTGCTTGCCGGTGCTGGCCGAGCCGTGCAGGGCAAGAATAACGGGGAGATCCTGTTTCATTCTAAACCTCGTAGTCACGATAGGCCCGGTCAACTTGCCGGGGATTTCAGCGCATTGCGGGCAATCGGGAAAAGGCGGGGGATCAGCATCGGAACCAATTTCTGATAGGCGCGGTAGGTGTCGCCGAATTCGCGCACCAGAGATCGCTCCTCGAACCACAAGCCGATCAGCACATAGGTTGTCATCGCCCCGGCAAACAGCAGGTGGCCAGCCGTCATATGGGGCGTACCAAAGAACACGAGAATGACGCCCAACTGCATCGGGTGGCGCACAAAGCGATAAAGCGCCGGGGTGCGAAACTGCGGCTTGGGCATCGCCCGTCCAGTATTGGCCGACCAGATCTGGCGCAGGCCGAACAGTTCGAAATGGTCGATCAGGAAGGTCGACAGCAGGACCAGAACGACACCCGTGCCGCAGACCGCGTAGGCAAACCAAGCGTAGATACCGCCGACTTGCCAGATCGTTGCGGGCATCGGTTGCCACTGCCACAGAGCCAAGCCCAGAAACAGTGCCGATTGCAGAACGTAAGTACTGCGCTCAGCCTCAGCCGGGACAATCGTTGTCCACCAGCGTTTGAAACGGTCCCGCGCCATCAGGCTGTGGAAGAAGCCAAACAGAAAGACCAACCCAAGATTGATTAACACGGCCATACCAACCGGGCCGGGCGCGCCACTGTTGATCGTTTTGACCACCGGAAGCCCAAGCAGAAACGCGATCATGTAAAGAAAGACCATGTTAAAAAGGACATAGGCTGTAATGCCATAGAGGATAAGGCCGGGACGTTTCATCTCTGGCTCCTGTTGTTAAATGTAAGTTCTACGCGACCCGCAAACTGTCGGCGGGCCATGACAGGATTACGCGGGGACAGGACCCTATGCTTGAGTGGTGCCTGAGGATTTCCTGAAGATTTTAGGGTTTCTTGAAATCAGGCGGTTTGTGTCGGCCGCAAAGATCGGGCTAGAAACACTTAATGCTGTATGAGTTTGACGCGTATCGGCTGAATACCGAGCTTTTGGAGCTGACCGGCCCAAACGGCCCCATTGCGTTGGAGCCCAAATGCCTTGCCCTGCTGCAGTTCCTGATCCGCAACCGGGATCGCGCCGTGTCCAAAGACCAGATTTTTGCGGCGGTCTGGCCCGATCTGATCGTGACCGAAGCATCGCTATCGACCGCCATTCGCCAAATACGAAAGGCCCTGGACGATGACGGAAACCGCCAGACAATGATCCGCACCATACGCGGCTATGGCTTTCGTTTCGTGGCCGAGGTTTCCGAAAAACACAGCGCCCGCCCTGTTGACACCCGCCAACCCAACCCGGGCGGGTTTGTCGCGGCGGCGGGTAAACCCACGTTGGCGATCCGGCCCTTTCAACTGATCGGTGGTGACGCCACCCAAATCGCGATAGCCGAGGCGATACCTGCGGAATTGATCGCCACCCTGTCCCGGCTGCGCTGGATCAATATCATCGCTCGCGGGTCCAGCTTTCGGTTTTCGGGACCCGACACCGATTTGACCCGCATGGGTTCGCAACTCGCCGCGCAATTTGTGGCCTCGGGCACCGTGGAATGGCAGGACACCCGGATTGCCATCCACACCGAATTATCCGACGCCCGATCCGGCCAGGTGATCTGGAGCGACCGAGTGACCGGAGCCATCGCGGACGTGTACGAGATGCGCGCCCGCATCGCGCGCGACCTCGCCATCGCGCTTGAATTGCGCCTGCCGGTACACGAAGCCGACCGCCTGACCCACATCCCTTCGGAAAACCTTGATGCATGGGGGCACTATCATCTCGGGATACGGCATATGTACCGATACAATCATGCCGACAATCAGGTCGCTGCCGGTCACTTTCGAACGGCAATTGCCCAAGACCCGGGATTTGCCCGCGCCCATTGCGGGCTGTCCTATACCGAGTTCAAAAACGCCTTTCAGCATTTCGCAGCAGATACGGGCCTGCATGCCAGATTGGCGCTGGGACATGCCGAAGATGCACTGCAGCTCGACCCGCTGGACCCGTTCTGCAATCTGATCTACGGGCGCGCGAAATGGTTGCTTGGGGACGCCGAACAAGGGCTGGTTTGGGTGGACCGATCCATCGACCTGAACCCCAACTAAGCCTTTGGCTTTTACAACAATGCCACGCTGAACACGGTGCTGTGTAACGGTGAAACAGCCGACCAAAAAGTGCAGACAGCCCTGCGGCTCAGCCCGTTAGACCCACATCTGCAATCCATGTACGGCACCCGCGCTTTGGCCGCCTTCGCCTCGGGCGACCTGACCGCAGCCAGCACCTATGCCGACCACGCGCTGAACGCGCCCAATCCGCATCTCTATGTCTTCATGATCGGCGCGGTCGTGCATGCCGAAGCCGGGAACCCGGACAAGGCCCGAACCTGCGTTGAGGCCATCCGCGCCAAAAACGTGCCGTTCGGAAAGCCCGAGTTCCTGACCCATTTCAATCTGCGTCAAACGGATCGGCTGGACGCCTTGACCGCATCCCTGAACAAGCTGTCGCTATAACATGCATCTGAATGCGGCGTGGGCTCGTCTATCTAGTCCCGACAGACGCCTCGGCCCACCACGCATCGCAGGTTTCAACGTCCAGTCGGGCCGAAAGGCCAATGCCTATGAGTTCGGTTTGCTGTGGCTGGGCAACCTCGTTAATCGCGACGACGGAACCGACGATTTGAACCGCGAAGCCAGCGCCATGTCTTCCCCGGACGTGGCCTTTGAAGCGATAGAGAGCCTCAGGCCGGGATGTCAGTATCAGGGAAAGCTCTGCCTGATCAAAGGATTGGGGCCCGGCGTACGACCATTTTACATAAGCCGGATGGGCCGCGTGGGTCATGTCGGTCTGGGCTTGCCCTGTCAGTAGAAGCTGCTCGACCCCAAGCTGCTCGCTTGTTGTTATCTCTGCACCGGAATTCAATGCTGACAGGTTTTTTCGCAAGCTCTGATCCAACAGCGCTTTGCTGACCGCGACCAGTTGCGCGCAAGCGATCTGGTGGTTGAACTGCGGCGCGATCAACGGATCGCGGGTCAAGGCGTCGAATTGGAGGCCATCCACAACCGTGACGATTCCGGAATACAGCAGGTCGGGTTCGGCATGGGCGACGTTTGCGATACGGGCAGGATCGGCGATGCCGCTGGCTTCGATGATCATGTGATCGGGGCGGGGGTGACGGTCCAACGCGTCGCCGACGGCAAGAAACAAGTCCGCACCCATGGTGCAGCACACGCAGCCATTGGACAGTTCCAGCGTGTCTTCCCTGGCCGAGACCAGCAGGCTGGCATCAATGTTGATCGCACCGAAATCGTTCACCAGAACCAGAATTCGCAGCCCGTGATCCGACCCCAATATCCGGTTGATCAGGGTTGTTTTCCCCGCACCCAGATATCCGCCGATCACGGTCAGAGGCAAGCGCTTCATAGGCGATGGACCTCGCCGCCCAGAACGGTGCCCAGAACCGGTATGTCTTTCAGCGCGACCGGGTCAACGCCCAAAGGGTCATCGCCCAGCACGACGAAATCAGCGCGCTTTCCGGTTTGGATCGAGCCGATCTCATTATCCATTTTCAACGTCTGCGCGGCTCCGAGGGTGATCGCGTAAAGCGCCTCTTCAACGGTGATGCATTGGGCGGGGCCCAGTATCTGCCCGCTCATGGTTTGCCGGTTCACAGCGCACCAGGCGGTGAACAGAGGCCCCATTGGCGTCACCGGCGCGTCAGAATGGATCGCGGTGACAACCCCGGCGTCAAGGCAATCGCGTACGGCATCCATCGCACAAGCCCGGTTCGGACCGATGGTCAACGCGGCATGCTGGTCGCCAAAATACCAGATGTGATTGGCAAAGATGTTGCAGGCAACGCCCAGTTCGGCGGCGCGCCGGAACAAGGCTGCATCCATCATCTGACAATGCTGCAAGACGTGGCGCGCACCGGGCCAAGGGTGTTTTCGCGCGGCGGCCTCAAGCGCGTCCAGCGTCACCTCTGCCGCTTCGTCCCCGTTTACATGGATATGCATCTGCAACCCGTGTTTCTGCATCGCTTCGCACAGTTGAAAGATCAGGTCAGGCGCGGTGTTCCAAAGCCCGTTGGGTTGCCCACCGATATATCCGGGCGCGCGGACTCGGGCGGTCCAGCCCTGAATTGACCCGTCTGTCATCAATTTGACCGCCCCCAGACGCAGCTTGTCGGTCGATGCCTGGCGCATCTTCAGAGCTGCGGCGGCGATATCCTCGGGCATCGCCCCAATCGCGCCCAGAGCGGGGACAAGACGAACGGGAAAATCCGCACGGCTGGTCGCGGTGTTCAACCGTGTCACATCGTCTTCCGTAAGCGTCGCAAAAAGATCGGTAACCGTGGTCACGCCTGCGCGCTTGCAGACTTCACCATAGGTGCGAAGGGCGGCGTCAGTCTGGGTCAGCGCCCGGAAGTCAATTCCGAGCCGACGCATGACGGGGAACATCGCCGCCATCTCCTGCAACTCGCCGGTGGGCTCTCCGCCATCATCCTTGATGACGCCCTCCACATTGGTGTCACGGTCGTACCCGGCCAGTTTTAACGCGGCAGTGTTGGCACACAGAAGGTGAAAGTTCGAAAACAGGATTGCAATCGGTCGATCCGTGCTGACCCGATCCAGATTGTACCGGCTGAGCCGTTCGCTGGTCAGGAAGATCGGGTCAAACCCCCAACCCACCAAGGGCTGATCCGCCGGCTGGTCTGCATCGAATTGCCTGAGCCGATCTATGACCTGCCCGATCTCGGTCATGCCCTTGTGCAGTTGCCCTTGCGGATCAATCCGGTCGTGGTAGCCGCAATAGACATAATTCCACATGGCCCCTGCCATCATGTGGGCATGGCCCTCGACGAAGCCGGGCATCAGCACGTAATCGGAAAGGTCGACAATCTCGTCGGCACCCCCCCATGGCACCGCACAATCCGGGCCGCCGACGGCCAGTATTCGTCCGTCCCGTACCGCGACATGCGTTGCATAGGGCTGGGTCCGGTCCATCGTCACAACCGATTTTGCACAGAAAAGAAGGGTTTTTTGCATCGCCGTCCTGTCGTTGTTTCCCCACAGCTATCCAAGCTTGGTCACATGGAAAAATAGAATTACCATCTGAGTATCACACAAAAAATGAAGGATAGGCTGTGCGCTTTACCCTCAAACAGCTTCAGTATTTTGACGCAGCCCTGCGCACCGGTTCAATCGCTCGGGCGTCGGTCGAGGTGAATATTTCGCAATCTTCGATCACCGCTGCCATCGACATGATCGAAAGCACCACGCAGACCGAACTGTTGCGTCGTATGCCCGCCAAAGGGATCGTGGCCACCGACAAGGGGATCGAAATCGGTGCGCGAATTCGCAGTTTCCTGGAGCAGGCGCGGATCTTTGAATCCGATTTGCTGACATTGACCGGCGATCCGGCGGGCACTCTGCGCCTGGGGTGTTACGCACCCACCGCCCCATATGTTTTGCCACCGATCCTGAAGCGCATCTCTCAAGACTTTCCGAAGATCAGGGTTGAGATCAAAGAGGGCGACATGCTCAGCATTGCCGAGATGCTGAACAGTGGTGTCGTTGATCTGGCGCTGACCTACCGCCGTGCCGCACCCAAAACCCAACCCTTTTTGGCGATGTTCAAAGCTGCGCCGATTGCCTTGATCCCGGATGTTTCGCCAATGGCACAAAAAGCGCAGGTCGCGCTGTCCGAATTGGCTGATCTGCCCATGATCCTTTTGGACCTGCCCGGCGCGCCTGACTACTTTGAGGCGCTCTTCACCGCCGAAGGACTGCGGCCGCGCGTTGCGCACACCACCAAAAGCTCATCCGTTCTGCGTGGTATGGTCGGGGCCGATCTGGGCTATGCGATCCTGAACATTTGCGGGCCCTTGGACAGAATGGGTCAGAATGGGTACGTAGCGCGCCCTATCTCGGGGCACCAAGACACGCCGTATTACGGGGTGGCTTATACCGGTGCCGGTAAACGATCGGCCCTGGTACGGACGGTGCTGGAAACCTGCGGTGAAATCGCGGAACAGGGTGGATTTGACCATCTTATTTCAACCACTGAGACTAACGCTCTCTGATTGCGCCAAAAAATGTATGAATACCCCGACAAAACAATGGTTTTCTGCATTTATCAGGATTGAGTAGCGTTTGCCCACAACACTCACCCCGGAAGAAGGTTTCAAAACCCCAGCTTTTGGCAAGACCATCAACGTGCTGGATTTGCAGAATTCGACCTTCTCGTACTAGCCTTGCGTGAAACTAAAATAAAATCGGGGCGACAAACGGCAAGATAATACACGCGACCAACCAGGAGGACTTTATGAAACTGAGCAATTTTAGAAAAGTAACGATGCCGGTTTTGGCATTTGCGCTATCCGCGACATCCGTTTGGGCCGCCGACATCACGATGAATGTGGGTTTTGGAGCCCCGGAGGAGTCCCTTTACGGCCGTTTCGGTAAAATCTTCCAGGAAAAGGTCACCGAACACACGGACGGCGCGATTGAGGTCAAACTACGCTGCTGCAACCAGATCTCGAGCGAGGATGAAGCGTTCAAGGCCATGCAGCTGGGCACGGTCGATGGGTTCTTCATCACCGCCAACAACGTCTCACCCCATTGGCCGCTGATGGATGTAACGGTGCTGCCTTACATCTTTCAGAACGCCGAACATCTGGATCGTGTGCTAAACGGCGATGTGGGCCAGCAGATGAAAGACCAGCTACAGGCCGACACCAGCGTGCACCTTCTGGCCTTTGGTCCGGCGCTCTATCGGGATTTCTACAATTCGGTGCGCCCGGTGAACACTATGGCTGATATGGAAGGTCTGAAAATCCGCGTGCCCAAAAATGAGGTCATGATTGCCACGTTCGAGGCCTTTGGCGCGAACCCGGTGCCGCTGGCGTGGTCCGAAACCCCCACTGCGCTGCAGACCGGTACTGTGGATGGCGGCGACAACGGCACGTCCTTCATCCGCGACATGAAGTTCTTTGAGTTCGAGCCACATCTGGTCATCCTAGAACATTTCGTGGCATTTGCACCGCTCTTTGCGTCAGACAACTTCATGAAGAAGCTGAATGATGAGCAGCGCGCGCAGATCATGGCTGCCGCCGAAGAGGCTGGCGCAGAGTTCGCGGCCCAGGTTGCGACCGAAACGGAAGAAGTGCGCCAGTGGCTGGTTGATGAGGGCGGCATGGCGCGCACCGATCCGGACCGCGCTGACTTCATTGCCGCTGCTCAGGGTGTTCAGCAGGAATTCGCTGAAAAGCGGGGTGAAGATTTCATCGCACTGGTGAACGCCATTCAAGCTGCAGCCCAATAAACTCAACAAGGGCGCCCCAAGAAGGCGCCCTTTTTTCGGCCCGTAAAGCGGACGAGGGACAATGATGGCTGCTCTGAAGTGGCTCGAACGGCATTTCGAGGAACTGATCTGCTGCACCTGCCTGGCGGTGATCGCCGTGGCGGTTTTTGCACAGGTGGTGGCACGCTATGTGTTTCAGGTCGCCCTGCACTGGACCGAGGAAACCGCCGCCATGTGCATGGTTTGGGCGGTCTATATGGGCGCGTCGCTGTGCGTGCGCGAGCGGTTCCACATCCGCATCATGGTCGCGGTACAGGCGCTGCCCACCGGGTTTGGCAAGATCGTCATTTTCGTCGCTGACATCTTCTGGGCCTTCTTCTGCCTGTTCATGCTGCGGATCAGTTGGGACTATCTGGCGATCTTCTGGCGGTTTCCTGAAACCAGCCCCAGCCTTGGCATCAATCAGTTCTATCCGCAGACAATTCTCGTGATCGGTTACGCCCTGATGCTGATCCGTCTTTTGCAGACTTACGTCAACTGGTGGCGTGACGGGCGAAACGGTTTACCGGGCATGCTGAATGAGGAGTGGGAAGCTACCACGAAAGATCAGGAGCATCAGATATGAGCTCTCTGATGGTTCTGGCCGTCGCCTTTGTGGTGCTGACGGTCATTGGCGTGCCGCTGTTCGTGTCGGTCGGTCTGACCACGGCTTTGGCACTGTACCTGATCGACATCCCCTACACACTGATGGCACAGACCGGCTATGGCAGCCTGACGCCATTTCCCCTGCTGACCATTCCGCTGTTCGTGCTGGCCGGGCGATTGATGGAAGTGGGGGGCATGGCGACCCGCATGATCTCTATCGCGACCAACCTTGTTGGGGCCTATCGCGGCTCAATGGGGCTGGTGACGGTCTTTGCCTGCATGCTGTTTGCCGCACTTTCGGGCTCGGGCCCAGCCACCACGGCGGCGATTGGGTCGGTCACGGTTCCGGCGATGAAGCGCGAAGGCTACGACGTGCCCTTTGCCGCCGCCATCACTGCCAGTGCGGGCGCGTTGGGCAGCCTGATCCCGCCCTCGAACCTGCTGATCATCTATGGCCTGGTCTCTGAAACCTCGATCCCGCGTCTGTTTCTGGCCGGGTTGATTCCGGGGGTCATGGTCACGATCCTGCTGATGATCACCACATACATCGTCGCCCGCCGCCGCGGGTACGGAGGCGACGGTGAGCGGTTTTCCTGGGGTCCTTTCCTGCGCGCGGCGTGGGATGGCAAATGGTCCATCGGCGCTCCGGTTCTGATCCTGGGCGGCATCTATGGCGGGGCCTTCACCCCAACCGAGGCCGCAGGCGTGGCCGTGTTCTATTCGCTGTTCGTGGGCTTCTTCATCTACCGAGAATTGACGATCAAAAAACTGATCGAGGCCCTGCGCTTTACCTCATTGCTGACCGGCATCCTGATCCTGCTGACGCCCACGCTGGCCTTCGGGCAACTGACCGCGTTCTATGACGTGCCCAAGGCGGTTCAGGACGGCATCACCTCGATCACCGAGAACAAGTTCCTCGTGCTGCTGCTGATCGGCGTGTTCTACATCTTCATCGGCACATTCATGGAGTCGCTGGCCCAGATCGTCCTGTTCACCGCCGTGTTCCTGCCGCTGGTCAGTTCGCTGGGCGTGGATCCGGTGATGTTCGGCATCTTCACCGTCATCACCTGCGAGATCGGCTTCCTGACGCCCCCCTTGGGCGCGAACCTTACGGTTGCGGCGCGGATATCCGGCATCTCGATTGAACGGATATCCGTCGCAGTGCTGCCGTTCATTCTGGCCTATGTCATCGGCATGGTGATCCTGATATTCTTCCCCGACCTTACCACTTTCCTGCCCGACTGGCTGTACGGAGAAGCGAAATAGGAGGCGACATGGTCGATCTTGTTCTGAAAGGCGGCACGATTGTCGATGGAACAGGGCGGGACGGGTTTGTCGGCGACGTGGCGGTCACAGGTGGACAAATCACCGCTGTGGTCCCCGCAGGTGAGCTATCTGAGCGCAAGGCCGCGCAAGAGATCGACGTATCAGGTCTGGTGGTCGCGCCGGGCTTCATCGACATGCACACCCATTCCGATTTCACCCTGATCGCCGACGGGCGAGCGGAAAGCCAAGTACATCAAGGGGTGACGACTGAGGTGATCGGCCAATGCGGCATCAGCTGCGCACCGGTAAACAGTCCGGATGATATCAGCCGCGTGGCACCGTGGTACACCGATCAGGCCAAGCACGACACGTGGCTCGGGTTCGGCGATTACCTCGACGTGCTGGACGCAACCGACCTTGGTGTGAACGTCATGGCGTTTGTCGGCCACGGCACGGTACATCGCGCGGTTCTGGGCGATCAACTGCACCCAGGCGAGGTCGAGGACATTGCCGAAATGGCACGTCTTGTCGATCAATGCATGGATGAAGGCGCGGCGGGGTTCTCTTCGGGTCTGGAATACTTCCCCGGCAGCCTGGCTTCTCCTGAGCATCTGGTCCCGATGTGCGAGGTCGCGGCGAAGTACAAACGCCTCTATGCCACCCATGTGCGCAATCGCGACACCCACTATGATCTGGGCTTTGCCGAAGCCATCGCCACCGCTCGCCAATCGGGCGCGAAACTGCAGATCAGCCATATCCAGCCCAAATTCGGAGCGCCGGATTACGCAATGGATCATACGCTCGAGATGATCGACCTAGCCCGTCGTCACGACGTGGACATCGCTTTCGACGTCATTCCGCACGACTGGAACCATACGCTGATGGCCGCGATCCTGCCGAAATGGGCGCAGGCGGGGTCGGTCGATGATGTCCTCAAACGGTTGGCCGACCCGGAGTGCCGCAAAAAGATCAAAGCCAACCCGCAGCCGATGTGGTTGATCGTCAAGGCCGAGAAATGGTCGGACATCATCCTGCTGAACGCCACCGTCAACAAAGACATCGTCGGAGCCGACTTTGCCGAGATCGGACGGATGCGCAATTGCCATCCCTATGATGCGGTGCTGGATATCCTGCTGGAGGAAGGCGAGAACTTGATGGCCTGCATGTGGTCTTCGAAGTCTTTCCGCAATTCAGATGTCGAACTGTGTCTGGACCAACCGGAATGCGCGGTGATCTCGGACACGGTTGCCATCGCGAACGAAGGCATCCTGAAAGACCATATCGGCTCGCTTTCGGGCTATGGCTGGGCGGCCCGGTTCTTGCAGTTCTACGTGCGCGACAAAGCGGCGCTGACGTTGGAACAAGGTGTGGCCAAGCTGACATCGATCCCAGCCAATCGGCTGGGTTTGAAGGACCGTGGGTCTCTGGTCCAAGGGCAAAAAGCTGACATCTGCGTTTTCGATCAGGCCAACATTGCAAGCAACGCAACAGCCAAAAACCCACGGCGCTATGCGTCTGGAATCGCCCATGTTCTGGTCAATGGACAATTGGCGATGAAAAACGGCCAACGCACTGCAAATAACTCCGGCCGGGTTCTGCGCGATTTCAGTAGCTTGGCGTGATCTATCGCCTTGGCCGCCTACCCAAAGTGCCAATCATCAAACCTAAGTTGTTTGAACAACATTGTTGAGCAGACTCAACGGTTCATCAAAATGACAGGCTCGGCAACGGAATTGGTTCGCATCCATTACCTTGGATGGCATCAAGGTTACCAACGTGATCAGCTAAATTTGCCTCCCTCCATGAAAGGTCTTTTGCTGCCGATAACCTTCATTGCGCCGGGCGGGAAGAAACATATCAATAAGATTTTGGCCACCTGCCGTTTCGGCGGCTGCCATTTGCGTATTCTCGCGCTAACATACCGGCATGCCATCAAATAAACCTACGGATCAGCATGATTATTTCCCGCCTTTCGGTGGTTTGAAATCCTTTTACGAGGTTGCCCTGACAGGCAGCGCGGTGAAGGCGGCTGAGCGGTTGAACGTGTCGGCTTCGTCCATCAGCCATCAGGTCAAATCGCTTGAGGCCGAACTGGGTGTCCGGCTGATCGAAAACCGCAAAGGGCGGCTGTATCTGACCGCCGACGGTAGCCAGTTCTTCGACCGGATAAAGGGCCCGATGTCCGAGATTCTGCGCGCGACCGAGGCCATCCGGTCGATGCCGGGTCGAAAACGCATTTCTCTGACGCTGACGCCTTCCTTTGCCGCCGGATGGCTGTTGCCCAGGCTGGCAGGGCTGGAACGCAGCCATCCGGATCTTGAGGTCAATCTGGTCACCACCACCCGCGTGGTCGATCTGGAACGCGAGAATGTCGATCTGGCGATCCGACGCGGAACGGGGAACTGGGCCGGGGCCGTGGTTACACCCCTTTTGCAGGAACAGATCGTGCCCGTGATGTCCCAAAAACTGGCGGCCTCCCTTGGCGACATGCCACTGCCTGAGGTTCTGAAAACCCAGCGGATTCTGGTTAACACCACCGTTGACGCCGAATGGGACGGATGGTGCACGGCGCGTGGCCTTCAGCCGCCGGCCACAGCTCAGCGCTACGGCCTAGAGACCTATGAACTGACGGTTCAGGCCGCGCAGGATGGGTTGGGCGTCGCGCTGGGGCGCAGGCCGCTGGTCGACCCGCTGCTGTCCGCAGGGGTACTGTGCGCCCCCTTCGATGTTCCGGATGCCGACAATATCGCTTATTACGTGGTGAGGCCCAAAGGCTCCATGCGGTCAGACCTCAAGCGATTTCACGACTGGCTGTTGGGCCAGAGGAGTTGAATTTTCTTCATCTCTTGATGAGGATTTTGCAGTATCGCCCCCGCCCCTCGCATCTTAGCGTCAACTCTAAGATTGCAGGAGTTTGGCGATGGCCCCGAACAGTGACATTCAGCGTAACGGCCCCCTGTCGGGCATTCGGGTCATTGATCTGACCGCGGTTGTATCCGGCCCCATGTGCACGATGATTCTGGCCGATCAGGGCGCGGACGTTATCAAGATCGAACGTGAAGACGGCGATTTCACCCGCCACGTGGCAACGCGCCGGGGGGGTCATTCGGCCTCATTCCTCAACAACAACCGCAACAAGCGGTCGGTGGTTGCAGACCTCAAGAACCCCGACGACATCGCGATGATTAAAGGGCTGGTCGAAGAGGCAGACGTCTTTATCCAGAATTTCCGGCCCGGTGTCGTGGAGCGTCTGGGGTTGGGGTACGAGGTGCTAAGCGCGCTCAACCCGCGTCTGGTCTATATGTCGATCTCCGGGTTCGGGTTCGACGGGCCTTTGGCGCACAAACCGGTCTATGACCCGCTGATTCAAGCGTTGTCGGCGCTGACCACGGTTCAGGCGGGCTCGGACGAAGAACGCCCCCGTCTGGTGCGCACAATCCTGCCCGACAAGCTGACCGCCGTGCAGGCCAGCCAGGCCGTCACTGCCGCCTTGTTTGCGCGCGAACGTACCGGCAATGGGCAGAAGGTGACCCTGTCGATGCTGGATACAGTGGCGGCGTTCCTCTGGGCATCCGACATGAACGGCCACACCTTTGTGGGCGACGAGATGGAGAAAGAGCAAAGCCAGTCCTTCCATGATCTGATCTACGAGGTCAAAGGCGAGTATATCAGCATTTCGATCATGCAGAACAAGCATTGGGAGGCGCTGGCCCACGCCACCGGACGCCCCGATATCCTGCAGGATGAGCGGTTTAAAACCACCGAACTGCGCGACATCAACCGCGATGCGCGCCTTGATCTGACCCAGACGATTGTGCGCGATGTGGACCGCGACACGCTGCTGGCCGCGCTGGAAGAGGCCGGCGTGCCCTGCGCCCCGGTTCTGACGCGGCGCGAGATGCGCCAGCATCCGCAACTGCAGGCCAATGGCATGTTTGTCGAATACGATCACCCCAAGGCAGGCCGTCTGCGCCAGACACGCCCTGCCGCGGTGTTCCACGGCACACCCGCAACCGATCTGCGCCCGGCTCCGGAACTGGGCGAACACTCGGCCCAGGTGCGGGCCGAACTGAGCGGCGGAAATCTGGCGGATGCGTCATGATTGATTTCTACTACTCTCCCACGCCGAATGGCTGGAAAGTGGCGATCATGCTCGGCGAAGCCGGGCTGGAGCACCGGACCATCCTGATGAACCTGCGCGCGGGCGACCAGTTCACGCCCGAATTCCGCGCCATCAGCCCCAACGCGAAAATGCCCGCCATAGTCGATCATGATGCCGAAGGCGGGCCGCAGACCGTGTTCGAAAGCGGCGCGATCCTGTTGTATCTGGCCGCGCGGTCAGGGCAGTTCGGCCCGCAGACGCCGCAGGAACAGATCGCCTTTCACGAATGGCTGTTCTGGCAGGCCGCCAATCAGGGCCCCATGGGCGGGCAGCTGAGCCACTTCGTCAATTACGCCCCCCAAGACCAGGACTATGCCCACCAGCGCTACAAGGGTGAGTTCGAACGCGCCCTGGCAGTGATGGAGACCTGGCTGGATGGGCGTGACTACATCATGGGCCGCTATACCATCGCGGATATGATGTGCTTTCCCTGGGCCTTTATCGCCAAACCTCTGGGCGTGCCGCTGGAGGAAGCTTTTCCGAATGTCGCCGCCTGGCGGCAGCGCATCAAGACGCGCCCCGCCGTCATCGACGCGATTAATCTGCACAAGGACGCGCAGTTCAGCGAAAAAACATCCGCCGGGCAAAACACCACGCTGTTCAACCAGTCCGCCGCCCATCTTATGCCCAAGCGGGAAAAGTCCGGATAACGCAACCCAATCAACCAGCAAGGAGAACCCAATGCCCAAGATCGAAGGAAGCTGCCTGTGCGGTCAGGTCACCTATAGCTCAAGCGCGGAAGAACCTGCGATGATGGTGGTCTGCCACTGCCCCGATTGCCAGAAACAAAGCGGTTGCGCCTATTCCACCAATGTTCTGGTGCCGACCTCGTCCATCACCTTTAACGGCGATAGCCTCAGTCAATATGTGGTCAACGGGGCCTCGGGTCAGCCGGTGACGCGGAATTTCTGCAAGAACTGCGGGTCTCCGCTGGCCACGGAACTGCCTGCTTTTGAGAATCTGGCGGCGGTCAAGGCCGGGACGCTGCAGGATAGCTCGTGGGTCAAACCGACGATCCAGATCTGGTGCGATTCCGCGCAGCCCTGGGGTACGCTGAGCGACGACATGGCCAAAGCCCCTGCCAATCCGGGCTAAGCCCGCGATTTGACACTCCGTTCCGCGACTGCTGTGATCGGCGCGGAAGATGCAGGTTCAGTTGCAGGAATACGCTGATGAAAGTTGCCGCCGTTCAGGCCGCTCCGGTTTTTCTTGACCCGCAGGCGAGCACCGACAAGCTGATCGCCCTGCTGCGCGAGGCCGCCGCCAACGGGGCCGAATTGGTGGTCTTCCCCGAGGTGTTTTTGTCAGGCTATCCCGTCTGGCTGCGGGCCAGCGCCGTGGCCCATAATGACGAGTTGCTGAAGATCGGGCATGTGGCCTATCTGAAATCTGCCATCACCACGGATGGGCCAGAGATCGCCGCCATATGCGCCGAGGCGACGGCGCTTGGCGTGGCCGTCATGACCGGTATCGTCGAACGCTCGGCCTCGGGCGGGTCGGTCTATGCGACGCTGGTGACAATCCACCCCGACAAGGGGGTCGTGAATGTGCACCGCAAGCTCAAACCCACCTTTCACGAACGGCTTCTTTGGGCGGATGGCGACGGTCACGGCCTGACGGTTCAAAGCTGGAAAGGAGTACGCATTGGCGGCTTGAACTGTTATGAAAACTGGCAGCCGCTGGCCCGTCAGGCGCTGTACCAGCAAGGCGAGCAACTGCACATCGCGACCTGGCCCGGCGATCTGGATGTCACTGACTACATCACCCAGTTCATCGCGATGGAAGGGCGAATCTATGTGGTCTCGGTCTCGGGCCTTCTGCGCAGCAGCGACATTCCCGACAGCTTTCCCTTGCGCCAATACGTGACCGACGGGCGGGATGTCATCAATGACGGCGGCAGCATGATCGCCGCGCCCGGCGGTCAGGTGATCGAAGGGCCAGTCATGGGCGAGGAAACCACGCTCTACGCCGAGATCGACGTGGATCAGGTTGTCGCCGCACATATGAAGCTGGACCCGGCCGGGCATTACAGCCGCAAAGACATTCTAAGCCTCAATCACAACAAGCAACGGATGAGCTAGGCGCGGCGGTTGGATCTGTCGCAGACTTTTGAACGTTGACCTTCTTCACTTGGACGGCCGCGTAGCAGCCAGTGTTACCCGGTTGCGGGCTGATCTGTGACTTCCTTCAACGGTGTGCTCCCTTCGGCCAACATCACCTTCGCATCAAGCCCGGCGAACGGTGCCCGTCGCCTATGCAGATTTTTGCTCACTACCGTTTCGGTTTCGACGCAAAGCCAGACCCAGCCCAAACACGCCAACATCCCCCAGAACCGAGATCGCACGGTGAGCAATCGCTGCTCCCAAACCGGCGCCCTGGTCGATGAAAAGCCCAAGCCCCAAAGCAATAATACCGTCCCGAACGCCGATACCACCCGGTGCTCCGGGCATCATGAAACCTGCAACCCAGGCTGTCGTGAAAATCGCGACGCATTGCCAGATGCTGGCACCGCCATTGGGGTCGATCGCCTGCGCGACATACCAGAGTGATATGCCCAGCACCAAGAAGTTAAGGCTGTGCAGAAAAAACACTATCAAACATTTTGAAAGTGGAAGCTTTGGGTGCCCTGCCTTGCGCCAGATGACGATCTGACCGATTGCGATGCAGGCCAGAAGCCCGAAGAACAGTTTCAACTTCGACGCGTCGAGCCAAGTTTCAGGAAGGTCTGTCGTTATCGCGGCAACGAAATCAGGCATGATCAGTAGCAAAATCCCGACGATCAGAACACCGCTGGTCAGCAGGAAACCGAGCTCGAGTAACAGCGATGACGCGATAATGGCGGATGACACGCCATCGCCGCGCGCAAGCGCGAACCGCCCCACAAGGTGCGCCACGTTCCCGGGGATATACTTCCCGATCTGCGAGACCATAAGCTGACTTTCGGCACGGGCGCGCGGCAGGTCCACGTCACGAATGCTCAGCGTCACGCGCCACGCGGTAGCACCGACGAGTTGCGATAATACGTACAGGATGAACCCGCCTGCCAGCGCAACCCGGGCACTGCCTGACCCGAGGTTCAGCAATGCCATGTCATCCGCATGCCGCATCAGGATAATGCCGATGAAAACCAGGGCGGCTGCGGTTCCGATATAGCGCAGGGCGGTGGCCATCTCTTTAGACTTTGCGAGCGACAACGAGAAACCCGTTTCCGAGTTCTGTCTTCAGGAACGGACGTTGCAATTGGCAAAACAACCTCATTGCCAACACCGAGGGAAGTGAAGAAAACAAAGGCCAGAAGCGGCTTTCGACAGAACGGTCGCTACCGCTTTCATCTGTAAGGTCGCTTGCTGTTTTCCCTGCCTTGGCGTTGGTTTCCAATATCTTTCCGTAGGCTCGGGCCCGCCAATGCTCCATGATATTGGCCAGCGGGAAGCCGTAACATTCGATCACTTCGACAGCAAAGCCCGCGTCCTGAATCGACTGTACCAGAAGCTCTTTGTCATAGCGCCGAACATGCCCGGCCCAGACATCCGCCGCGTTCCAGCGGGATGGGTGCGCGGGTGTCGACAAAATCATATGTCCACCCGGCTTTAGATAAGTCCGCCATTCTCTCATGGCCTCGACATCTTGCTCCAGATGCTCAATCACTTCAAATGACATGATCAGATCAAAGGAACTCTTCCATTCCGGATCAAGCTCGGGCTGAAGCGTCATGGGGCTAGCCGAAGTATTGAGCTTCTCCGCAAGGTTCAGAGCCTGCCGGGAACGGTCCACGCCATAGGCCTCAAAACCAAGTGCAGCCAGTTCGGATAACAACGCAGCCGGTCCACACCCGATGTCCAGCACTTTGCACTGCGTCAGATTTCCGACATGCCGGATAACCCTGTCACGTCTCAACAGGTAGCGCGGCGCTGGTACCCAATTGTCATGCGGCAAGGCCGGGCCGAAATGCCTGTGTCGGATGACGCCTGCTGGTTGGGGCGCTGCGGTGAGGTGGGTATCTGTCATATCGGTCACGATTCTATCCCGCCTGAGGCGCGCGGTGAAACAGGTAATCACACAATGTCCGGGCGATCTCTTGCGGTTGTGCCATTTCCAACCTGTCTGCGGGGAGCACCGGATAACCCTCGGCCTGCAAGTCAGCGATAGCATCCAGCAGCGCGTCGGGGTCGGAATGGGGGATCAGTTTCAACCCAGGAGCGTCGGTGCCGAAGGTTTCTGTCATAGCAGGTGACTGGCGGGTGATTACCGAACGCCCGGACATCAGCGCCTGGTATACCTTGTTCGGCACAACTGACGCAGCCTTGCCAGAGGCACCAAAGATGCCAAGGCAAATATCTGCGCGCGAGATAGCTTCGGTCAGTTTTTCATACGGCACCCAGTCCTGCCAGACGATGTGATCATGATTGGCATCCGCAAGTTTTGTGGCGAGCAGTTGGTGTTCCTGTCCGGTGCCGATCAGGTGCCAGTCGATCGCGCGGCCTCGGTCCGAGGTCGCCGCAGCCAGTATCGTTTCAAGCCCGTGCAGCGGGATGAGTTGACCATAAAACAGGACCCGCGCGGGGCCGTCATGAAGCGCGGGAGCGGGCAAACGATGGAAAGACCCCGGCTCACTTCCAACCGGCACGGCACCCAACCTACGCTCGGGCAAATTGAAAATCCTGGCAATGTGACCAGCATGCGCCCTTGTATCGAGCAAAACGCGGTGCGCGGCATGACAGGCCAGCCATTCGGTGAACCAGAGCAACCATGCCGCCGGTGATCTAGTCGCAAACATGCGCCGATCATTGACGACGGTGTCGTAGAGCGAAAGGAACATGTCCCAGGTGATCTGTCGGCGTCGCAACCGAGCAAAAGGCCAAAGCGCCAACGTATCAAGTGCCCCAACATATGGCACAAGCACGGCATCATGCCGGGGTGCACGCATATAGCGCAGGATCAGAAGCGGATAGGCCAGAATGGCGCGCAGCAACACCTTGATCATCACGACCAAGCTCATCTGGCTTTTGTCCGCATGCTTTGGCCAGATTTCGGCGTGGATTTCGATCACTTCCACTCCAAGCTCTTGCATCCCCGCGCGCAGAATCCGGGTGCGCGGTTTGCTAAGGTCATACGTGCCCCAGAAGACCACCCTTTTATCAAAGGGTTCAGACGCCCCTGGACCCGTGATTGCCGCTGGCGGAGTGAGAGACATATCGGTGTTCATAGGGACAGCATCCGAAAGCCGACATAGATATTGGGGTCCAGGCTGCCCGGCGCCACCGGAGCCACCCCGGTATCCCAGATCAACCTGACGGTAACGCCTTTCGGCCCGAATATTGTCACTGGTTCCGTCCCAACGCTGAGCACGGCGTCAGGCGCGACAACATTTGCGTCTATTTGTACTGGCTGGCTGGTTTCTACCCGATAGTTTCCGGGGAATGGCAGCGCCAACTGGGTCGGTCCTCCGGTCAGCGTGACCGCCCGCCCGGCAAGCCAAATAGGTCCCGAATAATGCAGGTATGACTCGCGCAATATGGCGTGATCTTCGGGCAGCAAAACCGGCGCGCTGCCGTCTGGCAGTGTTGGATCCATCGTTCGCGACAGCGCGATTTTACCGGCGATAAGCAGGGGCGGCCGATGCTCGGCTATGATCTCGGCAAAAACGGGCTGACCCGCCGCCCGATAGCGCGCGACGCCCCAACCGGACATGAAGAACCCGAAATTCGGGAAGGTCGAGATCATGTGGCTATCGTCGATATAGGGCACCGGTTCAGGAAAAAGGCGATGCACCTCTGCAATGGTGGCGTGCTGGGCGTCCACGCGATCAGACAGGGTCTGGGCTGCCTGAATACCAGCCCCCGCCAGCATCACCACAACAAGCTGCATCAGACGACGAGATGACTCCAACCGCTGTGCCCCAATCGCGACAGCGACCATCAGAAGCGGCGCAGCGAAGGGAAAGAAATAAACAAAGGCGTTGCGATAGATCACCACCGAAAGAAGCGGCGCACAGAAAAGCAGCAACAAAATAGTCCGCCGGGCGCTCCGTCCGGCGCTCAGCCCGATCCCTGCGAGAATGATCTGCGGCAGGCTTAACATCGCCCAGCTGAGAAGTTCTGTGCCGCGCGGGAACACCCCGCTCTTCAAAAGCGTGGTGTTCAGCGCGTCCTTTGCGTTATTCGCAGTCTCGTTGCCTTCGGCGACACGTATTCCGGACGCGTGCCAGAGGTATAGCGAGATGCATATGCCACCCGCCAGCAGACCCGCCACGATGATGCGCAGGGCCACTGCGCGATCCTCGATCCTCCATAACAGGACAGCCAGAAATGCGGGCAGGTAGAGAACGGATTTGATTGTGACCAGAACCGCCAGGGCGCTCAGAAGCGCTGCTGCAATTATCTGCCAAACGGACAGGCGGGTGGTTAGCAAAATCGCAATCGAAGATGTCACCAGCGCCGCTGCAATTGGGTCCGCTCGGAAGCTGGCACCGTGGGCCAGAGCGAAACTCGAGGTCACGAAACCCAGAGCCGCGATATCGGCAAAACGCCGGTCGGTGAAATGCTGGGCGATGCGATGAACCGAAAACGTGGTCAGTCCGAAACATGCAACCATGACAATCCGAGCGGCAAATATCTGTTCCATCTCGTGCCCCGGCAGCCCATCGAGCCAGACGAAACCACGGACAAAGAAGGTCTGCATCGGACGGTCCAGCCGACCATCAATAAAGGCGTGGACATGAGACAGAAAATAGAACTCGTCCCAGTTCACATTGTGGGTGTTCGTCAACACCAGAAGCAGTGCGAAGACGGCGACGATGCCGATACGCACCACACGTTCAAGGGTGATAACCCCTTCTAGATCAGCAGTTTTCTGACCTCCAATGGTGGCGTTATCCATTCTCCACTACCCTGACCGGGCCGAGGGGGATCACCTCGGTGGGTTTGCGGGACACGCGCAGCAACTCGCGGGCACGGATGTCTTCCAGCAGACTGCGATTGGCCGCGATGAGATCGGCCAGGATACCAACGGCGAACAGGATCGTGGCCATGGCCAACAGCACACCGGACAGAACCAGCGACTGCACATGCCCTGCCCCGCCATCTGTCGCGTAATAGTAAAGAAACCGACCCACACCGATCAGGCCCGGCAGGGCAAAGACTGCCGCAAGCGTAAAGAAAAACCGCAGTGGCGCGTAGATCACGAAGACCCGCAAAATCGTTTGCGCCGAGCGGGTGACATATTCCCGGATACCCCTGAACAGACGCGACGGGCGTGTCACCTTGTTGACCCGGACCGGCACCGAGGTCATCGGGATGTGTTTGCGGCCAGCCTGAATGATGGTTTCAAGCGTGTAGGTGTAGGTGTTGACCACACAAAGCCGGGCGGCGGCATCCCGGGAATAGGCACGAAACCCGCTAGGCGCATCGGGAATTTCCGACTTGCTGGCAAGGCGCACGACCCAACTGCCCAACCGTTGCAGGATTTTCTTCAACGGAGAGAAACTTTCAATCTCGGTGATCGGGCGGGCCCCGACCACGATCTGCGCCTGACGGTTCAGGATCGGAGCAACCAAGGCCGGAATGTCATCCGCACAATACTGGTTGTCGGCGTCGGTATTGACGATCACATCCGCACCCAGAGATAAAGCATATTCGATGCCGGCGCTGAACGCGCGGGCCAGACCAACATGGCTGCTCATCTCCAAAACGTAATCGGCCTTGGCTTCCCACGCGACATCAACGGTGCGGTCGGTGGAGCCATCGTCGATGACCAACACTTCAACTCTGTCGAAGCCAGGAACGGATCGCGGGATCGCCGCGATCGCTTCTGCGAGCGTTTCCTCTTCGTTAAGCGCCGGTATTTGAACGACAAGTTTCATGATCATGCCACATAGATGAATTCGGGGTTACAGATACCCTTCGTTTTTGGACAGAATTATGTCCAAAAGTGGTAATTGTTACGCAATTTGAAACGATTGCCGTACACCTTTGAAATTGGCACCAACCGTACGAACGCGGCCTGTTTTTGCGGGCGCTATCTTGAGCGGCAAAGGCGCGTCCTGAAATCCGGTCTGATCAGCACAAATGGTTTTAGCGAGGTGGCATAACTCACGGCACGAAAACGAGCGGAGAACATGGCTGATCTATTCTGGTCAAGCGACACGTGGAGGATCCGCGCACCCAATCCAAGGCTCATCACCCAGCAGCCAACTTGAAAGCCCTGACGCCTAGTCGACTTTGACGACCTCGATCCTGGTCACGCCGTCATCATGGACAAAACTGGAATAGACTGGCCAGTTTTTTGAAGGATCTATGATCTTTGCCGTCTCCATCGACATGCAGACAGGGCGCATACCATCGGCGTCCGGGTCCAACGTTTTTATCCAGTTCTCCAGCCGAGCGGTTACGTTTATCGTGTCACCGATCACGTTGTATCGCAGGGAGCCGCTTACGCCCAACGTCCCCCCAAGGGCTTTCCCGCTGTTCAGTGCAATGCGCAGCCGGTAGCTTGGGTGTCCGTCCGCTTTTTGGTTCAACTCCACCGCCGCTGCGCGCATATCCCTTGCGCAGCGCAGGGCGGAAAGGGCGTCGTTCTGCCTTTGCTCTTGCGTGTCGCTGGGTATCGGCGCGCCGAAGATCACGAGTATGCCGTCGCCGGTGTATTTCTCGACAAACCCGCCATGCTGGCGCGCAACTTCCCCCATCTTGTCCAGAATGCGCGACACCCAGGTCATGAAGTCTTCGGCATCCATTGAATTGCCAATGCGCGTCGAGCCTTCGATGTCGGCAAGAAGCGCGGTCACAACCAGTCTTCGCGACTTTGGCTTGCCGCCAGACAGCAGGCTTTTTCTCTGCTGCCATATCTCAGCAGACAACTCATCAGACAAGTGAGACGAGAAAATCTGAACGATTGCATGCCTTTGGTTGCGCGAAATACCCGCGATGACCGCAAACGCAATCAAGAACCCCAAAAGCCAACCCAACGCGGACGGGACAACGGGCATCAGCACGGCGTTTTTCTGGATTAATGACAGGGCAATCAGCAGGCCCACGCCTCCGGAAACCGCAATCGCTACGGAAGGGCCAGTGACCCGGACAAACATGGCAATACACGAGCCCGCGAAGACGCAGACGAAGATCATCAACACAGCAGATGAATTGCTTAAGGAATGCAACGGCAACAGACTGGCGTTCGTATAGTCGACCAATTGCTGAAATATGGCCGCGTGTATTTCGGCCCCGTACGCAAAACTCGCGCCGGTCGAGCGTTTGAGCGGGGTTTGAAAGTAATCCTTAACGGATTGGCTGGTCAGCCCTATGATCGCGACTTTGCCCTTGATGCGCTGCATGTCCCGCCCGGCCAGGACATCCGCAGCAGGAATCCGCTGCGCAATTGGCAACGCGTTTTTGTAGTCGATGATGATTTGGTAGCCGGACGTGTCGGCATTTCGAAACAGATTGGACCCGACCGTCAACGGAGGTGCCACCGTGCTGCCGAACATCAGTTGGCTCGGGTTTTCGGGATCCGCTTGCACCGCTGGACGACGCGAAAACTCGGCTGCCAATTGCATGGGCAGCGACAGTGACAATCCTTGCGCATCGCTGACCAGCAGCAACGCGCGTCGGGCCACGCCATCAGGGTCGATGGGTATATCCGCAAACCCGGTTCTTACACCCGGCGGGGCGGCAATGCCCGCACCGCTTTCATCCGGCAGTTTCGAGATCACAACAACTCTGGGGTCACGCAGAACGTCAAGCAGGTCTTCGCGGCCAGAACCGGCTGACACATCCCTGTAGATGTCCACCCCGACGGCTGCTGCACCAGCCTCCAGCAAATTCTCGACAAGTTGGGCCAGTTGGGCGTCAGGCACGGGCCAACCCCATGTGCTCAGATCCTGATCGGATATCGCAACAAGATAGACATCTTCCGTCTGCGTTTTTTCCGAAATAGCGGAGGTGGTCCAATCGTATTGCGCAAGCTCAAGCGGCTCCAATGCCCCATTGTTGCGCAGCACTGCGATCGAACTGCCTACGATCAAGGTAATCGATACGACCAGAACCCATCGCTGCCACATCGGCAAAAGCGGCGTGGCCAGAAGACCAGCTTGCTTTCGGCCCTTGAATATCAATCAACCACCCCGGCAGACCGCAAGAGCTGCTCGAATTGGTCAGGGTTCACAGGTCGAACGCGCCCGCTGAGGCTGATGTCAACCAACGGGGACAGCGCGTCAAACCACAGCCCGTCGGCCGACGGGTTTCCAGAGTTCATTTCCCCGGGAACGCGTTCAATAAGACGCATCGACCGGTCGCTGACCGTGCTTGTTTTGCTGTCCAAAAGCAGAATCTGCCATTCATAAATCTTGCCGGTTTCCAGGTTTTGCTGCAGCCGACCCAAATCCACCCCGTAATATCCCGGCGGGAAGGGCCCGTTGAGCAGCAGTTCACCTCCGGGCACGCCAACAGGGTTCAGGGCGAACACCAGATCCCCTCGGTGCCCGGACTTTAGATGCCAGACCAAGGGCGGAGACGGCAGGGTTGTCAGGCCCCCGTCTTCGGGTGCCAATAGCAAAAGCGCGCCTTCTTCACCTTCTGCAGCAGAGCCCCGCGTGCCCGCGCCCATTCGATCTTTTGGTGTTCCGATTTTAGGGGGGACGAACACGATCTCGTCGGTGCCGTCGGCTGCGTCACTTTCATCGGCGGCAACCAGCTTGCCGCCCGGAATTGCCACCAGGATCAAAAAAGCAAACAGGGCGTTTTTGGAAAGATTAATGCACGACACACAATGCCTCGCGAAACAAACTGATTAACAGAAGACCCTTTGTGACATTAGCTTAGGTCGGATTCTGGATTGAGTCCAGTTTCCGGGCCCCGTCGTCCGCGTATCGAAAAGAGCGGTAAGATGTGGTACGGTACGCGATGTTTGACGGTGCTGGCTCGGGTTCTCTTGTATGAATTTAGGTTTTCAGAACATCATTCTGCTTCTTCGGGCTTTTGTTTTGGCGTGTTTCTTAGCTGTTCCGGCGGTGTCATTGGCCGAGGACGCGCGCGTTGCGCTGGTGATCGGCAATTCCGGCTACGATAGTGTTTCCAGTTTACCCAATACAAAGAATGACAGCCGCGATCTGGCTGACGCGTTAGAGCGCATAGGTTTCGAAGTCACCCGTGGTCTGGACCTGAACTTCCGAGACATGCGTATCGCGATCCGCGACTTTGCCGAGGCTGCGGCTGACGCCAAGGTGGTCGTGGTCTACTTCGCAGGCCACGGTATTGAAATCGACAACACCAACTACCTCATTCCAATCGACGCCGAGTTGCAAAGTGACCGGGACATAGAACTCGAGGCGATCCGGCTAGACACGCTGATTGGCTCGGTTTCCGGTGGCGATGGGCTGAAAATCATCCTTATCGATGCATGCCGTAACAACCCGTTCGTGCCGAACATGGCGCGCACCTCGTCCACCCGGTCTGTTGGCCATGGGCTTGCGCGGATAGACCCAAGCGGTGTTTTGGTGGGCTATGCCGCGCGCAGCGGCACCCTGGCGCTGGACGGGGATGGGCGAAACAGCCCCTATGCGCAGGCGCTTCTAAGCCATATCGAGGAACCCGGTCTGGAACTGGGCAAGATGTTCCGCAAGGTCCGGGACACGGTGTTTGACCTGACCGATGGCTATCAGGAGCCATTCACCTATGGATCCTTGCCGGGGCATGACATCTATCTCGTGTCCCCACCCGCCCCGCAGCCTGCAATTGCTATCGAACAGGCCGCACTCACCCCCCGGTCTCCGGACAAAGAAGCCGAGGCAGCCTGGGACGATTTCCGCGACAGCACGTCGCCCGATGCGCTCGAGGCTTTTGCCAAGACCTATCCCGACACAGCCTATGCCGCGCTGGCGTTGTCGATTGCAGATCGGTATCGAAAAAACACCGCTCAGACCTTACCGCCTGCGGACCTGCCCAAATGGTGCAAAAACCCCAAGAACGAGGCGCAGTCCCTGATATGCCGCGATCCTGATCTTCTCAAACAAGACAGCGAAGTTTCAGAACTGTTTCAAAGACGCCTTGATTTTGTCCGAAGCGGTGCCGCTCGGGGACAGGCCCTTGTTGAACAGCGGAATTGGCGCCTGTCGCGGGATGAATGCGGCAGCGACCCGGTTTGCATCGCACAATCCTACAAGCTGAGAAAGATCGCGCTGGTCGAGTTTGACGACGCCGCAATGCCAACGGCCCTGGTGGTCCGCTCGGTTCAGGAAGAGCTCAATCGTATGAGCTGTGGAGCGGGTGACCCAGATGGCGTGATAGGTGGCCAAACGCGGAATGCCTATGCTCTGGCCGCCTCATTGCTGTCGGATCTCAAAAAAGGAGCCGCGCTGGACGATACGCAGACACTGAACGTTCTGCGCGCGCAACCAACTGCCGAGTGCTCGTTCCTCAAGCGGGCTGTCAAAGAACCCAAACTTCTGGAGGGCATCTGGAAGGTTCGAACAGTCACATGTCCCGGTGAGGCCAAAGGTTTCAACCTCAGGCGGATACAGCTTAAACACGATGGCAATGGGGTCTATTCCGGCAGGCTGGCTTACGAAAACGGTGCTTTCAAGCGAGCAATCGGCGCGCGGCTGTCGGATCGTGTGCTCTCACTCACGCATGTGACGACAAATGGCAGCCGACAATCCTATTTCTTCGAGCCTTCGGACGTTCCAAACAAATTTAGTGGCTCGGACTGGTCGAAATGCACCATTTCGGTCAGCAGGTAGCGCAAAAGTCGTTCCCACTCATCAGTTCAAACTACCTTCAAGCACAACTGAGCGCGCATTGTTGCCGGAACCGTCAAACCATTCTGTCGGCACCACATTGGTCAGGTCACGACGCCCGCGCGTTTGATACTGGAACTGCGCGAATGCCTTTTTGCCGGGTCCATGCTTCGTGTTGGGCTTAGAGGGCAACCAGTTCGTATAGTCCACCGGTTCCCCGCTATACCAGCGCCAACCAATGACAGCGCTGCCTTCTTTTGGGTCCTTCCTAAACCCAAAATAGGGTCCTGCTTTGTAGCTGTAGTTCGTTCGGCTATCGTATCCGATTTCAAAGAACGAGGGGTCGTTTGCCATCATTCTGACGATGAACGCGTTCTCTTCAGCCGATGTGATCGACGCAAGATCAACCCCGCATTTCTGTGCTTCACTGCGCGCAGTTCGAAGCTGGCCCGAATACTTCATTACGATGTATAAGTGGCCGCGAAATTTGCCGTAAACGCTTTGTCGTAGCCCCAGGCATTTCAGAACTTCTGTTATATCTTCGGATTCGCCCAGCACTTCCAGTTCTTTTGCATTCTGGCGTACCGCGAACGGATTGCTAATGAAGGTCTCGTTGTCCTCGTGCTGCGATCCCAGCCTCAATATGGCCAATATGGCGGGGTCGACATAACCGGTCTCGTCAAGCCCGTTGGCGGCTTGCAGTGCCCTGAGGCCGGAGCGGGTTTTGGGTCCAAACGCTCCATCGGCCGTGCCAACGTCAAACCCGGCAGTGTTGAGACTTTCCTGAACGCGCTTTCTGCCCTCGCGATCCGGCAGCAAAGTATTTTCCAGGCTTTTCAAATTCCCACTCTTTGCCAGCCATTTCGGCGTGATTTCGGCCATTCGTTTCAGGGCATCAGGCTCGGTAATAGAGGCAGCGCGGTATTTCTGTGCCACCAGGCTCCAACCACGCATTGTGTTGGTTTTCATGGCAGCCGTTATGACGTCCTGGCGCGTTACCGGCGTCGGCTGCGGACCCGGACCGGCAGCACCCTGACTTAGCGGCACCTGCAACGCGACCGGCTCAACCTTGGGCACCAGATAAATGTCCTCTCCGGGAAGCGAGCCGTAGATGAAAGGCTCCTGAAACCCCTCGGTCAGGTCATATACACGATCTCTGACCCTGCGGAACATCTTGCCCAGTTCCAGACCAGGCTGCTCGATATGTTCCAACAGTGCCTGCGCGTAGGGGCTGTTTCGCCCGTCCCCGTCCTGCGCCAGGGTCCCGCCCCGGGCAGCATAGCCAACGACAACACCCCCCGGCTCTACCGCCGCCAGACCGCGTCCGATGGATCGCGTATCCGACACGCGCGCCATCTGAGCCAAAAACGGGTTGTTCCGGCAGGCATCAACCAGGACGATTTTGAGACCCGGAGAGTTCGAGATCGAATTGACAATCGCGTCCAACCGAATTGCTTCAAAATCAACGTCACGATCACTTTTGAGCGTCGCATTAACGGGTATCAGATAGTTCGTGTTTTCGATTTCGATGCCGTGCCCGGCAAAGTAGATCAAAGCGACATCGGCGGTGGCCGCAGCCTCGGCGAAGTCACGCAACGCGATACGCATGCCGTTATAGTCGAGATTCAGCCCTTCCGTGACATCGAACCCGATCCGTTTCAGAGACTTGGATAAATCCTCGGCGTCGTTCGACGGGTTTCGCAGGTTAGAGACATGTTGGTAAGCAGAGTTACCGATCACCAGAGCGATGTTCTTTTCCTTGGCCCAGGCTAAATTGGTGGCGGTCGCCAAGAACAAAACAAAAAGCAGATGCGGAAGGCTGAATCGCCGGACAAACATAAGAAACATGCGTAACCACTCAAAGATGAGCCCTGAGAACCGCAACATTAGCATAAGACCCGCCGTTTACGAACAGCGTGCTGCCGTTTGGCAAATGCGCACCTAATCAATATGCATTATCAGACGCAGTTTTCGCACGAGCATTTAAGTGCGCGTCAGAAATTGCTCAGAGATGCACCTTTGCCATCAAAAACATGGATGTTGTCACGCAAGATGTTCAGCCCGAGCAGGTCACCAGGTTTGGCCGGAATATTACCGTGCTTGCGAACCATAAGCGGTCCGATACCAACCGCGTTCACGTAGATATTTGTGTCCGACCCCAGATGTTCGACCACATCCGCAACGACGTCGATATCTCCGGCACCGGGTGCGACCACGTCCAAATGTTCGGGCCGGATGCCCAACTCAGCTACTCCTGCTAGCGCACTTGCATGCGGTAAATCCAGTTCGATACCGCTCTGCATCATCACACCGGTTTCAGTTTGGGAAATCGGGATCACGTTCATCGTCGGAGAGCCAATGAACTGCGCGACGAACTTGTTGGCCGGTTTTTCGTAAAGCTCCAACGGGCTGCCGACCTGCTGGATGACGCCGCTGTTCAACACGACAATCCGGTCAGCCAGTGTCAGCGCCTCGACCTGATCATGGGTGACGTAGATCATCGTCGCGCCAAGGCGTTGGTGCAGATGCGCGATTTCCAGACGCATCTCGACCCGCAGGGCAGCATCAAGGTTTGACAGCGGCTCGTCGAACAGAAACGCGCGGGGTTGGCGGACAATGGCGCGGCCCATGGCAACGCGTTGCCGCTGACCACCGGACAAGGCCTTGGGAAGACGGTCGGTCAGGTGTTTCAGACCCAGCGTCTCGGCCGCCTTCGCGACTTTCGAAGTGCGTTCCTCTTTCGGGTCACGGCGGATTTCCATCGAAAACCCCATGTTCCGCTCAACATCCATATGGGGGTAGAGCGCATAGGACTGGAACACCATGGCGATGTCCCGGTCGCGGGGACGCACGTCGTTCATGCGCTCGCTGTCGATCAGGAATTCGCCGCCGGTGATTGGCTCTAATCCCGCGATCATCCGCAACAGGGTGGACTTGCCGCAGCCCGACGGACCGACCAGCACCACGAACTCGCCATCCTGAATGTCCAGATTGATTTCGCGCAGCACCTGGACCGAACCGTAATTCTTCCTGACATCACGCAGTTCGATACGTGCCATTGCGGCCTCCTACCCCTTGACCGCGCCAGAGGTGAGCCCCTGCACGAGATAGCGTTGAATGAAGATGAAAAACAAACAGCTGGGGATGAGTGCAAGCACTCCGGCAGCCATCATCTGCCCCCAATCGACCGAGAATTTGGACACGAAGGTCAGCAGCCCGACTGGGAAGGTCATCGCGTCATTCTTCGAGATCAGCATGAGCGCGAACAGCAGTTCCGACCACGCAGCGGTAAACACAAAACCCAACGTCGCCCCCAGTCCCGGCAGGGTCAGCGGGAACACCACCAGCCTCAGCGCCTGAAAGCGTGAACAGCCATCCATCATCGCCGCGTCCTCAAGATCGGTCGGGATGCCGTCAAAGAAAGATTGCATCAGGAAGGTCGCGAAGGGGATGTTGAAGGCCGTGTAGACGATGATCAGGCTGGTCAGCGAATTGAGCAGGCCAAGATCGGCCACGATCTTGTAGATCGGTGCGATGATCATTAGCAGCGGGAACATCTGGGTGATCAGCATCACCGCGATAATGATCCGCTTGCCCGCAAACACAAAGCGCGAGAAGGCATATCCGGCCCCTGCC
Source organism: Ruegeria sp. F11 (assembly GCF_056533855.1). Taxonomy (NCBI): domain Bacteria; kingdom Pseudomonadati; phylum Pseudomonadota; class Alphaproteobacteria; order Rhodobacterales; family Roseobacteraceae; genus Ruegeria; species Ruegeria sp. F11. The sequence continues at coordinate 216,923 of NZ_JBQFOW010000004.1, read as the reverse complement.
GCGATCAGGGTCGTGACAAAGGCGGTGCCCAGCGAGACGATCAGCGAGTTGCGGAAATAGGCCAGAAAGTCGGTCTGGAACAGAACGGTCGAGAAGTTCTCGAAGGTCGCAGCGCTTGGAAACATGCGCGTGCCTTCGGAAAAGATCAGCGCGTCCGGAGTGATCGCGATCTTGACCAGCCAATAGAGCGGGAACAGCGCGAACAGCAGATAAAAAGCAAGGGCAGCGTATTTGCCAACGACCAATGCCGGGTTGCGAGACACGACAGATGACATCAGATTTTCACCAACTTTTTTCGCAACCACAGCAGAATCACCGCATAGATCAGCAAGATGAACAACAGCGCCACGGCAATGGTCGAGGCATAGCCGAAGTCCAGCTTTCGGAAGGCGGTTGTGAAGATGTAGGTCGACAGGATTTGCGTCGAATTGGCCGGGCCTCCGCCGGTCATGACAAAGATCAGATCGGCAAAGTTGGCGATCCAGATGGTGCGTAGCATCACTGTGATGGCGATCATCGGGGCCAGAAAAGGCAGGGTGATCTTGGTGAAAATCTGCCAGGGCGAAGCACCATCGATCTCGGCCGCCTCATAGAGTTCGGACGGGATGGATTGCAGCGCGGCCAGCAGGGTGATGGCGAAGAAGGGCACCCCGAACCAGATATTTGCCGTGATCGGCCCCCACATGGCAAGGTTCGGATCGCCGAGGATGTTGAACGGCTCTGACAAGACGCCCAACGCGGCCAGCCAGTGCGGCAACGGGCCAATGACGGGGTTGAACAGCCAGGCCCAAGTCAGCGCCGACAGGAAGGTGGGCACGGCCCAGGGCAGGAAGACCAGTGCTTGAAACAGGCGTTTGCCGAAGAATTCGGTGTTCAGCAGCATGGCCAGACCAAGGCCCAGCAGGAACTGAAAGGTGATGGACCAGAAGGTCCAGAAAAACGTGTTCTCCAGCGCGATCCAGAATTTGCGATCTCCCCAGAGGTCGAAATAGTTTTCAAACCCGACCCAGCCGGTTTTGAACGGGTTCAGCAATTCGATGGATTGGAACGAATATGAAATGCCAATGATCAGCGGCACCATCATAACGGCTCCGATCAGGATCAGCGCCGGGGACAGGTAGAAAAACGGCTCGACCAGATATTGCAGGTAGAGCGAGCGTCGCGCCCGGGCTTTCCCGGGCACAACATTTTTTTGCAGACGCGCGGTCATTGACCGGCTTTCCACTTCGCATACTCGTCGGTCAGCATCTCAGCCCACTCATCCGCAACGTCCTGTGCGGTGCGTTGACCCAGCAAGGCCTCCTGAGAGGATTCCAGCAGAACGGTGCTGGCGAAATAGCCCCATTGCTCCAGATAGGTGGGCATGGTTGTGGGTTCGTATTGCGCACCGTTCAGTTCCTCGAACCAGCCTTTGAACTGTTCTGTCTTGAAATGCGGGTCCTGATCCGCGCCTTTGTGGATCGGAATCACACCCACGCGTTTGGCCCAGGTGGCGTTGGCATCGGGTGAGGACAGGGCTGCGACCAGATCAAACGCTTCTTTCTCATGCTCGGTGGCTTTGAACACCGACCAGCCTGCGAAACCGATGGTCGGGAACGCCTTGCCCGAGGGGCCGACGGGCATCGGGATCACGGCAAAATCCTCGGCAGGCATCCGTTCAGCGATTGCGATCAAGGCGTCGGGGTCCTGATCGAGGAAAGCGCAGGTGCCAGAATAGAACCCGGCGACGATCTCGTTGAAGCCCCAGCTGACGCTGTCCTTGGGGGCATAGCCCTTTTGGTACAGGTCGATCATGAACTGCAGCCCCTCGACCGAGCCCGGCTCGTTGATGCGGCTTTTGCCGTCTTCGGTGAAGAACTCGTTGGTGCCGTTCATCACCGCGCTAAACATGATCCAGCCGTTGGTGCCGCCCGGCCCACCGCGCAGGCAATAGCCGTATTTGCCATCAAGCTCGGACACTGCGGCCGACGCTGCCATGAACTCTTCCATCGTGCCCGGAGGGCTGTCGACGCCCGCCTCGGAAAGAAGTTTCTTGTTGTAGAACATGGCCCGCAGGTAAAAGCCGTAGGGAATCATATAGAGGTCCCCGGCCTGCGACCCCATCGCGACGGTTTTGTCGGTCAGCGTGCCGCCATGTTCCCAATTGGCCACATAGTCTTTCAGACTGACCAACTGATCCGAACCGGCATAAAGCGCCTGCCATGTGTCGGGCATTTCCACCACATCAGGGATGTCGCCACCGGCAACCATCGTGGCCAGCTTTTCAAACGCGCTGCCCCAGGGCAGAGACACGATCTCAACCGTGACGCCTTCATTTGCGGCTTCGAAATTGTCCACAAGGCCTTGCAGAACCTCGGTCCGTTCCGGGCTGGTAATCACCTCGACCAGTTTCAGCTTGGTCTCAGCATAGGCCGCCGATCCCATCAGCGTCGCCGCCAGAGTTAGCCCTGTCAGTATGCGTTTCATTCTCTGTTTCCCTCCGTGAAAGATCTGTTTTGTTTGCCCGTTCAGACGGTGCTTTTTGAAAGTGCTTGCTCGAAATCTGCCCAAAGATCGTCAGCGTCCTCCAGCCCGAGACTGAGGCGCACAAGGTTCGGCGACACGCCGAATTTCTGCATTGAGTTCTCTTCTCCTGCCTGCGCCAGCCCAACGCGCGCAGGCAGGATCAGGCTTTCATACCCACCCCAGCTGACACCAAGCCGAAAGATCGACAGCGCGTCAGCAAAGGCCGGGATATCGACGCTGTCGTCAAATTCCAGTGACATCAGGCCCGAGCGCCCTTTCAGGCCGGGCACCGTATTGGCTCCGGGCGAGTGGATGGCGGTGACCTGCGGTACGGCGGACAGCCGGTCCACAAATGTATTCGCCGTCGCCTCATGCTGGCGCATCCGGGCGGTCAGGGTTCGCAGCCCGCGGGTCAGCAAAAACGCCTCGAACGGGGCCAGCTTGGCCCCCAGCAGCGGCAGGGTCAGATCACGGATGCGGGCGATGTTGGTCAGGGAGGAAACAACAACGCCCGCAACCGTGTCAGAGTGCCCCGAGATATATTTCGAGGCTGAGTGGATCACGATATCGACCCCCAGCGGGATCGGGTTCTGAAAGACCGGGCTGGCCCAGGAATTGTCGATCATGGTCAACACCCCATGCCGCCGGGCATGGCTGCTGACGCGGCGTAGGTCCATCGGGGTGAAAATCACCGAGCTTGGGCTTTCCAGATATGCCAGTGTCGCACCTTCCAGCAGATCACCATCATTCTCGAACCGATCCACCGGGTAGTAGTCGATCTGAACCCCCATCGGTCGCAGCATGCGTTCCATGAACCGGTAAGTGTCGGGGTAGACATGTTCGACGCAGACGATCCGGTCGCCGGGCTTGATGAACGCCAGTAGCGCCGACGAAATCGCCGCCATGCCCGAGGCGAAACCAACGGCGGCCTCTCCGCCCTCGGCCTGCGCCATCAGTTGCTCAAAGGCGGCAACGGTCGGGTTTTGCACTCGGGTATAAAGCGCTGTGTCTGACAGACCGGCCATGCGATCTTCAAAGGCTTTGTAGTTGTCAAAGGTGAATAGTGAAGTCTGCACGATCGGCGGCGCGACGGCCCCCATTGTCTCATCGGCTACAGCGGCCAGAAGCGTGGCGAGGTCGCGGGTGTCAGACATTCTGATGCTCCATCACCCGGCGAATTTCGGTTTCGACCAGGGCCAGAATGTCCTCCATCAAACGTGCCGCTTCTTCGGCGTTCCCGGCGATAACCGCCTCGGCCATTGGCAGGTGCAAAGGGATGCTGCTCTGCCCCAGATGAGGTTGCCCGAACGGCGCTTCGTAGACTTCGTTGAACCCCTGCTGGATCTGCAGGATCAATTGCCGGAACAACGGGTTTCCGGATGCTTCGTGCAGCGTGTCGTGGAACCTGCGATCCGCGTCACGCCAATCCTCTCCGGCCTCGTACGAGGCCATAAGCTCCATCGCGCGAGCCATGATCACCCGCTTTTGTTGCGCATCCGCCAGACGGGCGGCCAGACGCACGGTTTCAATCTCAAGCGGGCGGCGCACCGCGTGAGTCCGCAGCAGGCTTTCGGCCTCAAGCTTGACCGAAACGGGCAAATGGATCGAGTTCGATACGACCTCAGCCGCCAGACGCGTACCCGCTTTCTTGTTGCGCACTACGATGCCCATGTTCTGCCATGAGGTCAGCGCCTCGCGCACCTTGGCGCGGCTGATGCCCAGTTGCTGCGCAATCTCGACCTCGGTCGGCAGTTTGTCCCCGATGGTCAGCCCGTTGGTTTCGATCATTTGCGACAGGGCGTCGATGACATCCTTGCTGGTGCTGCCGCGCGGCAGTTTCTGCAAGCCTGTGCTGAGCTTTGTCACGGGCTGTGAGATATCGGGGGACTGTGGCACTGACCGTTTGCTCTGATTCCGAAGGTAGGATCAGCGTTGCATATAATGTCGGACAAAAACAAGTATTTTGTCCGACATTATTTTCGAAACAAAAATGCTATCTGTTACAAGGGCATAGATAATTCACGCTCAGGCGTAGAGGTTCAGCCCCGCCTCATCAAAAAGCAGCGGAGATTTGCAGTTGACCCGCAGCGGCACCTGATCGCCCGGCTTGGCCTTGACCTGCCCGGACAGTTGCACCGTGGCCGATTGCCCGTCCGGCAAACGGGTATAGAGCAGCGTCGTGTCGCCAAGCTGTTCCACCACCTCGACCTTGGGGGACAGGCTTGGGTTGTCTGGGTCGAGTTCAAAGAAATCAGGGCGCAGGCCAATCTCGACCGGGGCGTTGCCCGCGCTTTCTGGCAGCGGCAAAGCCACGGATGTGTCCGAGAACTGTACCGTCAGCCCCCGCGCATCGCTCTGATACCCGTCGAGCCGCACGAAGATCGCGGGCGGCTGCCCCAGAAACCCGGCCACGAACTTGTTGCGCGGACGGTTGAACAGATCGAGCGGGCTGCCGATCTGTTCAATGACGCCCTCGTTCATCACCACGATGCGGTCGGCCAGCGTCATCGCCTCAACCTGATCATGGGTGACGTAGATCATCGTGGCATCCAGCTGGTTGTGCAGCCGTGCCAGTTCGACACGCATCTCAACCCGCAGCGCCGCGTCCAGATTGGACAGCGGCTCATCAAACAGGAAAATCTTGGGATCGCGCACGATGGCACGGCCGATGGCGACGCGCTGCCGCTGACCACCGGACAGGGCTTTGGGCTTGCGGTTCAGATAGCTTTCAATCTTCAGAACCTTGGCGGCGGCCAGAACCTTTTTCTTGATCTCGGCCTTGGGGCGTTTGGCGATCTTCATGCCAAAACCGATATTCTCGGCCACCGTCATATGCGGATAGAGCGCATAGGACTGGAACACCATCGCCACGTCGCGTTCCTTGGGCAGCAGGCCGGTGACCGACCGCCCATCGATTTTCAGATCGCCCGAGGTGACTTTTTCCAGCCCCGCAATCGTGCGCATCAGGGTGGATTTGCCACAGCCTGACGGGCCGACCAGCACGATGAACTCGCCCGGTTCAACGCTCAGGTTGATGTCCTTCAGCGCGTGGAAGTCACCATAGTGCTTATCCAGAGAAATAGCTTCGAAAGCAGTCACTTGGGTCGATCCTTACTTCACGGCGCCCATGGTCATGCCCGCGATCATCTTCTCGGACAGGATAGCATAGACAAGGATGGTGGGGATGATCACGATGGTCACACCGGCAAACAGGCCGGGCCAGTCGCTGGTGTATTGCATCGCGTTCTGCAGCGAATAAAGGCCCAGCGGAAGGGTCCGGTTTTCCGGGCTGTTCAGGATCACCAGCGACAATTGGTATTCGTTCCACAGCCAGATGAAATTCAGGATCGCCGCCGTTGCCACACCCGGCATTGCCATCGGCAGCATCACATAGCGGAAGGTCTGAAAATCGCTGCACCCGTCCAACAGCGATGCGGCCTCAAGCTCGGACGGGAGCGAGGCAAAGAACCCGGTCAACAGATAGACGGTGAAGGGGATCGAGATCGCCACGAACACAATGGTCAGGCCAGTTAGACTGTCGGACAGGCGCAGCCATGCAAGGATGCCGAAAATCGGGATGAACAGCATCGGGATCGGGATACCCATACCGATGACGAACAGGTTGGTGAGCGCCTCGCGGCCCCGAAACTTTGCCCGGCTGAGCACATAAGCCGCCGGGGTTGAAACAACGAGGATCAGCAGCACCGACAGGCAGACGATGACGACCGAGTTCGAAAAGAATTCACCCAGCCGTCCGACATTCCACGCGGTCTCGAAGTTTTCCCAGCGCAATTCGGCGGGAGGTTTGAGGCCGGATCGCAGCACCTCGCGCTTGGATTTGAACGCGCTCATCACCACCCAAAGGATCGCGGCGACAGTGAAGGCGACCCAGGCCCAGATGGCGATGTATGCAGGCAGGCGGCGCAGCAGGGTCATGGCCTAAAACTCCAACTGATCGCGGCGCATCAGGCGGCGGACAAGGACAATCAGCGAAAACGCCAGCACCAGCATCACCACGCCGATCGCGGTGGCATAGCCCAGCTGATAGATCGGGTCGCGCTGTCCAAAGCCCATGATGTATAGGTAAATCCCCAGCGTATAAAGCTGCTGCGGCACCTGTAGAAAGCCGAACGCAAAGGGAAACTCGAACATCTTCACCGCGTTGATGATCCAGATGACAAAGGAAATGGTCATCACGTCCCAGATCATCGGCACGGTGATGTACCAGAACTTGTGCCACAGGCTTGCGCCCTCCAGATCGGCGGCCTCGTACATGTCAGGCGGGATTTTATCGATGCCTGCCAGCAGCAGGATCAGGAAAAACCCGGTAAACACCCAGACAAGGGCCGCTAGCATGGCCCAGAAGATATTGTCGGGCGACGTCCAGAGTGTGCGGCCCATCTCATCCAGACCTACGGCCTTGAGCGAGGTGTTCAGCAACCCATAGCGCGGGTTGTAGATATAGGCCCACATGGCTGACAGAGCGACAACCGAGACTACGTTGGGCAGAAAGAACACCAGCCGAAACAGCTTTTTGCCCCAGATGCCCGAGTTGATCAGGATGGTGTAAAGGAAGGCCAGAAAGAAGACGAAGAACCCGCCAACAAACAGCAAGGCCAGCGTATTGCGGAAGCTCAGCCAGAAGGTCGGATCGTTCCAGAGGCGGCGATAGTTGCCAAGGCCGATGAACTTGGCCTCGGTCCCGAAACCCGACCATTCGAACAGGCTGAAGTAAAAAGTGAAACCGGTGGGGATCAGGAAAAAGCAAAGATAAACGATCAGAGCGGGCGCTACGAAGAACCCGATAAGTCTCTTGCCGATCATGTGCTCCACCCTGTCCTTTGATTGACCGGCCCCGGTGTCAGGGCCGGTCAGATGCTGAAATCAGCGGTTTTCCCAATAGCCTTTGGTCTGCTCGACCATGCCATCGATGAACTCATCAACGGTGATCTGACCCAGGAACACCTTGTTGTGCATCGCCTCATAGATGTTGCTGGAATAATCCGCATACGCAACCTTGAGACCCAGATTCTCGGACAGCAGGCTTGTGGCGTTGGCCACCGCCTCGCGGCTGTCTGCGATCACGTCGGCCCATTCGACCGAGGCATTGGCCACACCGATCAGCGCATCGTCCGCCATCGTCTGTTGCGCAGATTTGCTGAGCGCGAATTTGATGAAGTCCTGCGCGGCCTCGGCATCTTCGGCACCTTCGGGGATGGCAAAGCTGACCGCGTAGATGATGGTGTCGTTCACATCACCCTTGCCGCCTTCGACCATGGGGAAGTTCATCGCACCCCATTCGAACCCCTCTTCCACCTGATCGGCCAGTTCAATGGGCAGCCACGAGCCAACCAGCTCGGTCGCAGTTTCGCCGAACGCCAGAGTCTGCTGACCCGCGGGCCACTGATAGCCTTTGCTTTCCTCGGGGATCAGACCGTCGGCCCACAGGGCGGCCTCAAGCTCCAGCGCCTGACGGACAGCGGGGTCGCGCCATGTTTCGCCGGTTTTGTCCTCGGCCGCTTTCAGTACGAAATCGGGGTCTGCGATGCGTGCCAGCAGGTAGTTGAACCAGTTAATGTTGTAGAACGCGATGTCGCTTTCCACTGCTATCGCGTTCACGCCGCTGGCCTGAACCGCCTTCATGGCGTCCACATATTGCGCCCAGGTAGAGGGGGTCTCGGTCACACCGGCGTCGCGCAATTGGGCAGCGTTGTAGAAAATCTGGTAGGTATAGAAAGCGTAAGGCATCTGCCCGACCGAGCCGTTCAGCTCGGCATTAGCCAGCAACGCGGGGTAGATCGCCGCGCCTACGGTGCCGCCATCGGAGGATTCTGCCGCGACCAGACCGTCCAGCGCAACCGCCGCGCCCTGCCCGACCAGACCACCGTTCAGGCCATCCATGTCCGCATCCATCAGGTCAATGCTTGTGCCACCGGCCAGCGCGCTCCGCACGGTCGTCTGGTTCTGGCGTCCGTTCCAGACAACATTGAAGGTCACATCCGGATTGGCTGCGCTATACTCATCCATCAGCGCCTTCAGAACCTGCGCTTGCGGCTCGGGCTCATTCCAGAACGACCAATAGGTGATTTCGGTTTCCGCAAACGCCACGCTGGCGGTCAGGCTGGCGATCAGGCTCAAGCCTGAAAGTTTGATGTGAGACACAAGAATTCCTCCCTCAAGGTTGCGCCAGAGACGGCGATTTCGAATCGAACCTTATGGCCCGAAATGTAGTTTTGCAATATTTCTTGAATTTTGCCTACTTTTCTGGCCCAAGATTGGGAGTTGTTTTCTTTCTGAGTTCCAGTAATGTAGTTTTGCTGATATATCGCAAGACAAGAAGGGCACGCATTTGGCAGACAGGGCTGACATTCTGAACCAGATCGAACGCGACATGCCGGAATTGTCGCGCGCCCTGCGCAATGTGGCCGAGTTCCTGCTGGCCAATCCCACCCAGTTCATCCGCCAGCCTCTGCGAGAGCTGTCCGAAACCATTGGTGTGAGCGAACCCAGCCTGATCCGGTTTGGCCGCCGCTACGGCTTCAAGGGCCTACCCGATCTGCGCATTGCCGTCGCCATGGCGCTGGCCGCGCAGGACAGCGGCAGCAGCGCCGAGATCGAACCCACGATCCAAGACAAGGAAGTGGTCAACAAACGGGCAAAACGCGCCGTGGCCGCCCTGGCGGCCGAGTTGATTTCGGACGACCAGTCGATCCTGCTCGATTCCGGATCGACCGTACAATTCCTCGGCGAGCATCTGCGGCGCGCGCCCTCCAAGACCCTGATGACCACCGGACTGAACCTGATGCTGGCGCTGCACGATTGCCCGCAGCACCAGTTGATGCTGACCGGCGGCGTGTTGCGCCAGAACGCCATGTCGCTCAGCGGGCGGCTGGTTGAAACCACGCTTGAGACGATGTCTTTCGACACAGTGCTGATGGGGGCCGACCGGATCGATCCCGCCTTCGGCCTGTCGACCTTCAGCGAGGACGAGGCGCATCTGAACCGCGCCATGATCCGCGCCAGCCGCCGGGTGATCGTACTGGCCGACGCCAGCAAGTTCGGCCCCACCAAACTGCATCGCATCTGCGATCTGTCCAAGGTGGACGCCATCGTCTCGGACAGCTCGATGCCGGCTGACATGCAACAGGACCTGCGCAGCAGGAATGTCAGGCTCTACCTCGCCGACATTCCAGAAGCTGCGGCAACACCATCAAAAGAACGGACGTAATTCATGAGCGTTAATATCTGGGCAACCGAAACGGAAATTGCCGCACAGCCGGATATCTGGCTGGCCTGGTCGCACATTCTGCCCGGTATCGCGGCGGATATTTCGGGCTGGATCGCCGCGCGCAAGCCAGATGTGATCTGGCTGACGGGGGCGGGAACCTCAGCCTTTATCGGAGATGCGCTGAGCGTCTATCTGGACGGGCTGCTGGGCATCCCGGTCCGCGCCGTCCCCTCGACCGACCTGGTGGCGCGTCCAGCGGATTACCTGAAACCGGGGCTTCGCCCACTGGTCGTGTCCTTTGGCCGGTCCGGCAACAGTTCCGAGACCTTGGGCACGCTGGACCTGCTGGACCGGGACTGCCCGGCGGCGGACCGGCTGAACATCACGTGCAACGCCGACAGCGCGCTGGCCACGCGCGGACATCCGGGACCGGGTGAGCAAAAGGTAATCGTGCTGCCCGACGCCTGCCACGATCAGGGTTTTGCGATGACCTCCAGCTATACCACGATGTTGCTGACCGCGCTGGCCTGTTTGTCGGGCACCGAGGAGACCGTGATTTCCACCAACCTCACCATCCTTGCCGACGCCGCGCGCGGTTTGCTGCAAGACGCGCCGGACCTGCCGCGCCCGGCGCGTGCGGTGTTTCTGGGCTCGGGGCCTTATCTGGGCACCGCGCGGGAATCTGCGCTGAAGGTTCTGGAACTGGCGGCGGGTCAGGTGGTGACGGCCTGGGACAGCACGCTGGGCTTCCGCCACGGCCCCAAGGCGATCACCGATGACGAAACGACCGTGTTCGTGTTCCTGTCGTCGGACCCGCTGACCCGCAAATATGACGACGACATCGTGGCCGAACTGCGCAGCCAGTTCCCTGCCACACGCACCCTCAGCATCGGCGACCCCACTCACGGAGTCGTCCCGGACCTGAGCCTGTCCACAAGCCTGCCGGATGTCTGGAACACCGCACTTTATGTGCTGGTGGCGCAGATGCTGTCGGTCGCGTGGTCCAAGTCGCTGGGTCTGAACGTGGATAACCCGTTCGAAGGTGGCAACCTCAGCCGGGTGGTCAGCCATGTCCGCCTCTATGTCTGACGCGGTCTGCGGCGGCATTGATCTTGGCGGCACCAAGATCGAGGCGAAGCTGTTTGATGGCGACCTGACCCCCCTTGCCTCGCGCCGTGTCGCCACGCCCCGGGACAGTTACGCCGATCTGCTCGACGCGCTTGGCACCGAGGTCGCGTGGCTGCGATCCGAAGCGCAGGACGCCGACCTTCCGGTGGGTGTCGGCATTCCGGGTCTGATCGACCCGGTCACAGGCCATTCAGTCACGGCCAACCTGCCCGCCAACGGTAAGCCTCTGGGGGCTGACCTGAAGGCCCGCAGCGGCGGCACGATCCGGCTGGCCAATGATTGCAAGTGCTTCGCCTTGTCCGAGGCGATCGGCGGTGCCGGAGACGGCCACCACACGGTCTTTGGCCTGATCCTCGGCACCGGTCTCGGCGGAGGCGTCGTGATTGACGGCAGGTTGCTGCCCGGCCCGAACGCGCTGGCGGGCGAGATCGGCCACGCATCCCTGCCCGCCCCGCTGGTGGCGCAATACAGCTTACCACTCCTGCCTTGCGGCTGCGGGCGACAAGGGTGTTTCGAAACCTACTTGTCCGGCGCGGGCATGGAGCGGCTGTCTGACACACTCACGGGCCAGCGCCGCACCGCCCCCCAGATTGTCGCCGCCACCCTGCAAAACGACGCCGACGCGCAGCGGGTCTTTGAGGTCTGGCTGCATATCGCCGGAGAGCTCCTGCACAGCCTGCAACTGCATATCGACCCCGATTGCATCGTGCTGGGCGGCGGGCTCAGCAAGATCGACGGGCTGGACCGCAAACTATCTCGGGCGCTGGCGGCCTCGGCGTTGCCGGGCCTGCGCGCACCAGACATCCGCAAACCCAAATTCGGCGACAGCAGCGGCACCCGCGGGGCGGCTCTGCTGGTCTGCCCAGTGCCCGGAAGGACCTGACCCTATGAGCTTTTTCTCGGACCTGAATGCGCGCAACCGGGCCGGAACGCCGGTTGCCATTGCCTCGGTCTGTTCGGCACAGCCGGACGTTTTGCGAGCCTCGCTGCTGATGGCGCAAGATATGCAGCGCCCCATTCTGATCGAGGCGACCAGCAATCAGGTCAACCAGTTCGGCGGCTATACGGGGATGCAGCCTGCCGATTTCATCGCCTTTGTAAACGGCATTGCGCAAGAAACCGGGACCGACCCCGCCCTGATCCATTTCGGTGGCGATCACCTTGGCCCGCAGGTCTGGCGCAGCGAACCCGCCGACAGCGCGATGGCCAAAGCCGAGGATCTGATGCGCGCCTATGTGCAGGCCGGGTTCACCAAGATCCACCTAGACTGTTCCGAAGGCTTCGCGGGTGAGCCCGCGCAGGTCGACGACCAGACCTCGGCCGACCGCGCCGCGCGTCTGGCGGCCGTATGCGAGGCCGCCGCGTCCCATCCCGACCGCCTGAGCTATGTGATCGGCACCGAGGTTCCCCCGCCCGGTGGCGCGCGCGCTGATGAAGAGGGTCAGGGCGTCACCCCAACAGATCCCGCCCATGCCCGCAAGACCCTGCAGATCCATCAGGCCGCTTTCGAGGCCGCAGGCGTCGCGCCATCCTGGCCCCGCGTGATCGGACTGGTCGTCCAGCCGGGGTTGGAGTTTGCGCCGACCCATATCGACCATTTCGACTGCAGCGCACCCGATCACCTGTCCCAGGCCCTGACGGACGTACCGCATATCTGCTTCGAGGCTCATTCGACCGACTACCAGAACTCCGCCGTCTATCCCGCGCTGGCCGCCCGGCATTTTAGCGTTCTCAAGGTTGGTCCGGCGCTGACGTTCGCCTACCGGCAGGCGCTTTATGCGCTTGATCACCTGCGCGTGCTACTGGGCAAAGACGGCCCTAACCTGATGCAGCAGATGGACCGGATCATGCTGGATCACCCCAGTCATTGGCAAAAACACTATGTGGGCAACGCCGATGAACTGCGCCTGCAACGCCATTTCGGCTATGCAGACCGCATCCGGTACTACTGGCCCGACACCAAAGCGCAGCAGGCCGTATCGGCACTGTTCTCGGCACTCGGTCCGGATTGCCCGCCCGACCCCGTGCTGGCGCAGTGTTTCGCGCCCTCGGTCATCGAAACCGCAGAAGCACTGTGGATCTCAGGTGAAGACTGGGCAGACGGGCTTATTCTGGCGCAAATTCAGCAGGCGCTGCGCCCCTATTTCTTCTGAGGGGTCTTTCATGCGCTACCTCCTGCCCACCGCCCTGTTTGACGGGCAATATCTTCGGACCGACACAGTACTCGCCTGCGAGGGCAGGATTGTGGCGGATATCCTGCCGATTGCCGCCCTGCCTCCGGACGCTCAGACCGAGCGGATCGACGCTCTGATCACGCCGGGCCTGTTCGATGTGCAGGTCAATGGCGGCGGCGGAGTGATGCTGAACAACAGACCAACCAGAGACGGTGTGCGCCAGATCGCGCAGGCCCACAACGCCTATGGCACCGCGTTTCTGCTGCCGACGGTGATCACCGACCGCCCCGAAATCACGGAACGCGCCGCTCAGGCGGTTGCCGACGAGTTGGGGCAAAACGGCGTTCTGGGGATTCATATCGAAGGGCCGCATATCAGCCTGGCCCACAAAGGCACGCACAACCCGGCCCATATCCGGCCTTTCGATGATCAGACTATGTCGGTGCTGGAAGGTCTGCGGAACCGGAAGGTCCCGGTTCTTCTGACGCTGGCCCCTGAAACCGCCGAACCGGGCCTGATCGCCCGTTTGACCGGTATGGGCGTGGTTGTCTCGGCCGGGCACAGCGCGGCAACGGCGGATGAAACCCGCCGGGCGCTGTCGGAAGGGCTGCGCTGCTTCACACATCTGTTCAACGGCATGCCCCAGATGACCTCACGCGCCCCGATGATCACCGGAGCTGCAATCAACAGCGAGGTCTGGTGCGGCATCATCGCCGACGGGCATCATGTCAGCGACGACATGGTGGCACTGGCCACCCGCGCCCGGCCGATGCCAAACCGTATGGTCCTTGTGTCGGACGCGATGTCCACCGTCGGCGGACCGGACCACTTCGAACTGTATGGAGAGGTCATCCGGGTCGACAATGGACGGCTCGTCAATGCTCAAGGGTCGTTGGCCGGAGCGCATACTTCCCTGGCAGACACGCTGACGCGGGTGATCACCCGGATCGGGATACCGGCAAAAGACGCCGTGCCTATGGCAACGTCAAACGCCTTCGAAATGATGAGGCTGCACAGCCCCGCCATCATCGGCAGCCCGATAGATAGTCTGGGGCACATCAAAGGTGTAGTTGTTCGCAGCACAGCAGTCTGAGGGGACGCCGCTAATAGTTACCGATGCGTCCTACGAAAGGCCTTCAGACATCAGCACGGCCCGTTGAGGTCGCCACAGGTCAGGGCAGGCGACAGGCTTGCATGCACATCGTCGGGGTCCGCGTGCGACCAGATATCCCGCGCCACCCGCCAGATGCCGTCCGGGTCGCGATGGTAAACGTTGATACCATATCCCTTTGAGACAGTGGTCGTGCCCCAGCCGTAAGGTGTGTCGGTGGCGGTAAACACATAGCGCTCGAACGCCCATTCATCGGCCACGACAAATTCCAGCGATTGCTTGCTCCAGAAAGTTTGCATTGCCTCAAAGTAGCCGCTCACCCAGGGCGCGACCTCGGCCTTGCCTTCCATCATCGGCGTGCCGGGGGCGATGAAAACGATATCCTCGGTGACGGTCTCCAGAAACCGCGCCGCATCGTTCGAATTGATCGCAGCGAGGTACGCCGCCTTCGCCGCCAGCGCAGTGTCCGGCCCTGCGTCCGAGAGTGCCTGTGTCGCAACGACCAAACCGGCAAGCGCAGCAAACTGAGTGATCCCTTTGTTCATCCTTCCCTCCGTCATGTGCAACGGTTGGCGACGGCCGTCCGCTCTGCAATCCGGCGTTTGGCTGACGCTTGCTGCCAAAGGCAACGCAACCGCTCTTTCAGATAGCCACAACACTGATTTGTATTCTGCAAACCGGCTGTGTACTCTCAAAATGCCTTTAGATAAGCAGGAATGCGAGTCATGGATGTTTTCACATTATTAAGAAAAACTACTGAATGAGTTTGATCGACTGGCATAAACTGCCCGCACTGACAACCCTACGTGCGTTTGAGGCGACGGGACGTCTGGGGGGTTATTCGGCGGCAGCGCGGTCGCTGAATGTGACCACTGCTGCAATTGCCCAGCAGGTGCGAAGGCTGGAAGCAGATCTGGGCGTTGCTCTGGTTCGTCGCGAAGGGCGCGGGCTTACCCTGACGCCTATGGGTGAAAAACTGGCAGCAATACTGAATGATGCCTTCGCACAAATCGCCAGGGGCATTGATGACGTGACCACGCAGGAGGCGGCGCGTGGCGTGCGCGTATCAACCACCGTCCGGTTTGTTGATGCAATCATCATGCCGCAGCTCAGTGACTTTTGGACCGAGAACCCGGGCATTCAGGTCTCTTTCACCCCCGAAGAAAACGCGCAGGAGCCGGACTTTGATGCGTTTGACATCGTGGTACGCGGCGGCGCACCCAATCAAATCTGGAGCAACGCCAACCAACTTTCACTGCTCACCTCGCCCTTTGTGCTGTGCGGCACGCCCGACCTGTTGGCGAGCGCCAACAATCTGGCGGAATTGCCCTGGATTCAGGATCAAAGCATCGGCGGACCGGTCTTCGCAGGTATGGTCAGCGATGCAGGGTTTTCCCTGGAAGACCTGACACTGGTCGATCCGGGAGGTGCGAAATTCGAACTCGAAGCCACGCTCCAGGGCTATGGGCTACATGTCAGCCCCGAAGTGACGGTCAGAAAGCACCTGCTGAACGGCAGTCTGCAACAGGTGAGCTTTCCCCATGACTGGACCGCCTGTTACTACGCCCTTTACCGCAAAGGCCACCTGTCTGATCAAGTCAAAACCTTCTTGGAGTGGCTTTCCGTGGTCTGTGCGCAGAATTCAAAAGCGGCCTAAAAAAGAACCGTCGGCAGATAGGTCGCGATCCCGGGCAGGAACCAGATGACGACCACGGCGAGGATCTGGATCAGAATGAACGGCGCGACCCCGGCGTAGATTTGCCCGGTGCTGATCTCGGCCGGGGCGACCCCGCGCAGGTAGAACAGGGAAAACCCGAAGGGTGGCGTGAGGAAAGAGGTTTGCAGGTTGATCGCAATCAGTACCGACAGCCAGACTGGATCGTGCCCCATCAGGATCAGCGCGGGCATGATCAGCGGCAGGACGATCACCGTGATCTCGACGAAATCCAGGAAAAACCCCAACACAAAGACGAACAGCATACAAAACAGCAATGCGCCGGTCGGCCCGCCGGGCAGGTCGGTCAGCAGGTCATGTACCCGCTCTTCGCCGCCCAAGCCGATGAAGACCAGCGAGAAGATCCCCGCCGCCAGAATGGTGGCAAAGATCATCGAGGTCATGGTCAGCGTCGAATTCAGCGCCGGTTGCAAGGTTTTCCGGGCGATCAGCGATTTGACCGCAACCCCTATGGCAATCGCCCCGAGCAGGGTCAGCAGCATGTACCCGCCGCCCATCACATAATCCTGAACTCCAAGATCGCTGCGCTGCAGGCGAACAGGATACAGACCCGCACCAACGGCCAACAGCACAAGGCTGGCCGTGCCTAACAGCAGAGTTTTGCGCGATGCCCCGGTTTTGATCGCCGCCATAAGGATCGCTCCGAGGCCCCCGACCGAGGCCGCCTCGGTCGGCGAGGCAACACCGCTCAGGATCGCGCCCAGCACGGCGAGGATCAGAAGAATGGCGGGCAGAATGGCCGAGAGGATCTTGGATAGCGGCAGGCGTTCGCCCGTCTCGGCCAGAACCGGCACATCTGCGGGGCGGATCAGGCCGCGGATCAGGATGTAGACGATATACAGCACCACCATGGTCAGGCCCGGCAACAGCGCGGCGGCGAAAATCTGGCCGACCGAGATGGTGTCGATGGCGAACTTCCCCTGCTCATACTGCGCCTGCTGATAAGCGTTCGAGACCACATCGGACAGGATGATCAGCAACGTCGAGGGTGGAATGATCTGCCCCAACGTGCCCGAGGCACAGACGATGCCCGCCGCCAACCGCGGATCATAGCCTGCGCGCAACATGGTTGGCAGGGCGATCAGGCCCATGGCGATCACGGTCGCCCCGACAATCCCAGTCGAGGCCGCCAGCAGCATGCCAACCAGAACCACCGAGATGCCCAGCCCCCCGCGCAAGCTGCCGAAAGACCGGCCCATGGTTTCCAACATTTCCTCGGCAATCCGGCTTTTCTCAAGCACCGCCCCCATCAGGACGAACAGCGGAATAGCAATCAGCACCCCGTTGGTCAAAAGCCCGAAGATCCGTTGCGACATCGCCCCGAGCAGCGCGATGTTCATCGCCCCCAGTCCCCAGCCCAGAAAGGCAAACAGGATGGCGGTTCCGGCGATGCTGAACGCCACCGGAAAGCCAGACAGAACCGCCACCATCAGGGCCGCGAACATCAGCAGATCGAGGTATTCAACCACGCGGTTTTTCTCCGATCAGGATGCGCATCACCTCGGACGCGGATTGCAGCAAAAG
Source organism: Ruegeria sp. F11 (assembly GCF_056533855.1). Lineage (NCBI taxonomy): Bacteria > Pseudomonadati > Pseudomonadota > Alphaproteobacteria > Rhodobacterales > Roseobacteraceae > Ruegeria > Ruegeria sp. F11. The sequence continues at coordinate 199,518 of NZ_JBQFOW010000004.1, read as the reverse complement.
CAGGACGCAGAAGGCCGGGATCAGCGTTTTCAGGAAGAACACCGCCTTGATCCCGCCAACGGAAATCGGGCCTTCCAGAATGCTCCACGAATTCACTACGGCGGGCCACGACCAGTAGAGAACCGTGACCATTGTCGGCATCAGCAGGAACAGGTGCCCGAACAGATCAATCCGGCGCTGCCCGGTTTCACCGAAGCGGTTGTAGAAGATATCCACCCGCACATGGCCATTGACCAGCAGCGTGTACCCGGCACCCAGCATGAACAGGGTCGAATGCATATACAGAACGGATTCGTTCACCGCCACATCGCTCAACCCGAACACATAGCGGGCGACAACGATGGCGAACTGGACCAGCACCATCGCCAGCGCCAGCCAGCGGATGACCGACCCGACCGCCTGACTGAAGCCGTCCAGAGTTTTGATGATGTGCTGCACGCTTGCCTCGAGGGTTTCCCGGAGGGCGAGGCCGCCCTCCGGGCCAGGTCTCAGTAGTTCAGAACACCTGCGCGGGCGTTCATTTGACCGTTATCGGCGTAGCTCATGTACGATCCGACCGAGTCGCGATAGGTCAGGAAGCTGTCGGTGATCCGGCGCACCAGCTCGTCATCGTCCTGCGACAGCTCCTCCATGATCTCGATCGCAGCGACGCCCATGGCCTGAATGACATCGTCGGGCAACTCGCGCACCTGCACGCCCTCTTCGGCCACCAGCCGGGTAAGGGCCTGCGCGTGTTTGGTAGTGTATTCCGTCCAGACCGGATTATAGAGGCTCTCGCAGGCAAAGCTGACCGCCTGCTTCAGATCATCGGGCAGCTCGGCATAGGCGGTGGCATTGACGGCGCATTCCTCGGCCGAGGACGGCTCACCCACACCGGGCCAGTAGTAGTTCTTGGCAACCTGCTGGAAACCCACGGCGCTGTCGGTCCACGGGCCGATGAACTCACCCGCGTCCAGCGCGCCGGTCTGCAGCCCCTGGAACATGTCGCGCGGCCCCATCGCCTGCACTGCCATCCCGATTTTCGAACACATCTCAGATGCAAGCCCGGTGGTACGGAACTTGAGGCCCTTCAGATCGTCCAGCGACTGGATCTCATCCCGGAACCAGCCCTGCCATTGCGGGCCCGAGTTGCCGCACAGGAACGGCTTGAGGTTGAAGCGGGCGTAAATCTCATCATACAGCGCCTGCCCGCCCCCATGATAGAGCCAACCAAACTGCTCATCCGCGCGCAGGCCAAAGGGTTGCGAGCCGAACAACAGAATGCCTTTCGACTTTGACCCCCAATAGGCGGGCACCGCGTGATACAGCTCGGCCGTGCCTTCGGACACCGCATCAAACACACCGCGCCCCGGCACCAGTTCCCCTGCCGCATGGAGCTTGATCTCCAACCGGCCGCCCGACAGGGTGGTGATCCGATCAGCCAGCATCTGCGCCGCAACACCAGGTCCGGGTAGGTTTTTGGGCCAGGCCGTGACCATGTTCCATTGGCGAATGTCCTGCGCCACGGCTGGGGCCGCAAGCGAGGTGGCGGCAGCGCCCAGAACACCTGCGGTCACAAAGTCTCTGCGTTTCATTGTATCCTCCCGGTTTTTGAAATTATTAAATCATTGCTAAAAACTTTTAAGCATGCACATAATAATTGAGTCAATTTAAATTTAACCGCCCCGACGATTGACAGCGGTTAAACCTATTAAGAGCGAACCGGAACCACGGACGATGAGCAGCAACTGGATGGACATACGGGATGAGATCAAGCGCCGGGTGCTGGATCGAGAATTGCTTCCGGGCGCGAAACTTCCCAATGATCAGGACCTGGCCGAGGAATTCGCGTGCTCCAGAACCACCGTGCAGCGCGCCATGCTGGATCTGGCCCAAAGCGGCACCGTCGATCGCCGCCGAAAGGGCGGCACGACCATCACGCTGCACCCGATCACGCGGACCACGTTTGACATCCCCATCACCCGACTTGAAATCGAGGCCGCCGGAAAGGACTACAGCTACTTTCTGGTCTCGCGCGAAATCCGCGTCTCTCCGCCGCGCATCGCGTCGGCCTTTGGTCTGGCCGAACCGACCGAGATGCTGCATGTCGAGGCGCTGCACATGGCGGACAAACAGCCCTATTTCTTCGAAGACCGGTGGATCGTCCACGCAACGACACCAGAAATCCTGGACGTCGATCTGAGCCGCCAAAGCGCCAATGAATGGCTTGTATTGAACCGTCCCTACAGCGATTGCGAGGTGCGGTTTCTGGCCAAGAACGCCACGCAGCAAGAGGCCGAGTTGTTGGCCTCGGATGTCGGCGAAGCCCTGTTTGTCATGGAGCGCACCACATGGATCAACGGGGCCCCGATCACCATGGTTCGAGCTATCGCGAAGCCGGGGTATCAGTTGGCGGCGAGGGCGAACTGAACCGCCAGTTGCCCCTGGCCGTCGCTCGATCCAACTTCGACGCACGGCACGTTCAGGGGCTGAAGATCAGCACCAGAAAGACGATGAACAACACGCAATGCACGGCCCCGTTCAGCACGTTTGTGCGCACCCCGCCGAAGGTCATGACGCTCATCACCAGCGTCAGAAGCAGCAGAACCATGGAACTGTCGCTCAGGCCCAGAACCGTATTGGTGCCCGTCAACAGGCTAATGGCAAGTACGCAAGGCACCGTCAGCCCGATCGTCGCCAGTGCTGAGCCCAGCAGCAGGTTGACCGACCGCTGCAAGTGATTGGCGCGGGCGGCGGCCAGTGCGGCCAGCCCCTCGGGCGTCAGAACCAGAAGGGCGATGACCACCCCGCCAAGGGCAAGCGGGGCCCCGGCCTGAACGATCCCGATATCCACGAGCTTGGCCATCCGCTTGGACAGCAGAACAATCGGGATCAGCGTCAGAAGCAGCAACAGCGTGTGGTAGCCGACCGAATAGACCGGGCCGTGCCCGTGATCCTCGGTCTGCGCGGCCTCATCCGCGCGCGCGGGCTGCAGGAAGTAGCCCTGATGCCGCATGGTCTGAACGGTCAGGAACGCGGCATAAAGCAGGACGATGATAATCCCGAAGAACACCGCCTGCGGCACAGAAAATGTCGGGTCATCGGTCGAAACGGTAAATTTCGGCAGGATCAGGCTAAGCACCGCAAGCGGCAGCAGCACGGCCATGAACGCGCGCGCGCCTTGCAGATTGTAGTCCTGCTCGCGATGGCGCAACGCGCCGATCAGCAGGGCCAGCCCGACCAGACCGTTCAGCACGATCATCAGCACCGCAAACATGGTGTCGCGCGCCAGCGTCGGCGCGGCCTCACCGGTCAGCATGATGGCCGCAATCAGCGACACCTCGATCCCGATCACTGCCAGCGTCAGAATCAAGGTGCCAAAGGGTTCCCCCAGCAACTCGGCCAGAGCATCCGCGTGGCGGACAACGGCGAAACAGGCCCACATCATCACTGTGAAGATCACGACAAACAACAGCCCGGCCAGCCAAAGGTTCTGCAGATCGTAGAACAAGCCATCCGCGCCGAACTGGAATATGCCCAGCGTCACGATGATCAACGCGGTGGGCAGTTCAGCGCGCGTCAGGCTCAGCAGGCCGGGTTTTGTTTTTATTGGCTGATCGGCCATGGGTCACTGCTTTGGTCCGAGGAATGGGTCGCTGCGGTTACGCAGGGTGAAATTGCCTTTGCTGATCAAATGTTACGCACAGCATATCCGGGTTGGGCTTTCCTATCCAGCCAAACCTCGGACCCCGGCGCGCGCAACGCAAGCTGCAACCCGTTCAACCCACCCCCGAGTGTTTGGTGGCCGGGGATTTGGTGATGGTCACATAATCCTGCACCTGCACCAGATCGCGCCCGGGCAGCCAGAACTCATCCAGCACACACTCGGTGATCTCGACCCGTTGATCGGTGCTGAAATCATGAACCTGCGGGTACAGCATGATCATCCAGACAACGGCCATCAGGTCCTCAAAACGCTCGGGGCGGCATCTGACCGCGCTGCTGCGGGCTGAGAAATACAAATCCCCGCCCTCGGGCCGCGCCTTGACCCGCGCGGGCAGGTCCAGCAGGTTCTGTGTGTTGCGGGTTCCGCAGAACTTTTCGGCGAACCGGTTGTACAGCCAGGTGGTCGAGTAAGGACGCCTGGTCGAAGAAGACATCAGCGCCAGATGCATCCTGCCCGGCGCGCTGAGAACCTGACTGCACAGGGCGCGCAGCAGATCCGGCCAGTCCTCGGGCCGGGAGTAATACAGCGCGTGATGAAGGGTCACCAGATCGAAGGGCACCCCGTCCAGCCGGTCCTGCAAGGTTGCCTCTGCGGCCCGATCCGTTCGAAAATCCTGAAGGTAGTCGCCCTGTACCAGATGCACATCGTTCAACAAGGTCCGCTCAACGCGCGTTTTCAGGGCCCCCAAAGCCGCGGGGTCACAATCGTACAGCCACAGCCCGCCATCGGACAGCGCATGCAACAGCTGGAACTGCGGTTCCTCGCTTGATCCGATCGAGAGTGTTCGGAGCCGTTGATCCGGCGCGCGCTCGCGCAGCAGCGCTTTGACCCCACGCATCAGGTCACGCGCGACGTCGGCTTTCTCATCGGTGTGACACTCCCACAGTTTCACCTGTTCGCGCAGCCCGAGGTTTGCGGCCTTCAACCCGGCGTCGATCAGGTCATTTCTGGAAAAGCGGGCCGGGTCCGCAATCTGGTTCAGAGCTTCGTCATACATTTCGCACCCTCGTCCGTTCGGTGAAAATCCGATTTCGTTGAACCTGAGATGGCAAGCCGGGATGACGTCCGGGTTTCCCGAACCTTAAAGACCGTTAAGATTTGGGGTGTAATCGGCCATACTCACTGATCGAGGTCGGGCGCTCTGCCCCCGTTTTGTTCCACACCGGTCACAGTTCATTTTACCAACAGTGTTGAAAATTTAGGCATGTCGCCCAAATAACAGGCGGATTTCACGTCAACTCTACTCCGCGGGCTGTACCATCAAGCAGCCTCGGACCCCAATCCACAAAGGTGACTCCGATGAATTTCATACTGAAGGGAAGTCTGGTAACCCAGATCATTGTCGGCCTTGTCGCAGGCGTTTTGCTTGCAACGCTGTGGCCTCAGGCCGGAATGGCCGTCGGTCTGCTGGGTGATTTCTTTGTCGACGCGCTGAAGGCCGTCGCCCCGGTTCTGGTGCTGATCCTGGTCTGCGCCGCGATCACCAACCACAAAAAGGACAGCGAGGCCCGGATGGGTCCGGTTGTCATGCTGTACATCATCGGCACCTTTGCCGCCGCCCTGCTTGCCGTTGCGGCCAGCTTCCTGTTCCCGGTCACGCTGCACCTGACCGGAACGGCCGAGGCCATGGCCGCCCCGGATGGCCTGGGCGACGTGGTCAAGAACATTCTGCTGAAGATCGTCGATAACCCGGTCAACGCCATCGCGCAGGCCAACTATATCGGCATTCTGGCCTGGGCCATCGGTCTGGGGCTGGTGTTTCGCCATGCCAGCGACACGACCAAGGCGCTGATGTCCGATCTGGACGGCGCGATCACCAAAATCGTCGCGGCCATCATCCGCGTTGCCCCGATCGGCATTTTCGGCATCGTCGCCGCAACCATTGCGGAGACGGGTTTTGCCACGCTGGTCAGCTACGCCAACCTGCTGGCGCTTCTTCTGGGTTGCATGGCGGTGATGGCGCTTGTCGTGAACCCGCTGATTGTGTTCCTGCGCATTGGTCAGAACCCCTATCCGCTGGTCTTCACCTGCCTGAAGGAATCCGGCATCACGGCGTTCTTCATGCGCAGTTCCGCCGCCAATATTCCGGTCAATATGGAGCTTTGCCGGCGGATGAATCTGGATGAGGAAACCTATTCCGTCACCATCCCGATCGGGGCCACGATCAACATGGCCGGGGCCGCCATCACCATCACAGTGATGACGCTGGCAGCCGTGCACACCGTCGGGATCGAGGCCGACTTCCTGTCCGCCCTGCTGCTGAGCGTGATCGCAGCCATCGCCGCGACCGGGGCGTCCGGTGTGGCGGGTGGCTCGCTCTTGCTGATCCCGATGGCGGCCAGCCTGTTCGGCATCGACAACGCAACCGCGATGCAGGTCGTGAGCATCGGCTTCATCGTGGGCGTCTTGCAGGATTCCGCAGAAACCGGACTGAATTCGTCCACCGACGTTCTGTTCACCGCTGCGGGTTCCTACAAGCGCGGTGACCCATACCCTCATAAACTACCGCTGGAAGAGGTCGCGGCGTAGCGCATCCAAAACGATCGCTTCCATCTCGCAACGGATCTGTTGCGTTCCTTTGCGCCCGTCGTCTACCGACGGGCGCAATGCTTGGGGGGTGATCAGTAGCATGCCGCGTCGTCGCGCTACTTAGTTACTGAGACGAAAAACTCGCCTCCAAAGCCCGGAAACCTCCCAAAAACACATCGTTTTCGACGAACTTATGCCAGTGTTCGGTTTGCCCGTCTCCGGCCACGAACTCGGCCCACCATTCGGCGAAGGTTTCATTGCGGTCGGTGATCGGTGAAAACTTCATCCTCGCGACATAGTTCACGAAGGGCAGCGGACCGTTGGGTAGCATGTCATATGACAGCTCACGGTCCGGATGGGACAGCGACAACAAGGTCTCGCGGATGCGGCCCGAGCCATCTGTCAGGGCGAAATTGCGGACGCATCCGACCTCACCATTGGCGTGGCCCTCTTCGATCTGGCTGTCCGTGGCCGCGGGGTGCCAGTTGGGCAGGCCGTTGAAGTCGCGGACGCGTTCCCAGACTTGGTCGACCGGAACCGCGATGAGGGTTGAGGCATAGGCTTTGATCATTGTGACACTCCTTCTGTGACGCGCACACCACGCCGCAGTTTGCCGAACTCGGCAGTCTGGGCTGTGATCGCCCGTTCGGTGGGCAGACGCTCTATCGATGATGCGCCATAAAAGCCATGGCAATCGGGGCAGAGGTCAAGGAATTTCTGCGCATCCTCCGGTTCGGCCAGCGGGCCGCCGTGGCAGATAAAGATCAGGTCATCGCGATAGGCGCGCGCTGCCGCCGCCCATTCATCGTAAAGCCGTGCGCATTCGGCGATATCCGGCGCGCTGTCGCCTGCCCCGATGGACCCGCCGGTGGTCAGTCCGAAATGCGCCACGATCACATCCGCACCCGCCTTGGCCATTTCGGCAGCGTTGTCGGCACTGAACACATAGGGCGTGGTCAGCAGGTCGCGTTCGCGGGCCTTGGCGATCATCTCGACCTCCATGTCATAAGACATGCCGGTTGCCTCAAGCTCGCGCCGGAAACGGCCGTCGATGATGCCGACGGTGGGGAAATTTTGCACCCCGGCAAACCCCATGGCGGCCAGATCGTCCAGAAACTTGTCCATGATACAGAACGGATCGGTGGCGTTCACACCGGCCAGAACGGGTACGTTTTTGACAACGGGCAGCACTTCGCGGCCCATGTCGACAACGATCTCATTGGCGTTGCCATAAGACATATACCCCGCCAGCGACCCGCGCCCGGCCATGCGATAGCGGCCCGAGTTGTAGATGACGATCAGGTCGATGCCGCCTGCCTCTTCGCATTTGGCCGACAGGCCGGTGCCCGCGCCGCCGCCGACGATCACCTTGTCTGCCGCGATTTTGGCCCGCAAGCGGCCGAGGATTTTTGTGCGTCCCGTGACTGCCATCTCAGGTATCCTTCTTTGTATAGATTTCGTTGAAATTGCTGATCGCTGCCTCGGCAAAGGCGGGATCGTTGATGTGCAGGTCCAGTTCGACCAGTTGCCGGTCGGGGGTCTGGACCACCGTGTCGCGCAGCGCCTGGAACAGCGCCTCGTTGGCCGCCGGATCGTGGAAAGCCCCGCCTTCGATATCCAGCGCCGAGACACCGCGCAGGGGCAGCAGAAAGCGCACCGGCCCGTCGCAGGCGTTCAGCTTGTTGCCGATCCATGTGCCGATCTGCGCGCATTCTTCGGGGGTCGAGCGCATCAGCGTGACCTGTGCATTGTGGTGATAGAAATTGCGATCTTTGAACTGTGCAGGCACCGACTCGGGCGCCCAGAAATTCGCCATGTCCAGCGCGCCGCACGAGCCCACATAAGGCAGCTTGCTGCGCGCGATACTGTCCAGCCGTTCTTCGCCCGCACTCAACATCCCGCCCACGATCAGGTCGCAGATCTCGGTAGTGGTGATGTCCAGCACGCCCTCTACGTCGCCCTGATCGACCAGTTGCTCCATCGAGCGGCCTCCGCTGCCGGTGGCGTGGAAGACAAGGCAATCGTAATCGCCGGCCAGCCCTTCGGTGATGGCCTGCACGGCAGGTGTGGTGACGCCGAACATCGACAGAACCAGCGCGGGGCGGTCATCGGTGGCCTCGGGCACCTCATTGGCCATCATACCCGCCAGCGCATGGGCCGCGTTGCCCAGCAATTTGCGCGACACACGGTTCAGGCCCGAGACATCCGTCACCGGGTGGAACATATTCACATCCGACGCGCCTACATAGGCCGAAACATCGCCCGAGGCCAAAGTCGAGACCAGCACTTTGGGCACCCCGATCGGCAAGGCCTGCATGGCCGGAGCAATGATCCCCGAGCCGCCCGAGCCGCCCAGCCCGATGATGCCGCCCAGATCGTCCCGGCCCAGCACAAAGGCGGTCAGCGCCCGCGACATCTCGGTCACGGCTTGCCCGCGGTCGTTCACGAACACCGAGGCCGGGCCATCGGGATGGCAGGCGGCGACGCTGGTGGCTGTTACATCCACGCCAGCCTCGCCGCCTTTGGTGCCGACATTGACCAGTACGGTTTCCATCCCTGCCGCATCGATCAGGTCGCGCACATAGCGCAGTTCCGGCCCTTTGGTGTCGGCGGTGCCGATCACGTAAGCTCTTTTTGTCATCCTCTCTCCCTCCCGTTAGCCCGACTGCCCGGGTTCCAGCCCCAGATGGCGCTTTTGCATCGCCGTATCGTTTTCAAGGGCCTCTGCCGTCATCCGCTCGACCACTTCTCCGCCAACCATGATGGCCACGTCCTTCACGGCGGCCAGCGCCGCGTGCATGTTCTGTTCGACCAGCAGAACCGCGATGCCCTCGCTTGCGATCAGTTCGATCAGATCGATCACGTCCGAGACAATGGCCGGGGCCAGCCCTTCGGTCGGCTCGTCCAGAACCATCAGGCGCGGGTTCAGCAACAAGGCGCGGCCAATCGCCAGCATCTGTTGCTCTCCGCCCGACAGGCGGTTGCCCAGATTGCGGCGACGTTCCTTGAGACGCGGAAAGGTCTCGTACACTCGGTCAACAGACCACGCGCCGCCCTTGCGTTCGACGATCTTCAGGTGCTCTTCCACGGTCAAAGACCTGAACACCCGCCGTCCCTGCGGCACATAGCCAATTCCCATCTGCGCGCGCTTTTCGGGCGGCAGGCCGGTCATGTCGGTGCCATCGAACCGGATTTCCCCTGCCGAATGCGGGTGCAGACCCATGATGGCGTTGCACAGGCTGGTTTTGCCCATGCCGTTGCGGCCCAGAATGCCCAGTGGACGGGTGCCAACCGTCAGGTCGACGCCGTGCAGCACGTGGCTTGAGCCATAGCGCAGGTCCAGCCCGCGAATATCCAGCAAGTCAGTGGCCATGCGCACCTCCGATATAGACGCGATGCACGTCTTCGTTGCGCATGATGTCGTCGGGCGAGCCCTCGGCCAGCATCCGCCCGTTATACAGAACCGAAACGCTTTCCGAGGTCTGCAGGGCGATATCCATATCGTGCTCGATCAGCACGACGGTCACATCCTTGGGCAAAGACATCAGAAGCGCGCTCAGCTTCGGACGTTCAGCAGGCGACAGCCCCGCCGCCGGTTCGTCCAGCAGCAGAATCTTCGGGTTTTCAGCCAGCGCAATCCCGATCTCCAACTGCCGCCGCTGCCCGTGGCTGAGTTCCGAGGTTTCGCGATCCAGCACATCGGTCACACCAGCCACCTCGGCCAGTCGTTCAGCCTCGGCCAGCCGGTCATCGCTGACCCGCAAGGGCAGCACCTGCCGCCAGCCGCCGCGCACCCCGGCCACGGCCAGAAACAGCGTGTCGCGCACGGTCAGGCCGTTGAACAGGTGGGCGTGCTGATAGGTCCGGCGCAGCCCGCGTTGAATTCTCTTGTTGATCGGCTCACGCGTCACGCTGTCGCCAAACAGGGTGATCTGGCCGGTCGTGGCGCTTGTATCCCCGGTCAACACGTTGAACAGGCTGGTCTTGCCCGCCCCGTTCGGACCAAGGATCGCGCGCCGCTCACCGGGGCGGACGGTAAGGTCGATATCCTGCACCGCCCAGAACCCGCCGAAGCGTTTGCCAATGCCCCGGACCTCCAGGGCATTGGCTGTGTTATGTGAGTGGTTTACGGGCACGAAGGGTTGTCCCGGCTGACTGGACCTGCCGCGAGGAAAGTGGCCTCGTCCTGACCCAGAAGCTGATCAACATCGCGCACAACCTTGACTACGCGGTTGCCCAGAGTGCCGTCTTCGCGTTCAAACACTTCGGTCACAAAGTTGTCGACGACGCCGTTGCGGTTCTTGTCCAGCCGCATGGTGCCGCCGGTCGGGGTCACAAAGGTCAGGTTGGTCAGCGCTTCGCGGAAGGCGGCCTGATCATTGGACAGATCGCCATCGACTTCATCCAGCGCCAGCAGACCTGCCTTTGCTGCCATGTAATAGTGATGGGCAAAGATCGAGGGGGCCGAGAAACCATCCGGGAAGGCGTCAGTGTAGCTGGCCGAGAACTCTTTCCACTCGGCACCGTCATAGTCGCTGACGGTCGGGGTGCCCGCAGGCGCGCCCACCAGAAGCTTCTTGAAGGGGCCTTTGCTGTCCAGGATCGACTGGTCGATGGTGATCGAGCCGCCGATGATAGGCTTGTCACCGCCCGCCTGGCTGTACTGGGTCAGGAAGTTGACCGCATCCGCACCACCCAGGGCCACGAAAATCGCGTCGACATCCTGCGGGATCGAGTAGACAACCGAGGAGTAGTCCTTGTTGCCGATGGGCGTCCAGAACTTCTCGGGCACCTTGCCACCAGCCGAGCAGAACTCGGACATGAAGCCCAGAACCTGCGTGTAGGGGAAAGAATAGTCTTCGGCGATCACGGCCACGGATTTGTAGCCCATGTCGTTATAGGCATAATCGCCAACGCCGACCATCCACTGGGCACCATCGCCGCCAAAACGGAAGAAATTGTCCGAGCTGTCGCGCAGCGTGGTGTCCTGTGCCGCTGACGAGCCGTTGATGAAGGTCACGGCAGGGTAGGATTTCGATAGGTCGCGCAACGCCAGACCTTCGGAGCCAGAGAGCGGGCCGACGATCATGTCCACACCGTCCTGTTCGATCAGCTTGCGGGCTGCATTTACTGCGCTGTCCGGGCTGGCGTCCGAGGATATGGTGATGACTTCGATCTTGTTGCCGTCAACCTCGCCACCGGTTTCCAGAACCGCCAGTTCCGCGCCGCGGATGCCGTCCTGACCCAGCGCGGCAAACGCGCCTTCGAGGATCGAGATCACGCCGATCTTAACGTCTTCGGCAGATGCAGGCACCGCCATTGCGCAGAGCGCCAGCGCCGATGCGGCCATTTTGAGCTTATTCATTTTTCAGGTTCCTCCCAATAAGTGTGCTCAGACAGTTGATTCTTCTTTGATTTCCTGACGGCGCAGCCGCGCCATCCAGTCGCTTGCCAGTTGTTGCAGCCCACCGGGGGCCACGATCACGATCAGCAGCAGCACAACGCCGATCAGCGTGTTGAACCGCTCGCGGTCGATCAGATCGACGGCGAAGGTGTCCAGCAGGACAAAGACCACCGCGCCGACAAAGGCTCCGCCCGGATGGCGCAGACCGCCGATGACCGAGATGATGAGGATGTCGATGATGGGCCCAAGCCCGACCGAAAAGGATGAGATGCGTTCCTGATACCAGACGTTCAGGATGCCGCCTGCCCCGGCCAGCAGGCCCGAAAAGGCAAAGGCGGCAACGATGGGCGTGGTGACGGAAATCCCCAGCGCCAGCACCCGCCCCGGCGCGTCGCGCACGGCCTGAATGGTCAAACCCAGCGGTGAGCGGACAAAGCCGCCGACCAGTGCCAGCGCTAGTGCGGCCATGCCAAGAGACAACAGGTACAAGGGCAGCGGATCACGCAGGCTGACGCCCCCGATCTGCGGCGCGCGGACGCCGGAAAAGCCGGTCCAGCCGTTAAAGAACGTATAGTTCTGGCGGGTGAAGTAGAAAAACGCCACCCCAATCGCCAGCGTGATCATGATGGCGTAAATCCCGCGCGACCGGCGTGCGATCAGGCCAACCAGCGCGCCCGAAACGGTCGCCAATATCAGCGCCAGCGGGATCGAGACCCAGAACGGCAGCGGAACTCCGATCCCTACCGTATTGGGGCCGAAAAACGCGATAGTGTAGCCCGCGATCCCGGCCATGGTGGCCTGCGCGAACGAGACGACGCCCAGATAGGTGGCCAGAAAGCTGAGGCTCAGCGCCATGATGCCAAGGATCAGCGACCGCGTGGCCACCTGCGTCAGCCAGAAATCGTTCAGCACCAAGGGCAGGATCAGCAGCGGAACAAGGATCAGCGCCTGTTTCATTGCTCGGCCTTTCCCAGCAGGCCTTGCGGACGCACCGCCAGCACCAGAACCATGATCGCAAAGGTGAACACCACGCCGTAGGTGGGCGCGTAGGCCAGCCCGTATTGCTCGGCCAGACCAACCAGCAGCGCGCCCAAGGCAGCCCCTCCGATCGAGCCCATGCCGCCGACGATCACCACTACCAGCGAGGACAAAAGGAATTGCAGGTCCGTCCCCGGCGCAATCGACAGCGCGCTGGCGGCGACGACTCCGGCCATTCCGGCCAGCATGCCGCCCAGGGCAAAGACAAGAACAAAGATGCGGTTGATCGGGTATCCCAGCGCGCGCAGCATATCCTGATCATCCACGCCCGCACGGATCACCGCGCCAAACCGCGTGCGTTGGATCAGGAACCACAGGCCAATTCCGACCACCAGCGCAAAGCCCATCAGCGCCAGACGGATATTGGCGTACCCCACGCCCAGAACCGGCAGGCGCTGCCCCCCGGCCAAGGCATCCGGCAACTCGACCTGATAGGTCAGCCCGCCCCAGTACCACAACATCAGATCGGCCATGATGATCGAGATCGCAATCGAGGCAAGGGTCTGGCGCAGTTCATCCCCCTGCATCCAGCCCAGAATGCCGGCCTGCACGATGGCACCGGCCAAGGCCGCCGCCAATCCACCGCCCAACACGCCCAGACCCCAAGATCCGGTTACTTCGACAATGCTGTACCCGACATAGCCGCCGAGCAGCAGCAGCGCCCCATGGGCCATGTTCACCGTCCGCATCAGCCCAAAGATCAGGCTGAAGCCGCTGGCGGCCAAAAAGTAGAGTGCTGCTAGCGTCAGCCCGTTCAGGGTGACGATCAGAAATAAGGTCATGATTCCTCCCGTTGAGACGACAATGTTCGAATTTCAGAAATCGGCACAGCGTTGAGCCGATTTCTGGCGAAGAAAAATATCATTATTTTTCCATTGGTTATCTCCTCATGCGGTTGAGGGGTCTTTTGAAGAACAAGAAACAATAAGAATTCTCTTCTCAAATGCGGAAATCTCTTCCTATACAGAGTCATGCAAAACCTGACACTGACCGGCACACCCTCAGCCGATCCGGGCCAGATCGACCGCATTTACTGCCCCGCTTTGGGCGGTCTGACTGTTTCACAGGCAGATTTGGCCTTTGTGATGCCCCGGCTTGACCACAACCGCGCGCTGCGCGAGGCGCCGAAACAGGGCGACTGGGCCGCAATACTGGCCAGCGATCCGTTCGGGTCCGAGGCGACCATGCTCTCGCAGCTTTACGAGAAAGGGTATCGCGGTGTGGTGAACTGGCCCTCGTCGATCCTGCTGGATGGCAGTTTGCGTCAGTCGATGTCGACAATCCCCGCCTCGCCCGAGTTCGAATACGCGTTTCTGGCGCGCGCCAAGGCCGCCGGGTTTCAAACGCTGGCCTTCTTCATCTCGCTGGCGCAGGCCCGCGCCGCGGTGAAGGCCGGGCTGGAGCACCTTGCCTTGCATCCCGGCCTACTGGATGTGGACAGCGCTGACAGCGGCGCACTTGTTCTTGGCTCATTGCAAAGGGTAATTGAGACGATCCGGGACGAAGCGGAACAGGTCAGTGTGTTTGCCTATACCTCGGCATGGCACGAACACATGGTTCCGCTCAGCACGCTTGATGTGGATGGTCTGATCTGGTGCGAGGGCGCGGCATGACAAATCGCGACAAGAACTTTCTGTTTGCTGCAGTCGTCGGGTCGGGCCTGACCGCAAAGGCGGCGGACAAGGCCGGGGCCGACTACCTGCTGGCGTTAAACGCGGGACGTTTCCGGGTACAAGGGGCATCATCCCTGACCAGCTTTCTGCCGGTCCGGGCTGCCAATGACTGGGTCATCGAATTTGCCGAACGCGAGATGCTGGGCCGTTGCTCGGCACCGATCTATGCGGGGTTTTCCGTCAGTGACCCCGATCTGGACATTGGCGCGCTGGTGCAAAAAACCAAAGCGCTTGGCTTCTCGGGCGTCTGCAATTTCCCTTCAACGACGCTGATCGACGGACGGTTGGGCGCATTGATGGAGCGCGAGGAGTTGGGATTCGACCGCGAAATCGCGCTGGTGCAAGAGGCGACGGCGGCCGGTCTGGGCACTTTCGTTTATGTCCACACCAACGCGCAGGCCCGCAGGATGGTCGATGCGGGTGCGACGGCCATCTGTGTCAATGTGGGCTTTACCAGCGGCGCGACGGGGGTCAGTACACATCTGACGTTGGAAACCGCAGCGGCGCAGATCGAACGCGTTCTCGAAGGCGTACCGGCCTCGGTCGACAAACTGTGCCACGGCGGCCCCATCACCTCGCCCGAAGAGGCGCTGGCGATTACCCGTATCTGCGGTGTACAGGGGTTTGTTGCCGGCTCGACACTTGACCGGCTCCCGGTTGAACAGACTCTCAGCGAGGTCACCAAAGGCTTTACCGCGATCCCCAGCCTGTCACGCATTAAACAGGCCCCGTCGAACACCGAAAATGATCTGGTGGGCTCGTCTTATGCCATGCAGACGATCCGCGAAGAATTGGACGATCTGGCCTATGAAGACATCCCCGTTCTGTTGATCGGCGAGACCGGGACGGGCAAAAGCCGCGCGGCCCTCAGGCTGCACGAGGCAGGCCCTGCAGCCCGGCGGCAACCCGTGGTCGTGGATTGCCCGGCCCTGGGCGGAGAGGAAGGCGGCGTGCATCTGCTGGGCAAAGCGCCCGGCGCGTTGGGCAGCACGGGCACGCAGCGCGGCGCGTTGGAACAGGCGTCGGGCAGCACCATCATCTTTGACGAAATCACCGCATTGCAGCCCGAGCATCAGGGCAAGATTCTGAAATTCACCGATGAAAAAACGGTGCAGCGGATCGGGGACCATACGCTCCGGCGGGCGGATGCGCGGATCATCTCGACCACAACGCAGGATCTGCTTGACCAGACTGAAAGGGACGCGTTTCGGCCGGATCTGTATTATCGGATCTCGGGCCACGAAATCACCCTGCCGCCATTGCGCGACCGTGTTGACGATATCCCTGAACTGGCCCTGTATCTGGGCCGACAGGTCAGCGGCGAGCCCCCGAAGTTCTCGAACGCGGCGTTGCGGTTGATGCTGGAACATGACTGGCCCGGCAATGTGCGAGAGCTGCACCACGCCGTCCAGCGCGCGGTGCGCCGGTCGGGCGGCGGAACGATTGACCTCAAGGCGATCGACTTTCTGCGCCGAAAACCGGCGAGTGTCCCGAAGGTCCAGACGGATGAAACCCCGGCCCGAGTCGCCGTGTCCGAGCGCGACTGGATTGCCGAGGCGCTGGCGCGAAACGGCTTCCGACGCGCGCAAACCGCCGAGGAATTGGGCATGACCACGCGGACGCTTTACAACAAAATCAAGAAGTTCGGCCTTCAGGCCTGAGCCTTTTTTTGGGGTCCAAAACTGCCCGCGCGCACGCCAGAGCTGGTGGCCTGAACGCGTGGCGAAAAAAACCCTTGACGCTTCACCAGCACGCATGGTTTCGTATATGAAACGGTTTCAAACGACTCGTGAAGAGCGGCGAAGGGAGGCGCTGTCATGACGAAACTGCAATCGGCATTGCGCGCGCAGCGCGGAACGGAAAGCCAGATCACTCTGTCTCTGAACGGGATCGGTATGTCATTTTCAGGCATTTCGGTGCTGCGCGATGTGAACCTGAGCTTTGATGGCGGTGAAATTCACACGCTGATGGGGGAGAACGGCGCGGGCAAAAGCACGCTGGTCAAGATCATCAGCGGCGTGCAGAAACCAACATTCGGCACCTTCCAGATCGACGGGGAAACGGTGACGTTCGACTCGCCGCGCGATGCGGAAAACCACGGCATCGTCATCATGCATCAGGAACTGAGCCTGATCCCCGAGATGACGGTGGCCGAAAATGTTCTGCTGGGGCATGAGCCGCGAAAATTCGGCACTTTCATTGATCGCAAAGCGCTGCGAAACAAGGCGCGCCAAGCGCTGTCGCGCTTTGGCTTCACGCTGGATATCGATACCCCGGTCAAGGATCTGCGTGTAGGCGAGCAACAGCTGGTCGAGATCGCCCGCGCCTTGCTGATGAATGCACGGTTGCTGATCATGGATGAGCCGACCTCGGCCCTGTCGCAGGCCGAGGCGGATATTCTGATGGAGGTCGTGCGCGATCTGGCCCTTCAGGGCGTCGCGGTCGTCTATATCTCGCACCGGATGGATGAGGTGTTCGAGATCTCGGACCGCGTCACCGTTCTGCGCGATGGCAACCTGATCGGCACACGGCTGGCCTCCGAGACCACTCCGGCAGAACTGATCCGCATGATGGTCGGACGCACGGTTGAGATCAACGCGGTTGACCGCCAGACCCCGGCCTCGGATGAGGTCGTGTTGCAGGTCGAAAACCTGTCGGCCTGGGCGGGTCATCGCAAGGTGCTGGACGATGTCTCGTTCGATCTGAAACGCGGAGAGGTGCTGGGCATCGGCGGCTTGCTGGGCGCTGGCCGTACCGAGTTGCTTGAAACGCTTTTTGGCGCGCGCGGTGAATCCTATCGGGGTGACATCACGCTGGAGGGCAAGCCCCTGCGCCCGGTCAAACCGCAGGATGGGGTGCGCAACGGGCTGGCGCTGATCACCGAGGATCGCAAAGGCAACGGGTTGATCCTGGATCGGTCGATCGCCTCGAATGTCGCCCTGCCGCTGATGCCGTTGCAATCGCGTTTTGGCCGATATTCCGAGGCCGAGCAGCGTAAGCAGGCGCTGAAAGCCATCGAGACGCTCAAGGTCGCGGCCACCGGGCCCGAGCACGCCGTCGGCAATCTGAGCGGCGGCAATCAGCAAAAGGTGGTTCTGGGCAAATGGCTGGCGACCCAGCCGCGCGTTCTGCTGCTGGATGAACCCACCCGCGGCATCGATATCGGTGCCAAGGACGAGATTTACGATCTGGTCGGACGGCTGGCGGATCAGAGCATCTCGGTCCTGTTTGCCAGTTCGGAATTGTCGGAATTCATGGCCGTCTGCGACCGCATGATCGTGCTGTGCGAAGGGCAACTGGCCGGAGAGCTTTCGCGCGAAGAAATGACCGTGGATTCGATCAAGGCTCTGGCGATGCAGTTCCGCTGACCGCCGCGACCCCAACATGAGAAAAGATATGACCGTTATGGAACCCAACAGCCAGACAGTGAAACAGGAACATCCCGGCACCGCGATGTTCATGCGGCTTTTGAACAAGACCAAACTTTACTGGGGGCTGTTCGCGCTGATCCTGTTCGGGGCGCTGACTTCGCCGCTGTCGTCCAAGGGCAACAATATCTTTCTGTCGCTGGGTAATCTGACGGACATCCTGCGTCAGGTCTCGGTCACGGGCATTGTGGCGGTGGGGATGACGATGGTGATTTTCATCGCCGGGATCGATCTGTCGGTGGGGTCAGTCATGGCCTTGGGCACGGTGATCTGCGCCATGCTGCTGACGCAGGAAGGTTGGACCGCCGCCAGTTATTTTGGTGTACCCGCGACGGGTGTGGTGCTGTTCGTCTGTATCGCAGCGCTGATCTATTTCGTGCAAAGCAACCTGAACCGCAGCTCGGATAATCCGACAGCCAGTGCGCCCTCACGGTTGCTCAGCCGTCTGGTTGCGGCGGCCATCGCCATTGGCGTCATGATCTGGCTGGCCGGTCAGGTGATGCCGAAATTCGGCGTGCTGGCGGTGCTGATCGTCGTGCCCTGCATCGGCGCTGTCATGGGCACAGTGAACGGCGCGCTGATCGTCTATGGACGGTTGCAGCCCTTCATCGTGACGCTGGCCATGATGGTCGGCGCTCTGGGTCTGGCCCGCGTCGTCGCCGGGCAGGATACGGCGGTCTATCCCGTCTATACCGGCAGCAACGCGACCGAGAACTTCGAGGTTCTGCGCGAGCTGCTGTGGGGCGTCCTGCCGGTGCCGGGCCTGTTTTTCCTCGCCGTGCTGCTGCTGTTCTTCCTGATCACCCGCTTCACCACATTCGGCAGCTACCTGATGGCCATCGGTGGCAATGAAGAGGCCGCGCGTCTGGCGGGCATCAATGTGGGCCGCAACAAGATCATCACCTATGCGCTGGCCGGTGGCCTGTCCGCGCTGGCCGGTGTGCTTTATGTGGCGCAATTCCGGCAGGGTAAACCGGATGCGGGTCTGGGTCTGGAACTGGACGCCATCGCAGCCGTGGTCATCGGCGGTACCAGCCTGATGGGCGGGCGTGGCGCGATCATGGGGACATTTGTGGGCGTGCTGATCTTCGGCTTCCTCAGCAACATCCTGCAACTCAACAACATCGACAGCAACACGCAGCTGATCCTCAAGGGCATCATCATCGTGGTCGCCGTCCTGCTTCAGGAAGGGCGATTTGAAGAGATCTTTGTCATGGCAAAAGAACGCCTGGGCAGAGGGAGGAGGCTCTGACCTTAAATCTTGGCGGACCAAGGTCAGAGCGCAATCAGAACGCGGGACATCGAAATAACCCGCATCATGACCAAGGAGTAGACTATGAAAAGAAGAACATTTGGCAAGGGCCTGCTGACGGCCACCGCCATGTCGATGGCTTTGACAGCCAGCGCGGCATGGGCCGAAGACAAATATGTGATCGGCTTTTCTCAGGTAACAACGGTCGAGCCATGGCGGGTTCAGTTCAACAAGGACCTGCGCGCCGAGGCTGATCTGCACGACAATGTCGAACTGCTGATTTCCGACGCCAATGACCGTACCGATAAGCAGGTCGCGGATGTCGAGAACTTCATCCGTCAGGAGGTTGACGCCATCCTGATCTCGCCCAAGGAATCCGCCGGTCTGACCGGTGTGGTTGAGCAAGCCACCGATGCGGGCATTCCGGTCTTTGTTCTGGACCGCAACGTAGACACCGACAAGTTCGTGCAGTGGGTTGGCGGTGACAACGTTCTGATCGGCGAGGCCGCCGGTGAATACGCGCTGGAACTGCTGGGCGGCAAGGGCAACGCCAAAGGCAATATCGTCGAGATTTATGGCGGGCTTGGCGTACAGGCCACCTTTGACCGGTCGGACCCATTCCACGCCGCGTTTGAAGGCGAAGAAGGCGTGACCTTCCTGCTGGACAAGCAATCCGGCGACTGGAAGCAGGATCAGGCCTATGACATCATGTCGACCGCCCTGCGCAACTATGAAGACATCACAATGGTCTATGGCCACAACGACCCGATGGCCTATGGCGCCTATCTGGCCGCCAAAGATGCAGGCCGCGCGGATGACATCATCTTTATCGGTGTCGATGGTCTGCCGGGCGAAGGTGTGACCTGGGTTGCCAATGGTGAACTGGCCGCGACCTTCCTCTATCCCACGCCGGGGGCCGAAGGGTTGCGTCAGGCGCTGAAGCACCTCAAAGGCGAAGAGGTCGAGAAATCGGTGGTTCTGGGCACCGAGGCGATCACACCGGAAAACGCAGGTGAGATCCTCAAGAAAAACGGGCTGTAACGCCTCTCCCCGCCGGCATTCCTCCTTCTCCCGCAGAAGCGCCGGCAGAGCAGACAGGGGCTTGCGCCCCTGCTGCTTTTTCTTAAGACAACACTCAGCAAAGGTTCAGTGAATGTCCGAAACCAAGACCAAACTACAGAAATACTCGGCCCCCGCGCTTGAGAAGGGTCTGGATATTCTGGAGTTTCTGTCTTTGTCGGATGTCACCCCCAGCCTGTCGCAACTGGCCAGCGGCATCGGTCGGTCCAAGAACGAAATCTTCCGCATGATGATCGTGCTCGAAGAACGCGGCTATATCGTCCGGCAGGACGGTGATCTGTACAAACTGACCGGCAAACTCGCCCTGCTGGGCGGGGACAGAACCGACAACAGCAAGCTGGCCGAACTGGCGGGGCCCTATATGGAGCGCCTTGCGGAAGAAACCGAGCTGTCCAACCACCTCTGGGTGCCCAGCGACACAGGTGACCTGATTGTCATCAACAGCGTCTCGTCATCGCAAAACTACGGCGTGACCGTGCAGGTGGGATACAGAACCCCGGTCTTTGCGACCTCGGTGGGGGCCTGTTTTCTGTCCGAACTGGATGTTGAAGCGGACCGGATTAAACTGCTGGGCACGATCGCCCCCAAGCAGAGCCAGAGCGACCTTCAGGCCTTCTCGGACCACGCCGCGGACTGCGCGCAACAAGGCTATATCTCGCTTGGCAGCCCGGAAAGTCAGGCGATCAACGAGGTATCGGCCCCCATTCGCCATGTCCCGGGAAAGATGGTGATCGCCGCGCTGACCATCCCCCATCTGGCGAATGTCCTTATCGACAATCGGCGCGAGCTTGTGATCAACGCGCTGCGCACCACGGCCCTGCAATTGCAAGAGAGCATTGCGACACATATGCCCCTGCCCCGCACGCCGTGGTATCAGGCGATCTGAGTTTTTTGCTGTTCCGCTTCAAACCGTGACCCCCCGCAGAACCTGTTCGCGCGACAACTCGTCCCGCGTGCCTTGCATCAGGACGGCACCGCGCCGCAGGACGATGAACTTGTCGGCAAGATCATAGGCGAAATCGAAATACTGCTCGACCAGAATGATCGCCATCTCGCCTCTGGTTCTCAGATGGCGGACGACTTCTCCGATCTGCTGGATGATGTTGGGCTGGATGCCTTCGGTCGGTTCGTCCAATAGCAAAAGCTGAGGCTTGGTGATGAGCGCCCTGGCGATGGCAAGTTGCTGTTGCTGGCCACCCGACAGATCGCCCCCGCGGCGGCTTTGCATTTTCTTCAGTACCGGGAACAGATCGAATACCTCGTCCGGAACAAAATGTTCGCTTGTTGGCAGGCAGGCAAACCCGGTTTCCAGATTTTCGCGCACGGTCAGCAGCGGGAAAATCTCGCGCCCTTGCGGCACATAAGCCACGCCTTTCCACGCCATGCGATGGGCTGGCAGAGGTGGCAGGGCCTCGCCATTCAGCATCAGATCGCCGCTCGAGCGCGGATGCGTGCCAGAGATCGCCTTGATCAGGCTGGTTTTGCCCACGCCATTGGTGCCCATCACGCAGGTGACTTCGCCCCGCGCGGCCTCTAACGAGATACCGTTGAGGATTTGCGAATGCCCGTAATGCAGGGTCAAATCGGTCAGTTTCAGCATTGCCTAGCGTCCCAGATAGACGTCGATGACGTCCTGATTTGATGTCACATGATCCAGCGAGCCCTCGGCCAGAACCGAGCCCTCGTGGAGCACCGTGACCCGGCAATTCAGGCGGCGGACGAATTCCATATCATGTTCCACCACCACCACGGCGCGGGTCTTAGCGGCCTGTACCAGCAGGTCGGTCGTGTGTTCGCGCTCTTGCGGGGTCATGCCGGCGGCGGGTTCGTCGACAAGCAGCAGACGCGGTTCCTGTGCCAGCAGCATTCCGATCTCAAGCCATTGCTTTTGCCCGTGGCTGAGTTCGCCGGATTTGCGGGTCAACTCGTCTTTCAGACCGATCTCGGCGGCCAGTTCCTCGACCTTTTCCAGATCATCTGCCGAGGGGCGATAGAACAGCACGCCCATCCAGCCGCGCTTGTTCTTCAACGCCATCAGCAGGTTTTCCTGCACGGTCTGATCCTCGAACACAGTCGGTTTCTGGAACTTCCGCCCAATACCGGCCTGCGCGATCTTGGCCTCGCTCATGCGTAGCAGAGAGACAGATTTCTCACCCCAGATCACGCGGCCTTCGTCGGGGCGAGTCTTGCCGGTGACGATATCCATGAAGGTCGTTTTACCTGCCCCGTTTGGCCCGATCACGGCCCGCAGCTCGGCGTTACCGATCTGGAACGACAGGTTGTTGATGGCGCGGAACCCGTCAAACGTGACCGAGACGCCGCTGACTTCTAGCAGAGTGCTCATTCCGTGGCCTCCTTTTCGCGCAACGCGCCGTCATCAGGCCCAAGAGCCGCACCGTGGCGCTGCGGCGCGCGGCGGTTGGTCCAGAGGTCGAACAGCCCTCCGATCCCCTGCGGAGCAAACAGTGTGACCAGCACGAAGGAGACGCCCAGCAGCACCTGCCACCAGTCGACCCATTTGATCGTGTAGAACCCAAGTGGGATGTCTGGCGCCTGCCCGCCGGTGAACCATGTGCTGAGCAGGCTGACGAATGCCGCGCCGATGACCGCCCCGTACAGTCGACCGCGCCCGCCGATGGCGACCCAGACGGCCAGATAGATCGAGGCGATGGGGGCCATCTCCTCGGGGTTGATAATGCCCGCCTGCGGATAATACAGCGCGCCCGCGATGGCGGCGATACAGGCGGTCAGGGTGAAGACGGCCAGCTTGTAGACCTCGACCGAGTAACCGAGGAACCGCACCCGTGCCTCGTTGTCTCGGATGCCGCGGATGACCGAACCGAACTTGCCCGACACCACCCAAGCGGCCAGCATGTACCCCAGCCCCAGGGCCAGGGCAGAGGCCCAGAGGAACCAGACCGACACCACGTCTTGTGAGGCAGTGACTCCGGGCAGGTTCTGCAGGCCCGACAGGCCGTTGTTGCCGCGCAATCCGCTGTCGTTCTGGAACAGGTACAACGCCAGCGCCAGCGTCATGGCTTGGGTCAGGATCGACAGGTAAACACCCGTGACCCGGCTGCGGAAGGCCAGCCATCCGAAGATCAGCGCCAGAAGGCCCGGCACCAGTACGACCAGTGCCAGTTGCAGGAACAGGCTGTCCGAGAAGGCCCAGATCAGCGGGAAGTCCGACGATCCGACGACGCCGAAGATTTGTGTGCCGATGGCATCCACGACCTCGGACGGGGTTGGCGGGATATCGGCTTGGGACAATGACTCGACGACGATCAGGCGGATGCGTTCATACATCAGCCACATGCCGATCATGTAGCCGCCCAGCCCGAAGAATGCGAAATGACCCAGCGACAGGATGCCCGTAAAGCCCCAGACCAGATCCATCGCCACGGCAATCAGGCACAGGCACAGGGTCTTGCCCAGCGTTTTGACGAAACTGGTCGAGATCACGCCGATCCCGAACCCTTCGGACAGGACGGTGACACCCAAAGTGAACAGAGACAGGATGGCTAGAAAGACCAAAACGGATGGGTTCTTGGCGACAAAGCTTCGTTCCATGGCTCAATCCCCCGCCGCGCGGCCGCGCAGGGCGATGATCCCCCTTGGCCGGAACTGGATGAAAATGATGATGAAAATGATCATGTAGGTTTGCGCGGCCAGAGTGTTCGACGGGTTCATCCACTCGATCCCTTTTTGCAGGAAACCGATCATGCCTGCGCCCGCCAGCGCGCCCCAGATGTTGCCGACACCGCCAACAACCACGGTCATGAAGCTTTGCACGATGTAATCGCTGCCCAGATCTGACGTGACCTTGGCGAACAGACCAATCGCAACGCCCGCAATCCCGGCGATGCCGGAACCAAGGCCGAAGGTCAGCATGTTCACCCGCCCCGGATTGATGCCCATTGACCCCGCCATGCGCGGGTTTAGCGTCACCGCGCGCATCTCAAGCCCCAACCGGGTGCGCTTCATGATGTATAGAAACAGCCCCAGAAAAATCATCGCCAGAACGAAGATCGCGATGCGGATGTAGCTGATCGAGACCACATCGTTCAGCACCCATGCTCCGTCCAGCCAGCCGGGCGCGGTCAGCGGCCGGGCCTGCGTGCCGAAGATGTTCTTGGCCAGTTGCTGCAGGGCGATTGAGATACCGAAGGTCGCCAGCAGCGTCTCTAACGGGCGAGAATACAGCCAGCGGATCACCAGCCGCTCCATCGCGACGCCCATGGCGAAGGTGACGGCGAAGGCCATCGGGATCGCGACGATGATCGACAGCGTGTGGTCGGGGATGAACTGCTGCACCACGTAGCCAGTATAGGCGCCCATCATGATGAACTCTCCATGGGCCATGTTGATCACGCCCATAACGCCAAAGGTGATGGCCAGACCGATAGCGGCGAGGAAATAGATCGAGGCCAGAGAAATCGCGTCCAACGTCAGGTCGAGGGTCTGGTTCAGGCCGACCTTCAACTCGATCTGTTCCAACGCCTTTTCGGCGGCCGCGGTCACAGCGGGCGAAGGCTCTGCGTAGGTATCAAAGAAAACATGCGCGGCAAGTGCTGCATCGATATCGGCCTGCGTGATCAAGGCCGGAACGGCCCCGGCCTCGGCCAACGCCTCATACGCCTGCGCGCGGGCGGCGTCCGAATTCAGTTGCGCAACCGGAACGCCACCTACGCGGCCTCCGTCGATATTGGCGGCCAGCGCGGCGCGAATGTCGGCTGCCGAAACACGCGGCGCGGCCAGATCGTTGGCAACCAGCAGGTCATAAGCCGCATCCCGCGACAGGTCATCCGAGCCGGGCTGCAGCACAGTGGCGATATTCGCCTCTGAAGGCAGGTCTATCGCGGCTTGGCGTTTGGTCACGACCAGCGGGTTCAACGCTGCGCGGACATCGACGCCCAGATCGTCGGACATCTCTTCAATCGCAGCCACTCGGGCCGCGGTGTCCGCGTCATAACCAATCGTCAGCAACCGCTCCAAGCGCTGTTTCTGCGCCTTTAAGTCCGCGTCGGGTTCGTCGTCAATCGACGCGCGCAGCGGTTCCAGCAAGGCCCCCTCGGGATCACGTTGGATAGATGTCAAAGCGGCCAGTCGTTTGCCGCGATCCGGGTCGGTCAGTTGGAATTGCACCAGCGCCGTGCCGATCATCGCGCGGATGCCGCTGTTGGGTTTCAACTGTTTCAGGTCGGATTTCTCAAAGGTCCCGACCACCGCGCCGGTGTCGAAATCGGTCAGCTCATACGACCGCCCTTCGCCCTTCTTGCCAGCAAAGAACAGACCATCCGACTTGCGCATCCACACGTTCTTGGCGGCCCATGTCTCAAGCATCACCTGCGCCTGCGGCAACCCGCTGCTGGCAATCGCATCAATCGCAGGCCCGATGGTCTTGCGAGAGCTTTTGGCGATGATCTCCTGATGCTCTTGCAGGATCGGTTGCAGGCCGGCCTCTTGCGCGTTGGCAGTCAGGCAGGCGCACAGGATTGCGAGGCCCGCAAGGAAAAGTCGTAACATTTGGTGAAACCCGAGATGTCTTGAGGGCAAGGCGGGCGTGATCGCCCACCTTGCGTGTCGTTTAATAGTTCGACAGGGTCTGAACGCAGGTCTTGGTCTCGGTGTTGTACATACCGCAACCCAGTTCTTTCCAATCCGAGATCAGAACCGCCGATTCCGGCAGGAAGTCGGTCCAAGCGTCGCCCGGCACAACGTCGGTTTCGCTGATGATGTCGAACTGGCCGTCTTCCTGAATCTCACCGATAAGCACCGGCTTGGCCAAATGGTGGTTCGGCAGCATGACCGCGGTGCCGCCGGTCAGGTTCGGGAATTCCTGCCCGTACATCGCGGCGCGCACATCGTCGACCTCGGTCGAACCGGCAGCGGTCGCGGCGTTCACCCACATGTTGAAGCCGATGTAGTGCGCCTCCATCGGGTCGTTGGTCACGCGCTCATCGCCCATGGTGGCTTTCCATGTTTCAACGAATTCGGCGTTCGCATCGGTATCGGCCGACTGGAAATAGTTCCATGCCGCCAGATGGCCTACGAGGTTGGTGGTATCCAGACCCGACAATTCTTCCTCACCCACCGAGAAGGCAACGACCGGAATATCGTCTGCCGAGACGCCCGCCGCAGCGAGTTCCTTGTAGAAACCAATGTTAGCGTCGCCATTGATGGTCGAGATCACACCGACCTTCTTGCCATCCGCACCCAGCGCAACAACGTCTGCCACGATCTTGGACCAGTCGGAATGGCCAAACGGAGTGTAGTTGACAAAGATATCCGAGTCCGCGATGCCCTTCTGCTTCAGATAGCTTTCCAGAATGTTGTTTGTGGTGCGGGGATAGACATAGTCGGTGCCCAGCAGCGCGAATTTCTCAACGCCCAGCTCGTCGAGGAAATAGTCAGTCGCAGGGATCGCCTGCTGGTTCGGCGCGGCACCTGTGTAGAAGACGTTTTTCGACGATTCTTCACCCTCATACTGAACCGGATAGAACAGCAGACCGTTCAGTTCCTCGATCACCGGAAGAACCGACTTGCGGCTGACGGATGTCCAGTTGCCAAAGATCACATCCACCTCATGCACGGTCAGCAGCTCACGCGCTTTTTCGGCAAACAGCGGCCAGTCGGATGCAGGGTCGACCACAACCGCCTCAAGCTGCTTACCCAGCAGGCCGCCCTTGGCGTTTTGCTGGTCGATCAGCATCAGCATGGTGTCTTTCAACGTGGTTTCCGAGATCGCCATAGTCCCCGACAGCGAATGCAATACACCGACCTTAATCGTGTCTTCAGCCGACAGCGCGGTCGTGGCCATGGCAGCAAAGAAAACCGATCCGGCGAGCGTGGATTTGAGAGATTTCATGTAATCCTCCTGGGCGGGGCCGGGAGAGAGGGCTTGCGCAGATGCGCGTTTCTCTTCTACCTGATCCCCGCAACTGTTGTTGCGTTTCGTGTGGCGGTTGTGTCCGAGGTCCAATTCGCGCAGCCGTCACACACCCTTCGGGGTTGTCCCCGTAATGGGCATCCATACGGTTTCTGCATCGCAGCGAATTAAGCAAATCCGGGGGCGCAGGAATTCGCCAGACCCACCCGCACTGCCCAATTTTTAACCTACATGCTGGATGCGTGATTAAAAAATGAACTAACGGGACCGCGCATTGTTCAAAACCGGCAATGCGCCATAGAGATTCGACATCGCAGCGGTGAAAAAAGCGCCAGATGTTGAACACCCGAAAGTTGCTGCGATCACACACCTGTCCTCGATAACGCCCGCAAAAGCGGCCTTACCGCCACGTGCCGAGGGGAGAATCGCGCTTAGCTCCAAGCCTCTGGGGAAACGCAGTGTTATTGACGGGTTCCGGCAGTCCGGATCGTTCAAATGCCTGTTTCCGCGCGGCGCCGGTACCCCTCTGGATGCTGTATTGCTGAATACGGCAGGGGGCGTGACAGGGGGCGACCGGTTTCTGTTCTCGGGCAAGGTGGCCTCGGGCACGACGATGACGCTGACCACGCAGGCCTGCGAGCGGGCCTACAAGGCGCAACCGGGACAGATTGGCACGGTCAGGAATGCCTTGACGGTTGCCCCGCAGGCGCGCGTGAACTGGCTGCCGCAGGAAACGATTCTGTTTAACGGTAGCGCCCTTGACCGGCGTTTGACGATCGACCTAGCACCAGAAGCCTCGGCGCTGATGGTTGAGCCGCTGGTTTTTGGACGCCCTGCGATGGGCGAGGTCCTGACCGATATTCAGCTTCGGGACCGGATCGAATTGCGCCGCGCAGGGATGCCCGTATTCCTTGATGCCGTGAACACTTCGGGCGATCTGAACGCCCAACTCGCCAAACCTGCAATCGCCAACGGCGCGGGTGCGATGGCCCTGGTCGTATTTGCTTCGGACACCGCCGGGGGCCAGCTGACGCCGGTCCGTGACCTGCTGCCGGATGCCGGAGGGGCCAGCCTGCTGCACGATGATCTTCTGGTGATCCGGCTGCTTGCCGAAAACAGCTTTGCCCTGCGCCGCGCACTTATGCCGATATTGCAGCGGCTAAACAGCAATACCCTCCCCCGATGCTGGATGCTCTGACATGAACCTGACGCCCCGAGAAAAAGATAAACTTCTGGTCGCCATGGCCGCCGAGGTCGCCCGCAAGCGGCTGGCCCGTGGCGTCAAGCTGAACCACCCCGAGGCGATTGCCCTGATCACTGACGCCGTGGTCGAAGGTGCTCGCGACGGGCGGTCGGTTGCCGACATGATGCAGGCCGGGGCCGAGGTGATCACCCGCGCACAATGCATGGAAGGCGTGCCTGAGATGATCCACGAAGTTCAGGTCGAGGCCACTTTCCCCGACGGCACCAAGCTGGTGACCGTTCACAACCCCATTCGCTGACAAAGGAACACTGATATGACCCGTATGCTCTTCCCTGCCCTGATCCTGGCCGGCCCCGCCGCCGCCCATAACGGCACGCATATCCACGCACATGGCACGGACTATGCCGCTCTGGCCGTGGGTCTGGCGGTAGTCGCGCTGGCCGCCGTTGCCCTGATGGTGAAGCTGAACAAATGATCCCCGGCGAGCTTTTTCCTGCCGCGGGCGAAATCACGCTCAACCCGGGCGCTGAGCCGGTGACGCTGATGGTGGCCAATACCGGCGACCGCCCGGTTCAGGTCGGCTCGCATTACCATTTCGCCGAAACCAACCCGGCGCTGGATTTCGACCGTGTGGCCGCACACGGCCTGCGGCTGGACATCGCCCCCGGTACTGCTGTGCGGTTCGAACCGGGACAGGAACGCGAGGTTTCGCTGATCCCGATCAGCGGTGCGCGCAAGGTCTATGGGTTCAATCAAAAGGTCATGGGGCCGCTCTGATGCCAGCACAAATCAAACGCTCTGATTACGCCGCCATGTTCGGCCCCACGACCGGCGATAAGCTGCGGCTGGCCGATACCGATCTGGTGATCGAGGTGGAACGCGACCTGACAGCCGAACGCGCTGGGGCCGCAGCGACAGGCGGGACCGGAGACAATGCGCTGCTTTACGGTGAAGAGGTCAAATTCGGCGGCGGCAAGGTGATCCGCGACGGGATGGGGCAATCTCAGGTCACGCGCGCCGAGGGGGCCGTGGATACGGTCATCACCAATGCGCTGATCGTGGATCACTCGGGCATCTACAAGGCCGATGTGGGCCTGAAGGACGGGCGCATCGCCAAAATCGGAAAGGCCGGAAACCCCGATACGCAACCCGGCGTCGACATCATCATCGGCCCCGGCACCGAGGCCATCGCGGGCGAAGGGCGCATCCTGACCGCAGGCGGCTTTGACAGCCATATCCATTTCATCTGCCCGCAACAGATCGAGGACGCGCTGCATTCCGGCCTGACCACAATGCTGGGCGGCGGCACCGGCCCCGCCCATGGCACGCTGGCCACAACCTGCACTCCGGGCCCCTGGCATATTGGGCGGATGCTGCAGGCGGCGGATGCCTTCCCGATGAATCTTGCCTTTGCGGGCAAGGGCAACGCCTCGCTGCCCGCTGCACTTGAGGAACAGATCAAGGCCGGAGCTTGCGCGTTGAAACTGCACGAAGACTGGGGCACCACGCCTGCGGCCATCGACTGCTGCCTCTCGGTAGCCGACGCGATGGACGTGCAGGTGATGATCCACACCGACACGTTGAACGAATCCGGTTTCGTCGAAAACACCGTGGCGGCCATGAAAGGCCGGACGATCCATGCCTTCCACACCGAGGGCGCAGGCGGCGGCCACGCCCCGGATATCATCAAGATCTGTGGTGAGAACCACGTTCTGCCGTCCTCGACCAACCCCACGCGCCCCTTCACCGTGAATACGGTTGAAGAGCATCTGGACATGCTGATGGTCTGCCATCACCTCGACAAATCCATCCCCGAGGACGTGGCCTTTGCCGAAAGCCGCATCCGGCGCGAGACCATCGCAGCCGAGGACATCCTGCACGACATGGGCGCGTTCAGCATCATCGCCTCGGACAGTCAGGCCATGGGCCGGGTTGGAGAAGTTCTGATCCGCACATGGCAAACCGCTGACAAGATGAAGAAACAACGCGGTCGCCTGCCCGAGGAAACCGGCGACAACGACAACCTGCGCGTCCGCCGCTATATCGCCAAATACACCATCAACCCGGCGATTGCGCATGGCCTGAACCATGAGATTGGCAGCATCGAAGAAGGCAAACGCGCCGATCTGGTCCTGTGGAACCCGGCGTTCTTTGGCGTAAAGCCCGAGATGGTCCTGCTTGGCGGAACGATCGCCTGCGCGCAGATGGGCGATCCGAATGCCTCGATCCCGACACCGCAGCCGGTCTATAGCCGGCCGATGTTCGGGGCCTATGGGCGGTCGGTGGAACACTCGGCGATCACCTTTGTCTCGGCCGCCGCACAGGCCGATGGGATCGGCGATACGCTCGGGCTGGCGAAACAGACCGTCGCCGTGCGCAATACCCGCGACATCGGCAAACAGGATTTGCTGCTGAACGATGCAATGCCGCAAATCGACGTCGACCCCGAAACCTATGAGGTCCGCGCCGACGGCGAATTGCTCACCTGCCAACCCGCCGACGTGCTGCCCATGGCGCAGCGCTATTTCATGTTCTGAGACAGGAAGAAGGCCAAGATGACCACCGCGATCAAGACCGCCCGTATCTATCACGATCACCCCCACACCCCGGCCTATGCACAGGTGTCGCTGGACTATGACGGGCGCTTCCTGCGCCGCAAGATGCTGGCAACCGATGACGGTGAGGCCTTTCTGGTTGATCTGGCCCAGACCAAATCGCTGGATCATGGCGGGGTTCTGGTGCTTGAAGACGGGCGCGAAATCGAGATCATCGCCGCCCCCGAAGACCTTCTGGAAATCACCGGCGGCCACCTTTTGCACCTAGCATGGCATATCGGCAACCGGCACACGCCCTGCCAGATCGAAGCGGGCAGGCTGCTAATCCAGCGCGATCACGTCATCCGCGACATGCTGACGAAGCTGGGGGCCAACATCCGCGAGGTCGTCGAACCCTTTACCCCCGAAGGCGGCGCATATGGTCATGGCAGGACCCATGGACACACCCATTAACGCCGACATCCTGACGCTAACGCAGTGGTTGTCCCCGGCCTATCCGGTGGGCGGTTTCGCCTATTCCCACGGGCTGGAGGCCGCCATCGAACAGGGCCGGGTCGTCAGCGTTGACCAGACAGGCGACTGGGTCGCGACCGTGCTGCAACATGGCTCGGGCTGGAATGACGCGCTGTTTCTTGTGGCCGCCTATGATGCCGATGACAGGGCTGCTTTGACTCAGATCGATGCCACCGCCCGCGCCTTTTGCGCCGGGTCCGAACGGCTGATGGAAACCGAGCTTCTGGGTCAGGCCTTCGGGTCCGTGACCGGAGATATCTGGGGTCTGGACCTGCAACGCCTGACCTACCCGGTCGCGGTGGGCCGCGCCGCGCGGATGCAGAACCTGCCCCGCCTGCTGGTGACACAGATGTTCCTGCAGGCCTTCACCAGCAATCTGGTCGCCTGCGCCACCCGCCTTGTGCCTCTGGGTCAGACCGAGGCGCAACGGTTGATCCGCGACCTGACGCCGCTTTGCGCCCATATCGCCGAAACAGCGCAGCAGACGGGTCTGGACGAGTTGAGCTCGACCGCCTTCCTGCCCGATATCGCTGCAATGCAGCATGAAACACAATATTCAAGGATCTTTCGAACATGAGCAATATGAACGGCCCCCTGCGCGTGGGCATCGGCGGCCCGGTCGGAGCAGGCAAGACCACCCTCACCGCCGCCCTCTCGGAAGCGCTGCGCGACGTCTGTTCCGTGGGTGTCATCACCAACGACATCTACACACAAGAGGACGCCGAGGCGCTGATGCGGATGCAGATCCTGCCGCAGGACCGGATCATCGGCGTCGAAACCGGCGGCTGCCCGCACACGGCGATCCGCGAGGATGCCTCGATCAATCTGGCCGCCGTGGCAGAGATGCAGGCCCGCCACCCCGATCTGGATGTGGTGCTGATCGAAAGCGGCGGCGACAACCTGTCGGCCACGTTCAGCCCCGAGCTGGCTGACCTGACGATATATGTCATCGACGTCGCCGCAGGCGAGGAAATCCCACGCAAGGGCGGCCCGGCGATCACGAAATCGGACATCCTGATCATCAACAAAACCGACCTCGCCCCCCATGTCGGTGCATCGCTCGACGTGATGGAGCGCGACGCCACACGGATGCGAAAGGGCCGCCCGTTCGTGTTTTCGGCCCTACGCCACCGAAAAGGCGTTGATGCGATTGTCAGCTTGTTGGCGCAGCATGGAGGGCTGAAAATTGCGGAAGGTTCAGTTGCAAGTTTTTGAGAATTGACGCTCTGCGCCTGAACGTTTGAAGCCAACGGCCAAAAGACCCACAGCTCCACCTGTACCGATGTCCAAACCAGAGATTGGCGGCTTTACGGCGATCATACTGAAGCGAGGCAACACTGCCTGACGTTGGCTTTCGGAAATCTAATCCAGAAAGTCCCGTTCCAGTGCCCGGCGCATAGCGTGTTTGTCCGGGTTCTGCCCGGTCCAAAGCTCGACCCCGATCCGTCCCTGTTCGATCAGCATGTCAAGCCCGTCGATAATCTGGCAGCCGACGCCTTGCGCCTGCTGCAGCAACGGCGTCAGCGGCGGGTTGGGGATGACATCAATCACAAGAGTAGACGGCGTCAACGTACCGGTATCCAGCGGCACCATCGCGTCTGCATCCGGGTACATACCGATGGAGGTCGCATTGATGAATATGTCAGTGCCCTCGGGCAACCGAACCTGCCCGTCCAGCGACATGAAGCGCGCGATCAGCCCGCCCGCCTGCTGCTGAACCGCATCCGACAGCAGGGTCGCGGCCAGATCTTCGCCTCGGCTTTTATCCCGGTTGACCACGGTGATCTCGCTGACACCTGCCAAGGCCAGTTCAACCGCAATCGCGCGGGCAGCACCACCTGCGCCCAGAAGAACAACACGCTGGCCCTGGGGCGAAGTCACATCTTGCAACGCCCGGACCAGACCCCGCCCGTCGGTGTTTTCTCCGATCATTCGGGTGCCGCGCCGCACAACGCAGTTTACCGCGCCGATCAGGGCCGCTGACGGGGCGATTTCGTCCAGGTGCTGCATGACGGCGATCTTGTGCGGCATCGTGCAGTTGAACCCGGCAAATCCTAGCGCGCGCAAGCCTAGAACAGCGTCCTCCAGGCCTTCGGGCGTGACCTCTAGCGTCAGGTAGCGCCAGCGCAGGTTGTGATGGTCAAAGGCGGCTTGCACCATCGGCTCGCTGGGGTTGTCCCAGACCGGCTGGCCGATAACGCCCACGAGGTCGGTCTTGTATTTCATGTCAGCCTCCGATCCGGGCAGAGCAGATCACGCGCTGCGGCTGCGCGATTTGATGTAGGTGTCGAAGGCCACAGCTGCGACGATGATGATGCCGATCACGATCTGCTGCCAGAACGGCTTGACGTTCAGCATGACCAGACCGTTTAGCAGAACCCCGATCAACAGCGCGCCAGCCGCGGTGCCCAGAACCGAGCCGATGCCGCCGAACAGGCTGGTACCACCGATGACAACGGATGCGATTACACGCAGCTCGAACCCGACCCCGGCCACCGCCTCGGCCGAGTTCAACCGCGCCGACAGGACAAAACCCGCCAGGCCAGCGCAGAAACCGGTGATCGTATAGACGCTGGCGACGACAAAGCCGACATTGATCCCCGACAGGCGCGCTGCTTCAGGATTGGCGCCAACGGCATAGACGCTGCGGCCATAGCGGGTGTAGTTCAGCACATACCACGCCAGCGCAGTGCCGGTGACGAACAGGAAGACTGGTACTGGAATGCCCGCAATGTCGCCCCTGCCCCACCAGCGGTAGCCCGCGTCAAAGCCGCTGATCGGGCCGCCATCACCAACCAGCAAGGTGATGCCGCGGAACAGCGACATCCCGCCCAGCGTCACCACAAAGGGCGGCACCTTGAACACGGTTGTGGTCACGCCCTGCAAAGCCCCGGCAAGCGTCCCGACGGTGATCGAGGCCACAAGCGCCCAGAACCACCAGACGGTTTCCTTGTCTCCGCCGCCCAGCGAGAAGGACTCGGTCTGCCCTCCGGTCACAATCGCCGCCCCGACAATACCCGCCGCCGCCAGGGTCGAGCCGACAGACAGGTCGATCCCGGCAGTCAGGATCACGAAGGTCATGCCTATGGCCAAAAGGCCAAAGATCGACACTTCGGTCAGGATGTTGAAGATGTTGCGGGTCGACAGGAACCGTTCGTTATACGAGGTGAAGACCACCACCAGCAGCACCAGAAAGATCAACGGGGCCAGCTTGGCCAGCATCCCGGCCCAGTCAAAGCTCTGGCCTGTGGGGCTGTCCTTGCCTTGGGGTCTTGCACGGGCCGGACTTTTTCCATCGCTGCTCATATCTGTTCCTCTGCAAGGCCGGGTGCGGGGCTTGCCTGTGTCTGGGCGGGTGTCATGCTTTGCATCAGAGATTCCTCGGATGCGATTTTTCGGGTGAATTCGCCGGTGATCCGGCCCTCGGACATGGTCAGGATGCGGTCCGAGACGGTCAGGATTTCGGGCAGTTCAGATGAGATCACGATGACCGCCGCGCCCTGATCGGCAAGGCTGAACAGGATGTCATGGACCTGCGCCTTAGAGCGGACATCGATCCCGCGCGTCGGCTCATCCACGATCAGGATTTTCGGCGCTTTCGCCAGCCAGCGCGCAATCAGCGCTTTTTGCTGATTGCCACCCGACAGCTTACCAATGGCCTGTCGCGCGCCGGCCACCTTGATATCCAGCTTGTCGCGGCTGTCCTCGAACAGGCGGGCTTCGGCCCCCAGGTCCAATATGCCCAGACGGCCCGACAATTGTTCGAGCGAGGCCATCGAGATGTTCTGGTTGACCGGCAAATCCAGAAAGCAGCCCTGCTTCTTGCGATCTTCCGTCACCAAACCGATGCCCGCCTTGATCGCCTGCCGGGGCGAGGTGATTTGCGCGGGTCTGCCTTCGATCAAAATCTCTCCGGTCAGCCTGTCATCAGCTCCGAAAATCATGCGCACCGTTTCCGTCCGCCCGGCCCCGACCAGACCGGCAATGCCCAGAACCTCTCCGAATTGGGCCTTGAAAGACACGTTATGGACGGTTGTGGCGTTGGGATCGCGCAGGTTGGGCACGCTGCAAAAATCGCGAATTTCCAGCGCGGTTTTACCGGTTTGGGCGGTGTCCCGCCGGGCGAAGATATGGGAAAACTCGCGCCCGACCATCGCATGTATCAGGCCATCTTCGTCGGTATCCGCAACTGCGCCCGACCCCACCATGCAGCCATCACGCAGCACCGAGTAGCGGTCGCAGACGCGGAACACCTCTTGCAGGCGATGGGTGACATAGACAACGCTGAGGCCTTGCCGTTTCAGCTCCCGCACGATCTCGAGCAGCCGGTCCACCTCGGACCCGCTGAGTGCGGCGGTGGGTTCGTCCATGATGATCAGCTTGGAATCAATCGACAGTGCCCGGGCGATTTCGACCATTTGCTGTTCGGCAACGCTCAGGCTGCTGACCAGCCGTGTGGGTGAGATGTCCAGGCCAATCCGATCAAGCGCGACACGGGCTTCGCGATGCATCTGCTTGTGGCGGATTCCCAGCATGCCGCGTGGTTCGCGGCCCAGAAAGATGTTCTCGGCCACCGAAAGCGGCGGGATCAGGCTAAATTCCTGATAAATCGTGACAACACCTGCCTCCCGCGCTTCAAGCGGCGTAGAGGCGTTCAGCGGCCTGCCGTTCAGGGACATTGTGCCCTGATCTGCAAGCTGCGCACCGCTGAGGATTTTCAGAAGCGTTGATTTTCCCGCCCCGTTTTCACCAAGCAGGGCGTGGACTTCCGCGGGGCCGACCTCAAAATCGACCTTGTCCAGAGCAACCACGCCGGGGAAGGTCTTGGTCAACCCTTGGACCATCAGAAGTGGCTGTGAAGCAGTCGTGTGCACGGTGCGGCCCCCGGATGTCTTACGGGATGATGCGGGCAAAACGCCCGCATCCCGGCGCGATCTTACTTGATTTCGCCGAACCGTTCAGCCTCTTCCAGATTGTCAGCGCTGATCATGCGCGGGATGATCAGGTTCACAACCTCCTTGGGCCGTTCGCCGCTGGTGACAAAGGCGTTGACGATCTGCACCGCGGTGCGCGATTGCAGGCCCGGAAATTGATCGACCGCGCCTGCCAGACCACCTTCGCGCACAGCCAACAGCGCCTCGGGACCTGCGTCAAAGGCAATGATCTTGACCTGATCTTCGGCCCCCAGCGACCGAAGTGCCTCGAGCGCGCCCAGACCCATTTCGTCATTGGCGGCGACGATCACGTCGGGCATCTCAGATAGACCAGTCAGGATGGCGTTAGTCACGCTCAACCCCTGATCGCGGCTCCAGTTCGCGGTCTGCTCGGCCACGATTTCGTACTTGTCACTCAGCGGGTCGAGCACATTGTGCAGGCCCTGATTGCGGTCGATAGCGGGGCTAGCTCCGGGCTGACCCTGAAGGTTCACGACCCTTGCGCCATCCGGGAACTGCTCGACCACCCATTGCCCCTGTGCCTCGCCCCCGGCGACGTTATCCGCACCGACATGCGCAAGCAGGCCATCAACACCATCGACACGGCGGTCGATCGTCACAACCGGGATCCCTTCGTTCACCGCATCCTCGATCGCACCCGCCAGCGCGTTCACGTCATTGGGGCTGATGATGATGCCATCGACACCCTGCACGATGGCATTTTCAACATCGGCCACCTGCTTGGGAGATTCATTGCGGCCATCCGCCTCGATCACCGAGATGCTCCCGATCTTCTCGGCCTCGTCATTGATGCTGCTTTGCATGTGGACAAAGAACGGGAATTGCAGCGACGGCATCGAGGACATGATCGTCATGTCTTCGGCAAATGCGGGGCTTGCGATGCCAATGCTCAGTGCGGCGGCGGCCATCATGCGCTTAATATCGGTGTGTTTCATCTTTTACCTCCTGGGTCTGCCTCGGTTTTGACAACCGATGTCCAATGCTTTTTGACTTTTGCACACAAAAGTAGTTTCTTCAAGTTTGACGTGATGTGTGATTGTAGACCGGAATTCAACGCGGCAACCGACCGGAACAGGAGACAGCGGAGTGAGCGACGGGCGCACCCATCCGATGTATGCGCAAATCAGCGATCGGCTTGGCGATGCGATCCGCACCGGCCTTGTGCCGGATGGCACCGTGCTGACGGAATCCATCATTGCCGATCACTTCGAAGTCAGCCGCCAGACCGCCCGCAACGCGTTGCAAACGTTGCAGGGCAACGGGCAAATCATTGCCCGGGCAGGCAAACGCGGCTTTACCGTCGCCGCGCCGCTAGACACGCCGCCTAACAGCCCCGACCGGGCCGGTAACCCACTGGCGGGAATTGAAAAGCTACCGCCTACGATCAAATGGATCGAACGTTACGACGCTATCAAGTTCGAACTTCTGGCCCTTGCCAGCGCCGGAGAGCGCCGGATCGTGCCGTCAAAACTGGCCGAATGCCATGACATCAGCCGCACCGTATTGCGCGACATTCAGGTGCGGTTGGTCGAGGATAACATTATGCGCCTGGACGGGCAGAAATGGGTGCTGAACCGCTTTGACGCGCGCGCCATCGCAGAGCAATTTCAGGTCAGAATCCTACTCGAACCACATGCGCTGAGCGAAGGCTTCGACCGGATCGATCAGGGATTTCTAAAGGATTGCATTGCCCGCCTGGAATCCGCGAACCAGCAAAGCGCTTCGCTGACGTCACAACGGCTGGAACAGCTCGAGGCTGATCTGCATGATCACCTGCTGTCCTACTGCGGCAACGACTTCCTGATGGCGGTCTTACGGCGCAGTCGGTTGGTGCATGTCTTCAACAGCTTCTATTTCCCCCGCTACAGTTCGCGCCACCTATTTGCGGACGAACATACCGAGGTGTTTACCGCAGCCCTTGCGGGGAACCTGCAGGGGGCCCAGTCAGCACTGGTCCGGCATCTGGAGAGCTCATCGCAAAAGACACAGGAACGACTTGAGCGGTTCAAACAGGAAAACGCAGGTCTGGATTACCCCTATGCGCGTTCTTTGTAGAAAACCGCGCGGGCACGGGGAACAGAGGACATGGCCGCCCAAACCCCGCGCTTCAGATTTACTGCGCTGCCCCGAGGCGACCCCATCGACTTTTTCAAATGCGGACAATTCTTCATCCGTGACTTCAGCAGCGATCACCTGTGCGGCAGCCGAACAGTTCACAGAAGTCAGCACCGCGACAAAATTACAGGAGCCAAATTAGCCGATGGGTCAAGTGCGGTATTCGGGTGTCGACGGGTGTTCAAGACATCGTTATCCGACCGGGGAAAGATGTTAATTTGACACCCCAGTGCAGTATAGATTTCAGGCAACGCGGGACATGCCCCACCATTCAGGGGTTCGCCAATGCCTCGCCAGCTCATCTTAAAGGACAGCATACCATGGCAGGAAGTTCCTACGTGCCCCGCGCGGGCCGATACGACGATATGATCTATAATCACTGCGGGCACAGCGGCTTGAAACTGCCCGCAATTTCGCTGGGGCTTTGGCACAATTTCGGCGCGGACAGACCACATAGCCTTAAACAAGCCTTGTGCCGGACGGCTTTTGACCTCGGCATCACACATTTTGATCTGGCCAACAATTACGGCCCCCCTCCGGGCAGTGCCGAGGAAGCCTTTGGGCAAATCCTGAAAACGGATTTTGCCGGGTATCGGGATGAGTTGGTCATCTCATCCAAGGCCGGCTACGACATGTGGCCCGGTCCTTATGGCGAATGGGGCAGCCGCAAGTATCTGATCGCGTCCTGTGATCAGAGTCTCAAACGCATGGGGCTGGACTATGTCGATATCTTCTATTCGCACCGGTTCGATCCCGACACCCCGCTGGAAGAAACCATGGGCGCGTTGGATCAGATCGTGCGGTCCGGTAAGGCGCTATATGTCGGGATATCATCCTACAACTCGCAGCGCACGCGCGAGGCTGCTGCCATCCTGAAAGATCTGGGCACGCCCTGCATCATCCATCAGCCCAGCTACAACATGATCAACCGCTGGGTTGAGACGGACGGGTTGAAGGATACTCTGAAAGAGCTTGGTATCGGCTCGATTGCCTTCACGCCGCTGGCGCAGGGGATGCTGACCGGGAAATACTTGAGCGGCGTTCCGCAAGACAGCCGGGCGGCGGATGACAAATCGTTGAATCCCGGCCTGCTGACCGAAAAGACCATCAAAAACCTACGCAACCTGGATGCCATCGCCAAACGCCGGGGGCAGACGCTGGCGCAGATGGCACTGGCCTGGGTGCTGCGCGATGGCGGGATCACAACGGCGCTGATCGGCGCATCCAGATCAGAGCAGATAACCGATTGCGTCGGGGCCCTGAAAAACATCGAGTTTACATCCGATGAACTGGCCGAGATTGACCTTTATTCCGCCAATGGCGAGGTCAACCTGTGGTCGCAGTCCTCTAACGCTTAATCCGATTTGAATAAGGAACTAAGTATGAGCAAACCTGTTATTGGTTTTATCGGCGTCGGCCTGATGGGGCACGGCATGGCCAAGAATATTGTC
Source organism: Ruegeria sp. F11 (assembly GCF_056533855.1). Taxonomy (NCBI): domain Bacteria; kingdom Pseudomonadati; phylum Pseudomonadota; class Alphaproteobacteria; order Rhodobacterales; family Roseobacteraceae; genus Ruegeria; species Ruegeria sp. F11. Next base: position 159,726 of record NZ_JBQFOW010000004.1, on the reverse strand, counting down.
GAGAAAGGCTACCCGCTGGTCGTGATGGGCCACCGCAACCGAGCGCCTGTCGAAGATCTGCTGCAGCGGGGCGCGTCCGAGGTCAAAACCGCAAAAGACATGGCCGATCGGTGCGATATCATCCACCTGTGCGTCTCCGGCAGCCCGCAAGTAGAACAGATCGTGCGCGGCCCCGAGGGGATTTTGGCCTCGGGCAAAAAGGGCCTGATCGTTGTTGATTGCTCGACCTCTGATCCTGTCTCGACCCTGCAACTGGCAGCCGAACTACGCGCGGCAGGTATGGACATGGCCGACGCCCCTTTGGCCAAAACTCCGGTCGAGGCCGAGGCGGGCACGCTGGACACGATGGTCGGCGCAACGCCCGAGACGTTTGAAAAGATCAAACCGGTTCTGGACTGCTGGTCCGGATTGGCCGTGCATCTGGGCGAGGTTGGTCTGGGGCACAAGATGAAGCTGATCAACAACTTCATCTCACTTGGCTATGCAGCGCTTTATTCCGAGGCGCTGGCGATTGCTGAGAAATCCGGCCTGACTGTTGAGCAGGTGGATTCCATTATCCGACCTGGCCGTCTGTCGAACGGGTTCTATGAGACCTTCATGAAATGGACGTTGGAGCGGGACGAAAACGCGCACCGGTTTTCTGTCACCAATGCCCATAAGGACATGCGGTATCTGACCAACCTGGCCAACAGCGTTGGGGCCCTCAACCCGGTGCAGGCGGATGTGCGGAACGCGTTTGCGGCGATGGACGCCGCAGGTCAGGGTGAGCGGTACCTGCCGATGCTGGCGGATTTCATCGCGCAGATGAACGGTCTGGACAGGGGCAAGTAACCCTAGCGTTCCGCCGTATTCACAAAAACCGAATAGACCGAGGTGGTCGCGGTGATGAACAGCACATTGCCGCGCTCACCGCCAAAGGTCAGGTTGGCGACCCGTTCGGGCACCAGAATCTTGCCCAGCAAGTCTCCTGACGGGGAAAACACATGCACGCCATCCCCGGCAGAGCACCAGACGTTGTCATGGCGATCCACCCGCAGCCCATCGGGCAGACCGTTGTCGATCTCGGCAAAGTGCCGCCCGTTGGTCAGAGTGCCGTCTGGCAAGACATCAAAGGCTTTCAGGATCGACGGGACCGAGGCATCGTGGCTGCTGCCGGACTCGGCGATGTACAGCCGCGTTTCATCCTTGGAAAAGGCCAGCCCGTTGGGTTGAACAAATCCATCCGCGACGGGCGTTAGCGAGAAATCCTCGGGGTCCACCCGGTACACATAGTTTCCGTCCTGTTCGGGATCAGCTTTGTGCCCCTCGAGATCGGACAGGATTCCGTAGGTGGGATCGGAAAACCAGATGGACTCGTCCGAATGCACCACCACGTCATTTGGTGAATTCAGACGTTTGCCCTGATACGCATCGGCCAGAACGGTCCTGCTGCCGTCATGCTCGGTGCGCACGACAGATCGGGTCCCGTGCTGGCAGGTCACCAGACGGCCCTGCGGGTCACGGGTGTTGCCATTGGCATAGTTGGATGCGGTGCGAAAAACGCTTGTGCCCGCATCCGGCGTCCAGCGCAGGATACGTTCATTGGGAATATCCGAGAACAGCAACGTGTTATGCGCGGGAAACCAGACCGGTCCTTCGGTCCAGGTATGCCCGGTCGATATGCGCGACAGCGCCAGATTGGCATGGATCAGATCGCTGAATTCGGGACGGACGACATCGTATAGCTGTGTGCTGGTCATGCGTCATATCCTTTCCGATTGGCCAGAGTGACGACGCCGACGATCACCAGACCGGTCAAAACAAGCCGAATACCGGCCCCCAACCCATAAGAGTTCAGCATCGAAACGATGAGGAACATGAACAGAGCAGCACCCCAGATGCCCGGCACGTTGGAATTGCCCCCGCCGATCGAGGACCCTCCGATCACGACCACGGCGATGGACATCAGCATGTATTCCGTGCCCATGTTCAGGTTCGCACCGCCCGAGAAGCTGGCCAGCAGAAACCCGGCCAATGCCGCGCAAACGGCGGAGTTCACATAGACCGCGAACCGCACCGCGTTGACGGGAACGCCACTTAGCCGAGCGGCGCGCAGGTTCTGGCCGATGGCGGAAATCCAGCGCCCGGCAATGGCGCGCTCCAGCAAAAGCCATACGAACGCCGCCAGCCCGATCCCCACAAGCGCCACGTTGGGCACGCCCAATGTGCCGCCAGTGGCGAAATCGGCCAGAGGCTCGGGCGGTTTGATCCGCAGGCCCCGGTTCGACCAGATCGCCAGCGATTGATAGAGGAAAGACGCCGACAGGGTGGCAATAATCGGCGGAATGCGCAGCAGCAGGATCAGCGTGAAGTTCAGAACCCCGCAGCCGATGCCGACGCCGATGGCGACCAGCAATCCCGGCAAGATCAGCCCTGTCTGCGTGTCCATGAACTTGAGCGCAAGCGTGGCAGCCAATGTCATCGAGGCCGGTATCGACAAATCGACATTTCCCGGGCCCAGCGTGATCACCAGCATCTGCCCGATCCCGACAATGGCCGAGAATGAGGCAAAGGTCAGCGCCGCATACAGCAACGACCCCGCCCCCGATCCGGCAATCATGCTGGTCGCGCCGAAGGTCAGCGCAGCCGCCACATAGGCCCAGAGCCAGGGTTTACGCAGCAGATTGCGCAAAGGGCTGCGGGGCGCGGCCATGGGTGTTGCCTCATCCGTCATGCGGTCGCCCCCCTGCGCACGAACAGAAGCCGCACCGCCAGTACCAGGATCAGGATCGCGCCTTGCGCGCCGATCTGCCAATCCGGGGACAGTCGCAGAAAGGACAGGAAACTTGCGGCCAGTGTCAGCGTCAGCGCTCCGATCACCGCGCCGAAGGGCGAGATGCGGCCGCCCACGAACTCGCCACCGCCAAGGATCACTCCGGCAATCGACAACAGCGTGTAACGCAGCGCGATATTGGCATCTGCGGCGGTCGTCAGCCCGACCAGACACATCCCTGCCAGAACGCCGAACAACCCGGCCAGCCCGTAGGCCCCGGCACGCAGCTTGACCACGGACCACCCTGCCCGCTCCATCGCGCGCTCATTACCGCCGACACCTTGCAGGATGACGCCGACCCACGACCGCTTGATCAGCAGATGAACCGCAAAGGCAATGACCAGCGGCGCAATCACGGCAATGGGCACCAGCGGCGTCTTGAGGCTCATCAGCGTTTTCAGCCACTGGGGCGCGGCCCCACCGGGCGAGGGCAGGATCAACACCGCGAGCCCGCCCCAAACGAAAGACATACCCAGCGTCACCACAATGGCGGGCAGACCACGCAGTTGGATCAGGGCACCCAGCCCCGCATAGGCCAGAATGGCAGCCGCCAGAATGACATATCCCAGCAGCGGCGTGTCATGCACAAAGGTCGCCGTCACGCAGGCGCAGAAACTGACGAAGGTGCCAATCGACAGGTCGATATCGTTGACCATGATGATCATCATCTGAGCAATCGTCGCCAGCGCCACTGGGATAGCCAGATTGAACAGTAGGTTCAGGCCAAAATAGCTCATCGCGCGGGGCTGCAGATAGAACACCGCCCCCAGCAGGACGGCCAGGGACAGAACCGGCAGCAACAGGCGCATGCGGTCGGCGGTCATTCCGCGGCCTCCTGCATTTCGAACGAGGCGCGCAGGATGTTTTCCTCGGAAATGTCGTCGCCGCTCAGTTCCGCAGCGATTGCGCCTGCGCGGAATACAAAGACCCGGTCGCATTCAAGGATTTCATCCGTCTCGGTCGAATACCAAAGAAAGCTGCGGCCCTTGGCAGCCTCATCCTGAATCATCTGGTAAACTTCTTTCTTGGTTCCCACATCCACGCCGCGCATCGGGTCATCCATCACCACAATCGGCGCGCCCGAGGCCAGCGCACGGGCAAACAGAACCTTTTGCTGATTGCCGCCCGACAGCGACAGGATCGGGTTCAGCAGGTTGTCGGTACGAATGCCGATCCGCTCTTTCCAGCTTTGGACCAGCGTGGCCTCGGCCCCGCGATCCACCATGATCTTGCGGCTGAATTCGGGCAGCGTGGTCAGGGACAGGTTGCGCAGGATCGACCAGAGCGGCATCACCCCGTCGCGCGACCGATCCCCCGCGACAAAGACCACTTCGGGCCGTTTCTGGGTTTTCCAGACTGAGGAATGGTCGAAGAAGATTTGCGCCAAAGCCTCGGCCTGCCCGTGCCCGGCCAGCCCGGCCAGCCCGACAATCTCGCCCCTGCGGGCGTTCAGACCGTTCTCGGACCGGATCACCTCGGCCCCGAGGTCGCGGGTTGAACCTGCGTCTTCCGCATCTTCATGGTCGGGGGCGACATGGCCCATCGCATCCACGATGCTGCTGCGGGTAAAGGACTGGGCTGGTTGGTCATCGACGATCTTGCCGTCTTTCATGATGACGATCCGTGTCGCAACCTCGAACACCTCACCCATCATGTGCGAAATGAACAGAACTGCCCCGCCCGAGGCACAGAATCGTTTGATATGATCCAGCAATTGCTGGGCGATGGCCGCGTCCAGCGAGGATGTCGGTTCATCCAGAATAACAAGGCGGGCCGCGCGGTCGCGTTCGGCAAAGGCAATCGCGATCTCGACCATCTGACGTTCGGCAATGGTCAGATCGCCCACGGTCGCATGCGCGCGGATACCATGGCCCGGAAAGACAAGGTCCAGCGCGTCGGTGATCTTCTGCTGCGCCAGACGACGCCACCCCTTGCGGGGCATATTGCGGTAGGGGATGCGCAGGTTTTCGAGAACGGTCAGGTTCGGACATAGCGACAGTTCCTGAAACACGCTGCGCACTCCGGCGTTTTGCGCGTTCTGGCTGTTTCTCAGCGCCACGTCTCCGCCGCGATACAGAACGGTCCCGCCGGTCTGGGTCAGCCGCCCGTTGATCACATTCGCCAGCGTCGACTTTCCGGCCCCGTTATGGCCCACAAGCCCAACGCATTCGCCCGCGCCGACGGTGATCGACGCGGCGCGCAGCGCGTGGACCGGGCCAAAGGACATATCGGCCCCCTCCAGCGTGACAACCGGCGCATCGGATGCGCCGGGTCTCTTTTGGTTTTCCGTCATGGATTACTTGGAGTCGGCGATGACAGCCTTAGCCTCATCCAATGTGTATTCAACATTGGCGACCGAGCCCTTGGGCGTGGTTTTCAGGGCTTCTTCCAAATCGTCCTGCGTGATGGTCAGGAAGGGAACGGTCAGATCCTTGGGCACATCCGCCCCATCCAGAACCTGCTGCGCAACCCAAAAGGCCAGCGTGCTGACACCCGGAGCGATCGACAGCGAGGTCGTCTCGTACCCGTTTGCCGCCTTTTCATCGGCCCACCACTGCATCTCGTCCTGACGGTTGCCCATGACGATAGTCGGCATCGGGCGATCCGTGGCCCCAATCGCCTGCGCCGCGCCATAGCCATCACCGCCCTGGGTCACGACACCCACAATCTCGGGCAGGCTGGGAAGGACACCGGCAACGGCCTTTTGCGCCACGTCCTGCGCCCAATCGCCATGCACCGAACCGACAATTTCGAAGTTGGAGTTCTTAACCTCGTCATGAATGCCAGCGCTGATCTCGTCATCGACGAACACGCCAGCCAGACCACGAATTTCGAGCAGGTTGCCGCCATCAGGATAGCGTTCCGCGAGGTACTTCACCTGTTCGCGGCCCATCTGCTGAAAGTCGACCGCGATGCGCCACGCGCAAGGTTCCTGCACGATACCGTCAAAGGACACAACGGTGATCCCCGCGTCACAGGCCGCCTTGACCGCCCCGTTAATTGCCGTGGGTGAGGCCGCGTTGATGACGATGGCGTCATAGCCCTGCAGGATCATGTTCTGAATCTGCGCCGCCTGCTCGGTGGCCTGGTTTTCCGAGGTTGTGAACGCGTCTGCTGCAGCGACAACGCCTTCGGCAACAGCGGCGTCCCCGTTCTTTTTCCAGCTTTCCAGCATCGCCTGACGCCACGAGTTTCCGGCATAGTTGTTCGACAGTGCAATGCGTTTGTCAGACGTATCCGCCGCAACGCTGGATGCAGCAGCAACTAAGGTGGTCCCGGCAACCGCGCCGAGCAATATGGCCTTCAGTGTCATCTTATCCTCCCTGAGCGGCCCAACCGCCGCGCAAACTGTGCCCGCCTCCTCCAGCCGGCAGCAAAAGGATTCACCGCCCGCGCCGATTGCGTAAGAGTAAGACACGCGCAAAGCTTGCGGGTTCCCGCAAATTCGCGGCGGAAGTCCGCATGACATGTTCCCGGGCAGGCGATATAGTCACGTGTGCCGGACGCCTGAGGCCGGTTTCAAGAAGGGCGCGCACATGGCAGACCTTGCTTATTACCTGCGGATTTCCAATCATCTGGCGGGTAATCTGGACATCAAATCCGCGCTGCGCTCGGTCAAATCCGAGATCGACCGAATTCTGGAAGTGGATCATCTGGATGTCTGCCTGATCGACGAAAACGGGGCCCTGAACACCAGTTACGAGGTCGGCTTGCACACAAGCTGGAGCCGCACCCGCGCCCCGGCTGCAGTATCCCCGGTGCGGGACATTCTGCTGGGAAAATGCGACAGTCTGCTGACCGGGAATGCGTTGGAAGACCCAAGATACGTGTTTGAAGGGGCCGATGCCGGGCCGATCATTCGCCACAAGATGCGCAGCCGGGTCAATGTGGCGATGAAAGTGCTGGGGCGCACGATTGGCGCGCTGAACTGTTCCTCCAAGAAGCCCGATTTCTATGACGAACACGCGGTTGAACAGGTGCGCAACATCGCGGATATCCTGGCCCCTTATTTCTACGCACTGCGCGCCACGGAACAGGCCAAACGCGAAGCCATCATGCGCGCCGAGGTGCAGGCCCGCGAGGAGGGATTGCGGCAGGGCGCATCCAGCCTGACCGACGCTCTGGAACTGGAACGTCAACGTATCGGAATGGACCTGCACGATCAGACGCTTGCCGATCTGACCCGGATCAGTCGCGATCTGGAACGCTGCAAGTCGCTTCAGGATATCGACGCCCTGCAGGCCAGCATGCAAAGCTGCATTCAGGATCTGCGCGGCATTATCGACATGTCGATCCCGTCACTGCTCGAACTGTTCGGGTTTCAACACGCGGTCCGGACACATTTGGAACGCGCTGTCGGCGCGGACCAGCAGATCGAGATCGATGTGCGGGATTTGTCCGACGGACTAGTAGATAGACTGTCCGAGGCCAGGCGCATTGCCCTGTTCCGCATCACGCAAGAGGCCATAAACAACGCCGTCCGCCATGCGCAAGCGAGCGAGATCACGGTTGAAATCCAGTGTAACGGCGGCCTGTATCTGCGCATCAGGGATGACGGAATCGGTGCGACCCGAGATATTGATCAAAGGGTGTCTGGCGGCCTCACCCATATGCGGACGCGGGCCCAACTGATCGGGGCGCAGTTTTCAATAGACCAATCCAGCGGCACCGAAATTGCAGTCAGCTTGCCGGTATCCGAATGTGCAAACTCTGAGGGTGTGGAATGAAAGTTCTGTTGGTCGAAGATGACGCTATGCACGCGACCTACCTGAAGGAGATCGTGTCCGAAGCCCTGCCCGAAGCCACCGAAGTCAGCGTGGCGACCAACGGGCGCGATGGCGAGGTGCAGGCCCGCCAGGACGCGGTCGAAGCGGTCGTCATGGATCTGCGCATGAAAGAGCGCAATGGGATCGAGGCCGCCAGAACGATTTGGGCGGAACGGCCCGCCACGCGCATTCTGTTCTGGTCCAACTACTCCGACGAGGCCTATCTTCGCGGCATCACCCGCATCGTCCCGAAAGAGGCCGCCTATGGCTATGTCCTAAAAACCGCCAGCCCGTCCCGCATGCATCTGGCCCTGCGCGCCGTTTTGGTCGAGGCCCAGATCGTTGTCGACCGCGAAATACATCAGATCCAGCGCGATCAGAACCGCGCGGGAGAGGCCCTGACCGAGGTCGAACTTGCCATCCTGTCCGATCTGGCTTTGGGGCTGTCGGACAAAACGATCGCGCAGCGACGGAAACTGGCGTTGCGCACGGTGCAGAACCGATTGTTGTCGATCTACGAGAAGCTGGATGTAAACGATCTGCCGCTGGCGGGAACCGATGTTACAATCAACAAGCGTGTCAGGGCAGTGTCCAAGGCCATACGCGCGCAGATTTTGAATATCGAAGCGATAGCCGCGGCGGAAAAAGAGTTCGGTGATTGGTTGCCCAGAGTTCAGTCGCACAGTGTGTGATTGTCTGTGCAGGGTTCCGTGCCAAAGTTTAGGTTGGCTGACCGAGGCTCACCGTTGCTGAGGTCAAGAGGACAGCAGGTTCGAAAGTTTACCCGATCCCGCTTTAAGCAAGGTCAGAAACTGCGTTAAGCTGTCCAAATCATGCCGTTGGGATGGGGCGTGAACGGACAAAGTCGCAACGAGTCTGGCATTTTCATCAAGCACGGGAACGGCGACGGCAACCATACCCGGCATGAACTCTTCATTATCCGTCGAGTATCCGTCGTGGGAAATGCGTTTGATCTCATCGCGCAGCGCGTCGGGGTCTACTATTGTTTTTTCGGTGTTCTGACTCAGGCTCCGGGCGGTAAGAAACCCATCCAGCGTGTTCCTGCGCAGCGTGGACAGATACATCTTGCCGCTTGCGGTACAATGAAACGGAACCTGAGTTCCGATTGGCAACTGAATACGCAGCGGCCATTTGGTTTCGATCCGGTCCAGATAGATCATCCCTTCGCGATCCGGCACGGCGAGGTTGCAGGTTTCGCCGATTTCATCCGCAACCCCGCGCAAAATCGCCAGACGGGCGGTGCGCAGATGTTCCGAGGACATCGTATTGACCGACAGCTGACGCAGTCGCGGGCCGGGGCCGAACGAGCGGCCATCCAGATCGCGCTGCAGAAACCCCTCGGCCTCGGCGGTTTGCAGCAGGCGGTGGATCGTGGGTTTCGCCAGACCCAGCGTGTCGATCAGATCCGACGGTTTTACCGCGACCCCGCGCCGGGCGACCTCTTCCAGGATCAGCAGCAGGCGCAGGTTTGTCGGTATCTGGGTGTCTCTTTCTGGTGCATCTGTGTCGGCCATCCCGCTACATTCTAGTTGTTTGGCAGCAGGATCAAGGCCAGATCAGGCACCAGCGACACCAATATCCACACCGACAGCAGCGCCGCCAGATACGGCACCGTGTAGCGCAGCAATCGGAAATAGGGCACGCCGGTCACGCCGGAAGCCACATACAGATTCAGCCCGTAAGGCGGGGTGATGAACCCGATGGACGCGCCCACCAGAAAGATCACCGAAAAGTGGATCGGATCAACTCCGACTGAAGTCGCAATGGGGGCCAGAATCGGCGCAAGGATGATCGTGACCGGCAGGCTTTCCAGCACCATGCCGGAAAAGAACACGATCACCATCGAGGTGAACAGCACCGCATAATACCCACCCATGGACGTCACGAAGTCACCGATGGTCTGTTGCGCGCCCAACAGCGAAAGGATTTGCTGCATCACAACCGATACCGCGATCAAGGGGGCTAGAATGCCGGTGATCTGTGCCGACCTTATCACGATGGAGGGGATTTCCGGGATGGTGAAGCCCTGAACCACCAACATCTCGGCATAGGTTTTTTCGGTCGGGGGGATGTTGTTGCGGGCGCCCATGATGCGGTTGATCGGATAGCTGACCAGCCCGGCGATCACGCAGAAGCCAACGGTAACGCCCGCCGCTTCGGTCGGGGAAAACTTGCCCGTGTATATCCCCCACAGAACAAGGCCGATGGCAAAGAATCCCAGCCACGCCCCAAAGGCGGTTTTCAGGATGCGGTTCAGTTGCAGCGGGATCAGGTGGCCCCAACCGTTGAGGCGGCAGATGATCCAGCAGGCCAGTTGCATTCCCATGACCATCAGCGCGCCCGGCAGAATACCAGCCACGAACAGCTCGGAAATTGGCAGGTTCATCAGGAACCCGTAGACGATGAAGATGATCGAGGGCGGGATGATGATCCCGACCGTACCGCCCGCCGCAGCGGTGGCGGCGCTGAAACGTTCGTCATAGCCGCCCTTGACCATCTCGGGGTGCAGCATGGACCCGATCGTCGCCGTGGTGGCCGAGTTAGACCCCGAGATCGCCGCGAACAGCCCGCAGGCCCCAAGCGAGGCCATGGCCAGACCGCCCCGTATCCAGCCCAGACAGGCATAGGCAAAATCGCTGAGACGTCGCGCGATGCCGGATTTGTTGATCAGGTCTCCGGTCAGGATGAACAGCGGCATCGCCAACAGCGCGAACCCCTTGTTGAAGACGTTCAGAAGCTCGGCCCCCATATTGTCCAGCGTCAGCCCCAGCACAAACGAGCAGCCGATCACCCAATAGCTGATCACCAACAGAACCGGCACGCCCAGCATGAACAGAAACGTGACGCCGAGCGAGATCAGTGTGACCCAGGTTCCGTCCGCCATCAGTCTGACCCGATCACAGCCTGCTGCAACAGCGGCTGCCCTGTTTTCCAGTTGTGAAAATCATCAGCCAGGTTTTGAAACACCCGCCCGACCATGAGGAAGAATGACAGCGGCGCGGCCAGCAGGAACCACCACTGCATGATGTTGTCCGTACCCAACACGATCTGAAAATTCGACGCGGACAGGGCCACCAGACGGGAGGTTGTCACGATGACGATCACCGCGAAGATGAACCACAGCACAGCATCCAGTATCAGGCAGGCCAGTTGCCCGCCCCGCGGCATTGCGCTGCGAAACTCACTGAAACTCAGATGGGTGCGCAGGCGGACGTTGTAGGACGCGCCGAACCACGCCATCACCATGAACAGAAGCGGGGGAATGGTGGTCGACCACGGCTCTTGGTCGTTGAACACGAAACGGTCGATGACGCCCCAGAAGATGATCAGCGCAATCGCGAGATAGGAATAGACCATCACCGAGCGTTCAAGGTGACGTTCGACAAAGGGCACCTTGCGGTAGATGAACATGATCAAAAGCCCGCCAAGTGCCGCGGCAACCGCGCCGACCGTCCAGGCGGCGTCGGATCGCAATGCCGATTGAATCTCGAACGAATCCTGGCTGGCGAGCGCGCTGAAGATCGCGCCGATGTCTGCCCAAAATGACATGAACCCCGTCCTCCCAGTCGGTGATTAGGGAACCGGCCCGATGATCGCGCCGGTTCGAAGTTTTGTCAGGCGGTGCCCATCCACCAGCGGCGGGGCTCGACATTCTCTGGCAGGGTGTCTGCCGGGATCTCGCGCGCGATATCGTAGATCTCCTGATAGGTGTCGATGCCACCGGCCCATTTGTTCAGCCGCTCGCGCCACTGCGCCCAGGGTTCGGGGTTGTAGTTGGGGGCACACATCTCTTCCGCCAGTTTGATCTGATCGTCGGCCAGGAACGCCGGGCGCACGCCGTTTTCGGCAAAGATCGTATCAGGCAGTTGCGGGTCCGAGAAACCGACGGTGTTGAGCAAAGCGGCCTCATTCGCGCCCTGAATCAGCGCCTGCGTGAAGTAGGACGATTCCATCACTGCGTCCTGTAGTTCACCGCCAAGCTCATCAAAGACCTTGGCCGACATCGAGGTATGCTCGGTCCCACAGAAGAACTTGAGGTTCACCGACTGCGATACCACCGGTGCCATATTGGCATAGGCCACGGCCGAGGCCCAGGTTTCGGCCCCGTCAATCAGCCCGGTTTTCAGCGCGTCCAGTGTCTCTTCCCACGCCACAGGCACCGGGTTCAGGTTCAAGAGCTGCATCGCTATCCGGCCCAGCTGGGTGCCCGTCACACGGTTCTTGGTGCCAAACAGTTCCTCCAGCTTGGTGACGGTCGGCTTGTCTGCAAAGGTCGAGCCCATCTGCAGCCCGCGCAATTCGCAATGGGTAAACAGGAATTTCAGCCCATGCCGTTTTTCCAGCGGTTCGCGCAGAATGCGCTGGCTGGCCGGGCTGTAGAAGAAATGATACTGCGCCGCCCGGCTTGGGAACATATAGGCATAGTCCAGCACGTTCAGATACGGCGCGCCACCGGCCGAGTTCTGGGTCGAGGCGGCGTAAATGTCGACGATCCCCTGCTGGGTTTTCTCGACACAGCTCAGCTGACCGCAGATCTGGTTGTCGCCGATGAACTCGATACGAATCTCTCCGTCGGTGCGTTCTTCAAGATCGCGGGCGAATTCAATCGCACCTGCGCGTTCGATTAACAGGTTGCGGGTGTTGAAACCCGCCGCGCCAAATTTCAGCGTGTGCTTGGGCTCTTTCGAGAACCGTTTTTCATATGTTGATTCCGCCGCTTGCGCGAGGTTGGCAAGGCTCATCGCGCCGCCAAAACCTCCTGCAGCCAGCAGAGTGGAACTCATGCCATACCGTCCGGCCACGCGGAAGAAATCCCTCCGCGAAATGCCACTTAACTTCCGACCGATCTCCATTGCCATCCTCCCATATCGCAATTATTGAGACATTTTGTATCAAAAAATGCTAGCTTAATTCCTGCATCTTGCATAGAGTTTTTTTCAGCGACCTTGGGAGGAGGCGATTATGGAAGTTGATTATGCGATCGTCGGCGCCGGTTCCTCGGGCTGTGTCATCGCCAATCGGCTGAGCGCTGATCCCAACACCAAAGTCGCACTTCTGGAGGCCGGGGGACCGGACACTAATCCGTGGATTCACATCCCCGTCGGGTATTTCAAGACCATGCACAACCCGTCTATCGACTGGTGCTATCGGACCGAGCCCGATCCGGGGCTGAACGGGCGGTCCATTGACTGGCCGCGCGGCAAGGTGCTGGGCGGGTCATCCTCGCTGAACGGTCTTTTGTACGTGCGCGGCCAGAAAGAGGATTACGACCGCTGGCGTCAGATGGGCAATGTCGGCTGGGGCTGGGACGACGTGCTGCCGCTGTTCAAGCGCAGCGAAGATCAGGAGCGGGGTGAGGATGCATTCCACGGCACCGGCGGCCCTCTGTCCGTGTCCAACATGCGCATCCAGCGCCCGATCTGCGACGCCTGGGTCGCCGCCGCGCAGGCTGCGGGCTACCCGTTCAACCCCGACTATAACGGGGCCGATCAGGAGGGCGTGGGGTATTTCCAACTCACCACCCGCAACGGCCGCCGCTGCAGCGCTGCGGTTGCCTATCTCAAACCGATCCGCAACCGGGACAATCTGAACATCATCACCCACGCTCTGGTCACGCGCATCACTCTGGATGGCAAAAAGGCCACCGGGCTGGAATACCGCGACCGGTCCGGCACTCTGAAAACGATCACGGTGCGGCGGGAGGTCATTCTGTCGGGTGGCGCGATCAATTCGCCTCAAATTCTGATGCTGTCGGGCATTGGCGACCCCGATCACCTGACGGAAAACGGCATTGCGCCCCTGCATGCTTTACCGGGTGTCGGCAAGGGGTTGCAGGATCATCTGCAGGCCAGACTGGTTTTCAAATGCAACGAGCCAACCCTGAATGACGAGGTGCGCAGCCTGTTCAATCAGGCGCGCATCGCGCTGAAATACGCCCTGTTCCGCGCGGGCCCCATGACAATGGCCGCCAGCCTTGCGACCGGTTTCCTGAAAACCCGCCCCGAGGTTCAGACCCCCGACATCCAGTTCCACGTTCAGCCATGGTCCGCCGACAGCCCCGGCGAGGGCGTGCACCCGTTTTCCGCGTTCACCATGTCGGTCTGCCAGTTGCGCCCCGAAAGCCGCGGCGAACTGCGCCTGAACGGCCCCGACCCGGCGCAATATGTCAGCATCGTGCCAAATTACCTGTCGACGGAAACCGACTGCAGAACCCTTGTCGACGGCGTGAACATCGCGCGCAAAATCGCCCGCCATAACCCCTTGGCATCGAAGATATCCGAGGAGTTCCGGCCAGACGCGACCCTGTCACCGGATGACTACGCCGGAACATTGGACTGGGCCCGGTCCAACTCTGTGTCGATCTACCACCCGACCGGAACCTGTGCGATGGGGAACGCGGAAAACGCTGTTGTCGACCCCCAGCTGAAGGTCAAAGGCATCGCAGGCCTGCGGGTGGCCGATTGCTCGATCATGCCCGAGATCGTCAGCGGCAACACCAACGCCCCCGCCATCATGATCGGAGAAAAGGCCAGCGATCTGGTTCTGGCGGACAGGTAACCGGTTCGCTTCCTGGGCAGAAACACAACCGGTGTCGCACTTCTGGACGCTCTTGCAGCGATGTCCCCGAGTGATCCAGAGTTTTGAAGTAGCAGGGATTGAGCGGCCCCAACTGAACTGAAACACCTCGCGACCTACGGTGCGTTGAAGGGTAACCCTTCCCTTTCAAATCGGTCTCGACCCTGCGCCACCGGCGATCTGCAGCATCGCAGCTTTAGCCGCAAAACCAGCTTGGCCAACGGTTCAATATCGCGTGATCCGGGGCAACGTCGCGCCCGATCTTAACTTCCTCCCGATACCAGCGCGAAACACCATACCTCAGGTAGAAACGGACTGCGTACGGGATCACTTCATTAGGAAAATGCGAGCATTCGACCGAGATCGGCCCGCGTGCAGCTACCAAAGCCATGGTCCACCCGATGGATAGTGGAAGAGTTTGTAACAGAACCAATTTGTTTCAGAGTCTCAAATTCCCTCGACGCGATGTGAGTTGGCAGCGCGCCCATAGTCTGTTCAGCATCTTTCCATCTCAGACTTGGATAGGACATTCGCCATGATGATCAAACGCCGCCAATTCGTAAAGCTGGGGCTTGCTTCGGTAGCCGCATTCTCGGTCGGAGCACCCGCTGCATTTGCCGGGGACAAGGCACGCACCGGCAGTCTGTCCGGGCGTCGCGGTTATAACGTGAAGGGAACGGTCTCGGTCACTGGCGATACCGTCACGCTCAAAAGCGACTACGTCTTTGATCCCGGCAAGAACCCGCCGGACATCAAGATCGGTTTCGGCAATGGTGAGACCTATGCCAAGGGCTCGAAGATTCACGACAAGCTGACCGTCAAGAAAGGCGAGGCCTCGTTCAAAATCCCGGCCGGGATCGACACAAGCAAGTACAACGAGCTTTATATCTACTGCGAAAAGTTCACCGTGATCCTGGCGGTGGCCCCGCTGAGTTAAGCGCCCGCTTACACACTTTGGAAAACCGCCCGCTGATGTGGGCGGTTTTCGTCGTTTTACCCAGCACGTGAGGAGGGCAGATTTGTACCGTCAGGATTCTTTCTTTGATCTGTCAGGTTGGGGACAGGTCGGGCTGGCGTTGCTGAGCGCCGTCCTGTTTCTGCTGATGGTACTTCTGGCACGGCGCGCCTTGCGCCGTTTCCCGCTCTGGGCACAGTTTTCAGGGGCGCTGGCGCTGTTCTGGCTGTTTGTGTGGCTGTCGCCGCAAATCTATTACATGTACTACCGGATGGTCATTCCCGACCTGCCTCTGCAATGGGTGGTCTGGCCGCCCCGCGACCCACTTAGACCACTGGAGATGCTGTTATTCTCGTATGAACAGAACCTGAGCGCCCACGGCCAAGGCATCCTTGGGTGGGCGGTCATTCTGGCCGCCGTCCTGCCGCGCAGGCGAGCAGGTTTATCAGGGGGCTAGCTCTGTTCCTCGGTCGGTTCGATCTGGTCGAAAATGGCCGAACATATCTGGTCCATTTCCAGCGCAAAGAAGTTTTTGGCAGCCGCCTCGTTCGGATGGTAGGGGTCCTTGACCATGCCCTTCTTGTTCACGCGGAAGTAATGCTTGTTGCCTTGGTTGGCCGCAACCGTTTCAGGCGTGGCACCCGGTACGAAAGTGCACCGCAATCCCGTGACCTTGAACGCGTCCATCAGGTTCTTTTGTGCCCGCAGGCGCAGATCGACGATCTTTTTCTTGTAGGCAGGTGCGGTGGTCATGAAAATGCAGGGCAGATCGGGGGGCAGTTGCGCCTGCAAGCGCTCAACATCCCGGATAGCGGCTTCGGGGTTGTTGGCCCACCGCTTGGCCGAATTTCCAAGAAAGGACATCAAGATCAGTTTGGGATCATAGTACCCGTCCCTCAGCATTTCTTCCAGCGGTGAGGTTTTCGCCGCGCAGAACTGATATTCCTTCCCCTTGCCGATCTGCACATACTTGTTGCCAGTCGTGTTTACGAATCCATACGTGCCCGCGTTCACGTTCCACTTCGGGTCTACCTTGCAGATCGTGTCCTTTGACCGCCCGGACCGCGCGGTCCACGAGTCGATGGAGCTGGACCGGACACCAATCACCCCGACCCGCATTTCCCCAAGGCGTTCAAGGTGCTTTTTCTGCCGAGCGTCAGGGTGGCAGTGATCCTTGATATCGCTGAAAAACTCCAGAAAAGCCGGGCCCGACCCAAAGGATATCTGGCTGTCCCCGATAATCAGAATCTCGGGCGAGGTAAATTCCTCTGCGCTGGCCCCCGGAGTGGTGAAGGCCAAGGCGCACACAGTTGCGACCATCTTTTTGAACACCTGCATATCCCCCCTGCAGTTATTGCGTCTACTTCAGAGCCGAAAATACCGCGTCGCAGATTTCGGCCGTGTTGATGTCAAGGAATTCCCGAACCGCAGCCCGGCTTGGATGATGCGGGTCCTTGACCTTGCCCGCATCGTTGCGCCGGAAATAGGCAGGTTTGCCTTCGATCGCGGCGCGTGTCTTGCGGTTGAACCCTTCGACCACGGCACATTGCGTGCCCGCCTGCCGCAAGGCGCGGGCGATTGTGGTCTGGGCCTTCATCCGTTTGTCGTTGGTCTTTTTCAGATAGACCGGCACGCTCGAGATGAAGACGCACGGAATATCGTCCGGGATTTGGTCCAGCGTGCGGCGGGCATCCTGTTGGGCCAACTCGGGCGAATTGGCCCAGCGGTCGGCTGAATTGCCCAGAAAGGTCAGGACCAGCAATTCGGGGCTGTAATACCCGCCTTCAAACATCGCCTCAAACGCGGTCTGTTTAGGTTTGCAGAACTGATAGGCGTTGCCCTTGCCGATCTGAATGAACACCCGGTCGGGGTTGCCATCAATTCCATAGGCCCCGGCATTGACCCCGAATTTCTTGTCGACATCGCAAATCGCGCCTTTTGCGGCCCCATTGGGTGTTGTCCAGGATTGCAACGAGGTCGAGCGGACGCCGATTGCGGCAGCCTCGCGGTTGCCCAGCTTGCCCAGTGTCTTTTTGCGTTGAGGCGTCATCTTGCACCGCTCGGCCAGTTCACCGAAGAACCGCAGGTATTCTTTGCCTGCACCGAAGGAAATCTGGCTATCCCCCAAGATCAGAACGTCGGGCTGCGCCGCTGCAGGCTGTGCGTTCAACACCGAAACAACGGCCAGCCAAAATCCCAAAACTGATACTCTGAGCGGTGTCACACATTCACCTTCACTTGCCGCGCCCGCTGCCGGATCATGCCCGGCAATTCGCAATACAATGCGGGATCGTGCGGTGTAACACCAATCAATACCTGGTTATATCCACCGCACTTGGCGTGATGATCGGGCGAATGTCAAAAACGGCCCGTCCTGTTGAACTGCGGTGACAAATTGGCTTGTTCAGCCGGTTCGGCCTCGCTTAAATGACCAAAACGAGCCCAGAAAAAACACTCATGACGATCGCCCCTTACACATCTGTTTTCCTGCACGTGGCGGATCGTCTTCACCGGGTGTCTCTTTGGCTGTGCATCGGGCTTTTGGCGGTTTTGTTTGCAACCCAGCTGGCGGTTGTCGTGCTGCGGTATCTGTTTGCCGTCGGCTTTATCGAGCTTCAGGACTTCGTGCTATATTGCTTCGCCTGGCTGTCGATCTTTGGCCTTCCTGTTGCGTTGAGGCTGGACAAGCATGTGCGCGTCGACATTTTCCGAAGAACCGGAGACACGCGATTGGCGCGGCGTGTTGATCAGGTCGCATTCGTCGTTCTGGTTTTGCCGCTTTGTATCGCGACGCTCTACTACGCTGCGCCACTGGTGAGCTATTCCTGGTCGATCAAAGAGGGCGCGCGCGAAACCGGCGGGCTGGGCGGATACTTCCTGATCATGACGGGCCTTCCGGTTGTATGCGTGCTGCTGATGGTCCAGATCGTGGCGCTTTTGCTGGATGGAACGCTGATCCACGGCAAAGAGAGCGACTAGATGGACGTATCGCAAATTTGGCTTTTGGTGATGGTTGCCGGTCTGATGGCGGGCATCTTGTCGGGCATCGCCGTTGTCTGGGTTCTGGCCGGGGTTCCGCTGTGCGTGGCGCTGATTGCCGCGCTGTTTGGGCATTTCGACCTGGGGTTTATCGCGGCGTTCCCACAGCGTGTGTTCGGCATCATGAACAACAGCCTGCTGATCGCCATCCCACTGTTCGTTCTGATGGGCATATTGCTCGAGCAATCGCGCCAGGCCGAAAAAATGCTGATGAATATCTCGGCGCTGTTTGGGCAAACCAAATCGAGCCTGGTTCTGGCGGTTCTTTTTGTCAGCACCCTGGTGGCCGCCTCGACCGGTATAATCGGCGCGACGATTGTGATGCTAGGGTTGATCAGCCTGCCCGCCTTGCTGAATGCGGGTGTATCGAAACGCGTGACCAGCGGCCTTCTATGTGCGGCCGGCACACTGGGGCAGATCATCCCGCCTTCGATCGTTTTGATCCTGCTGGGCGATCAGATTTCCAACGCCTATATCGAAGCCCAGCAAACCATAGGCAACTTTGCCCCGGACCCGGTCAGCGTAGGCCATCTGTTCGCCGGAGCACTGTTGCCGGGTCTGTTGCTGGTCGGCCTGTACGGCCTGTACATGCTGGTTGTCCTTTATGTCACGGCATCCCCGAGCGATGCCCCCGCAACCTCGCCGACCCCTAGGGCCGAAGGGTCCATTACCGCACTGTTGGTGAACACACTGCCGCCTTTGCTTCTGATCGTGGCCGTTCTGGGCTCGATCCTGTTCGGGGTCGCCACGCCCACGGAATCCGCGGCAATCGGTGTCGCCGGGACCATTCTGATTGCGGCCAGCAGCCTAGAAAACGCACCACGCCATCTGTCCCCGCTTTGCCTGCTCACGGTTGTTTTGGTCTTCGCCCTCTTCCTGATGCAACGCGCCGGGCTGACGCGGATTGATTTCACCAGCGGCGAGCTAGTGTTCGATACCGGTTCACTAATCGCTGCGGCCATATTGGCCGTGGTCTGCCTGTGCCTGATCTATTTCTGCTACTGGCTGTTTAAGTCTGGCATCGGACGTGTGGCCCTAACCAAGACCGTAGAAGTCACCGCGATGGTCTTTGGCATCATCATCGCAGCCAGCATGTTGTCTCTGGTCTTTCGGGCGTTCGAAGGGGATGACTATGTTCATTCGTTCTTCACCGATCTTCCGGGTGGGGTCTGGACGATGCTGGCCGTGACCATGCTGGTGATCTTCCTGCTGGGTTTTGTTCTGGAATTCGTCGAGATCATCTTTATCGTGATCCCCATCGTCGGGCCGATCCTGTTTCAGTCCGACATCAACCCGATATGGTTCGCGATCCTGATTGCGCTGAACATCCAGACTTCATTCCTGACGCCGCCGTTTGGGTTTTCGCTGTTCTACTTCCGCTCGGTCGCACCGCCCAGTATCACAACGACAGACATCTATCTTTCAGTTGCCCCGTTTGTGCTGCTACAGCTTATCGCAATCGGTATCGTCATAGCTGTTCCGGGCATCGCAACCTGGCTGCCGGCGTTACTATTCAACTAGAACCACCACTCGACAGGGAGAACACCATGAAAAGACGGAGCTTTATCAAGGCGGCAGCCATTGCTGCGCCCGCCACGGCACTTGCCGCGCCAGCGGTTGCTCAGGGGAATATCGAATGGAAACTGCCAACCTCGTTTCCCGCCAAGGCGCCCGGCGTCGGCACCAATTCAGCCTCGTTTGCCCAACGGGTCGCGGATATGTCCGGGGGGCGGCTTACGTTCAAAATCTTCTCAAGCGGCGAACTTGTCCCCCCGTTTGGCGTCGAAGACGCGGTGCAGCAGGGAACGGCAGAAATTGGCCACTCGACCCCGTTTTATGCGGCCTCCAAAAACTCGGCCAACCACTTCTTCGGAGCAATACCCTTTGGCATGATCGGCACCGAACTAACAGCCTGGCTCCGCTATGGCGGCGGTCAGGAGCTTTGGAATGACCTCTACGGGCAACGCAATCTGGTGCCCTTCTTCTCGGGCAATTCGGGGGTTCAGTCCGCGGGTTGGTTCAAAAAGCCAGTCACGTCCATCGAAGACCTATCGGGCCTGAACTTCCGCATCGGCGGTATGGGCGGCGAGGTGATGCGCAAACTGGGCGTGAACGCCGTACTAATGCCACCGCCCGAAATCTTCCCGGCCTTCAACTCGGGCGCACTGGATGCGGCGGAATGGGTCGGCCCGTTTCTGGATCAGGGCTTTGGGCTGAGCAAGGTTGCCAACTACTGCTATTTCCCCTCGTTCCAGGAACCCAGCGCAGGGCTTGAGATCGTGGTGAACAAAGACGCCTGGGCCGAACTGCCTGCGGACCTGCAAGCGATCATCGCCAACGCAGCCGAGGCGGTGTCGGTCGAGACGGTAAGCCAGTTCAACTATTTCGACTCTCAGGCCTTTGAAAAACTGAAAGCCGATGGCGTGATCTTTGCGGAATACCCCGATGACATTGTCCAGGCCCTTAAAGTTGCCGCAGTCGAGGTCATGGACGAAAACGCAGCGGCGAACCCTGATTTTGCGACAGTGCGCGAAAGCTATGACGCGTTCCTGTCCAAGGCAAAGGAATTCAACGGCGCTTATCTGGGCGCTACTCTGCGTCAGCGCATGTAACCGACAACGTTGCGGCGGTTCTTTTGGGGGCCCGCCGCAGTTTCTTCGAAGCGGAATGGACGCTTCCGACCCTCCGCGCCGCAGCCAATGACACTATCGGGTTCTGAGAGTGCAGACGCCGACGCGTGCCTCAATCTGCTATTGCGGATTTGCATCAAAGTTCAATGGAGCCGAGTAGATTTTCAGAAGCCTTCGTGATCAGCAAAGGCTAATTCACGCTTGGACCCTCGCCGTTTCAACCGTTCGGCTGACTGGCGGGACAAAACGGCCAACCCACTCCAATGATGTTACCGACAGAAAAGTTCACGCCAGAACCTATAGACTGTCAGACCTACCGACTGCGACAAACGACACAAACTGATCCGAAATTTACAAGCAATTCACATGCGGCAAGGACTCAGTTTGTAAACAGAAGGGGACCAAATCCATCACGCTGTAAGACGGAATAAGAAGCCCTGCAGTGGTTGAATAAGAAGCAACCATTTCTAATCCAGATAACTATCGTAGGCCGCCCGCAACATCTATGTTTGGAAAGCCCGGACTTGTTCGCCGAGAGTGGCCTTCCTTTTGAAAAACGGTTCTCAAAAGTTCTGGGCACATTTCTCTCACTTCTTTGGGGCAAACATGCGGTGGCCGATCTTTTCAGTGCGTTAGAACTTGTTCCAAAAAATTCCGCGTCCGCTCACTCTTGGGGCTGTCAAAGAAGTTTTCCGGGTCATCCTCTTCGATGATCTCACCAGCGTCCATGAAGATCACCCGATCCGCCACTTTGCGGGCAAACCCCATCTCATGGGTGACGCAAATCATGGTCATGCCTTCCTCGGCCAGCGTCACCATAACATCCAGAACCTCGCCGATCATCTCGGGGTCCAGCGCCGAGGTCGGCTCGTCGAACAGCAGAATATCGGGCTTCATGCACAGCGCCCGCGCGATGGCGACACGCTGTTGTTGACCGCCTGAAAGCTGACCGGGGTATTTCGGCGCCTGATTGGCGATCTGCACCTTTTCCAGATACGTCATCGCGGTCTCTTCCGCCTCAGCCTGAGAGATTTTGCGCGCCAGCATCGGGGCCAGGGTGCAGTTCTCAAGGATCGTCATGTGGGGAAACAGATTGAAGTGCTGAAACACCATGCCAACATCCTGCCGCAGCTTGTCGATATTGGGATCGTCGGCGCTGATGGCGTGGCCATTGATCTCAATCAGACCGGATTGATGTTCCTCGAGCTGGTTGATCGTGCGGATCATGGTCGACTTGCCAGAGCCCGAAGGGCCGCAGACAACGATCTTTTCACCCTTGCCTACGGTCAGATTGACGTTCTTGAGAGCGTGAAAACTGCCGTAGTATTTTTCCACGTGGCTGAGTCTGACGGCCGGAACTTCGGACATGGGCGATCTCCCCTTCAGGTTTTTATGGCGGCAGTGACGATGATCTCGACTTTCAGAACATCCCGCGCCAACCGGGCTTCGCCACAGGCGCGGGCGGGTGCGTGGCCCTCGGGGATCCAGGCATCCCAGACGGCGTTCATTTCGGCGAAATCCGCCATATCGCGCAGCCAGACAATGGCCTGCAGAATATGCTCACGGTCAGAACCCGCCTCAGTCAGCAGGGCATCAATGCGCGACAGGCAGTCTTGCGTCTGCGCGGTGACGCTGTCACCGGCTCCGACCTGACCACACAGGTAAACAACACCGTTGTGTTTCACGATCTTCGACATCCTTGTGCCGGTATGCAGGCGTTCTATCATGACAGAAGCCCCCTGTCCTTCAGCGCATCGGATATCTCGTCCAAAATGGCCGGATCGTCGATGGCAGCGGGCATCTTGAATTCGGCGCGATCAGCGATCTTCTGCATCGTGCCGCGTAGCACCTTGCCCGAACGTGTCTTGGGCAGGCGTTTGACCGGAACGGCTGTTTTGAAAGCGGCAACGGCTCCGATTTGCTCTCGCATCAGCGCGATCAGCTCTTTTTCCAGCTCTGACGCCTCGCGGTTCGCGCCATCGTTGGTGACGTAAAAACCCAGCGGCATTTGACCTTTCACCGCATCCGCCGCGCCGACCACCGCGCATTCCGCGATGTCGGGATGCGCTCCGATCACCTCCTCCATCGCGCCGGTAGACAGGCGGTGACCGGCCACGTTGATGATGTCATCCGTGCGGGCCATGATGAAGACGTAGCCATCCTCATCAATGATCCCGGCATCCGAGGTGGCGTAGTGACCGGGGAATTCATTCATATACGAGGTCAGGAACCGCTCGGGCGCGTTCCAGAGCGTCGGGAAACCCGAGGGTGGTAGCGGAAGCTTGCAAACGATGTTGCCCAGCGTGCCGGGTTCAATCTCATGCCCTTCGTCGTCCAGAACGCGGATGTCGTATCCCGGCATCGGTTTGCCCGGCGAGCCGTATTTGACCGGGAACTGTCCCAACCCGACCGGGTTGCCGGACATGGCCCATCCGGTTTCGGTCTGCCACCAGTGGTCGATCACCGGGCGCTGCAGCTTTTCCTCAGCCCATTGGATCGTTGCCGGGTCCGAGCGTTCGCCGGCTAGAAACAGCGTGCGGAATTTCGACAGGTCATACTGTTCGATCAACTGGCCCTTCGGGTCTTCTTTCTTGATCGCGCGAAACGCTGTGGGGGCCGTAAAAAGCGCCGCGACCTGATGGTCCTGAATAACCCGCCAAAAAGCGCCTGCATCGGGGGTGCCCACCGGTTTCCCCTCGTAAACCACGGTGGCGCAGCCATGCAGCAGCGGCCCGTAGCAAATGTAGGAATGCCCGACGACCCAGCCCACATCGGAGGCGGCCCAGAACACCTCACCGGGGTTTATTGCGTAATGATGTTCCATCGTCCATTTCAGCGCCACCATGTGCCCGCCATTGTCGCGCACAACGCCTTTCGGCTGGCCGGTGGTGCCCGAGGTGTAGAGGATATAGAGCGGGTCGGTCGCCGCAACCGGCACGCATTCTGTCGTCTCTCCTGCCGCCTTTGCCGCACCGATCAGTTCGGCGTAGTCCAGATCGCGGCCCGGGATCAGTTCGGCCAGTTCCATGTCGCGCTGCAGGATCAGGCAATGCTCGGGCTTGGACGTGGCTTCCTCGATGGCCGCATCCAGCAGGGGTTTGTAATGTACGATCCGTCCCGGTTCGATCCCGCAGGAGGCCGAGATGATCATCCGAGGTTCGGCATCATTGATCCGCGTTGCCAGTTCATGTGGCGCAAAACCGCCAAACACAACCGAATGGATCGCCCCCAAACGAGCGCAGGCCAGCATCGCGAACACCGCCTGCGGCACCATTGGCATGTAGATGACAACGCGGTCGCCCTTGCCAACGCCATGCGCGCGCATGACGGATGCAAGCGCGCCGACTTCGGCCTGTAATTCGGCAAAGCTGAAGGTCTGGGCCGTTTCAGTGACCGGGCTGTCATAGATCAGCGCTGTGCGGTCGCCATGCCCGGCCTCGACATGGCGGTCGACGCAGTTCCAGCAGGTGTTGCATGTGGCACCCGCGAACCAGCGGCCATAAACCCCCATTTCAGGGTCGAACACCTTATCGGCTGGTTTGAACCAGTCTATCTGTTCAGCGGCTTTGCCCCAGAACGCCTCGGGCTCCGCTTGCCAGCTTTTGTATGCCTCCGCGTAGCTCATGACATCACGTAGTTCAGACCAAGGCGGCCGCCATCGACATAGATCGTTTCACCGGTGACATAACTTGCCTTCTTCGAGCACAGGAACGCCACCACGTCGCCGATTTCCCGCGCGGTGCCTGCACGGCCCATCGGAGTGCGTGACATCGCCATCTTGTAGGCTTCGGGGTTGGCATTCACGCCAGCCATCATCTCGGTATCAATCGAGCCGGGGCCGACCGCGTTCACACGGATGTTTTTCGGAGCCAGCGCCAGTGCCGCAACCTTGGTCAGTTGCATGACCCCACCTTTCGAGGCGCAATAAGCCGGGATCGCCGGGATTGCGACCTGCGCGTTAACCGAAGACATGTTTACGATCGCGCCTTCGATGCCGTTGTCCACCATGCTGGCCGCCACCCGCTGCATTGCCACAAAGACACCCCGCAGATTGATGTCCATCACACGATCAAAGGCGGCGAGATCATAGTCCAGAAAATTCCCCGGCATCGCGACGCCCGCATTGTTTACCAATGCCGAGACCGGGCCGTGATCACCCTCAACCCTGTCAAACATCGCGCCGATGGCATCCACGTCGCCCATGTCACAAACCATTCCGATCCCCCCAACGGTGGCGGCGGCCTCGTGCACGCTGTCCTGAATGTCGACTAGAATGACCTTGTAGCCATCCTCGCTCAGCGCCTCGGCGCAGGCCAGTCCAATGCCCTGCGCAGCACCTGTCACAACTGCAATCGGAGTGTCAGCCATCTGCTTTTACCCTTCGAACCCATAGTCATTCTTTGCCTGTTCGGCGGTGATGAACCCGGCGGCCAGATCACCGGCCACGGCGTCACGATCCCTGTGTTCCGGCGCGCCATAACCACCGCCGCCCGGCAGGCTGAGCCTCAGCCGCTGGCCGTTCCTGACCAGTTGGCGACCCTTGGCGCGAAGTTTTGTCCCGTCAGACAACTCGACAGCACCCGCGCCACCGGCCAGCCCGCCATTGCGCCCGCGCGCGGGGTTTTCCACCCGGTCGAACATGGCGTTGAAGTAGAAATCATATCCCGCACGCGGTTCGATCTCGATGGTCTGGCCCAGACCGCCACGCAGGGCACCAGCCCCGCCAGAGCCTTCGCGCAGGTCCTTGCGCCAGACAGTGATTGGCCCGACATGCTCGGTCGCCTCAACGCTCATTGTCGACACGCCCGAGGGGAAGGCCGTGGCGCTTAGCCCGTCAAAGGCGGGGCGCGCACCGGTGCCGCCCGAGTTGAACATCAACACCTCACGGTTCGGCAGGCCGCTTTCGGGGTCGGATGCACGCGCTGAAATCTGAATGTTCCAGAGCGCACTTGCCCCTTCGGCCGGAACAGTATCCGGCAGCGCCTTGTGCAGCGCACCCAGCACCACGTCTGGCACCAGATGACCCATCACATGGCGCACCGAAACCGGTGCGGGACGCTTGGCCGCGAGGATGCAGCCCTCGGGCGCGGTGATCCGGAACGGTTCAAGCGAGCCTGTGTTGTTTGGGACGTCCGGCGCAATCGCGCATTTCAGCGCGTAGCAGGCATAGGCGCGGGTATAGACCTCGGGGCAGTTCACGCCGAACCGGCTCATACCTGATGTGCCCGCGAAATCCGCCAGCAGTTGATCGCCATCGACGCTGAGCGTCACCTCCATATGCACCGGGGCGTCATAACCATCGACCTGCATGGTCTCGTGATAGGTGCCCGAGGGCACTTTGGCGATGGCCTCCAACGTCGCCTTGCGGCTGGTCTCGATCACGAAATCCGACAGGGATTCCAGGTCATCAATGCCGAACTCATCCATCATCGCCTGCAGCCGGCGATCGCCCGCCTCGTTACAGGCGGCCAGCGAGTACATGTCGCCCACAGTCTGATCCGGGGTCCGCACATTGGCGCGGATCATCTGGATCAGCAGGGGCTGCACCTGACCACGCTCGGCAAACTTGGTGATCGGGATCAGCAGACCCTCTTCGTAAACCTCGTTGCCATCCGGACCAAAGCCACGTCCGCCGATGTCCACCACATGCGCGGTGCAGGCGAAATAGCCGATATGCGCGCCCTTGCGGAACACGGGCGTGACAACGGTGATGTCGTGCAGGTGCCCTGTGCCCAGCCAGGGATCGTTGGTGATGAACACATCTCCATCAAACGTGTTCTGCGGCCCGATCTGCGCGGCAAAATGCGTGACGCTTTCGGCCATCGCGTTGACGTGACCCGGGGTGCCGGTCACGGCTTGGGCGATCATCCGCCCCTCGCGGTCAAAAAGACCCGCCGACAGGTCGCCCGCCTCGCGGACCGAGGTTGAAAAGGCCGTGCGGATCAGCGTTGTGGCCTGTTCCTCAACAACCGCGATCAGACGGTTCCACATGATCTGATGATCAATATCTGACGTTGCCATGGCCTATGCCTCCTTCGCCAGCAACAGCAAACTGCCGTCGCCCTGCCCCACCGCGCGATAGCCCGAGGTAACGACGGTCGAGGTCTCGGATTCCACGATGATCGCAGGACCTTCGACGGCCTTTCCGGGGGTCATGCCGGACCGTTCAACCTCGCGCGCTTCGACCGATTTGCGCAGGGCGGCGTCGAAAAACCGCCGCGTCCATGAAACGGTCGCGTCCGTGCCGCTGCTATGACCGACCACCGGATAGGTGTCCGGCAGCACGGTCGATACGGTCAATAGCCAGTTCGTGATCTCAACGGCCAACCCGTCGATCACCCGGCCAAACAGCGTGCGATAGGCCTGTTCAAACGCTTTGAGGATCAGCGATACATCGCAGTCTTCAAACTGTTTGTGCGGCAGCGGCACCGGGATTTCCCAACCCTGCCCGGAATAGCGCATCTGCGCGGTCAGGCGAATCTCGGTATCTGCCCCTTTGGCCCCTTCTTCGACAAAGGCGCGGGCCTCGGCCTCCATGTCGATCAGGGCGGCATTCACGGCACCGGCATCAAAATCGTCCATGCGCTGGAACAGCCCGCGCGTGGCCTCAAAGCTGAACGGTGCCTTGAGGAACCCGATGGCCGAGCCGACACCCGCACCCGGCGGAATGATCAGCGCCTTGATGCCAAGCTTTTCGCACTGACGGCAGGCGTGCAGCGGCGCACCCCCGCCAAAGGCGATCATGGTGAAATGTTCGATATCGCGCCCGTTCTCGACCGTATGCACCCGCGCCGCATTCGCCATATTCTCGTCCACCAGTTCGGTGATGCCAAAGGCGGCATCGCCGGCAGACAGGTTCAGCCTGGTCACCGCTTTTTCGGATTCTGCCGTTTGCAACGGGATCGCACCGCCAGCGAAATTGTCAGGGTCAAGACGCCCGAGCAACAGGTTGGCATCGGTCACGGTTGGCTCGGTGCCGCCGCGCCCGTAGCAGGCAGGTCCGGGTTCCGATGCCGCCGACCGTGGCCCGACCTGAAGCCGTCCCATACTGTCGACCGAGGCAATCGAGCCGCCCCCCGCTCCGATCTCAACCATCTCGACAACGGGCGTCGACACGGTCATGCCCGAGCCCTTCTTGAAGCGATAAGTCCGGGCAACCTCGAAGGTGTTGGCGGTCTTCGGCGCGCCGTCTTCAATCAGGCAGATCTTGGCGGTGGTTCCGCCCATGTCAAAGCTGAGCACTTTGTCCAGCCCATATGCCCGCGCAAAATCAGCCGCAAAAATCGCGCCACCGGCCGGACCGGATTCCAGCAGACGCACCGGCTGTTCTGCCGCGGTTTCGACCGAAATCAGACCGCCGCCGGAATGCAACATGAAAACCGGAGCGGCCACACCCATCTCTCGCAGGCGACCCACCAGACGGCCAAGGTAGTCGGCGACCTGCGGCTGCACATACGCGTTGGCGATCACGGTGTTGAAACGGGGCAGTTCACGCATCTGCGGCGAGATTACCGAAGACAGCGAAATCGACAGGTCCGGCATTGCCTTGCGCAACGCGTCGCCCATCGCGACCTCATGCGCGTCATTGGCATAGGCGTGCATCAGACCGATGGCAACGGCCTCGAACCCGCCTGCCCTGATCGTGTCCACCATGGCGTTGACCTCGGACAGGTCCAGCGCCAGCAGGACCTCTCCGTCAGGGCCCGTGCGTTCGTTCAGGGTGAACCGGTCCTGACGCGGCACCAACGGCTTGGGCAGGTTCAGGTTCAGGTCGTATTGCTCAAACCGGTTTTCCGAGCGCATCTCGATCACGTCCCGAAACCCTTCGGTGGTGATGAAGGCGGTCCTGGCACCGCGGCGTTCGATCAGCGCGTTGGTGACCAGCGTCGTTCCATGAATGACCTGACCAATATCGCCCAAGGCAAGCCCGGCCTGTTCTGCGGCTTTGGTTATTCCGTCCAGAATGGCCTGTTCCGGCTGATGATAGTTGGTCAGTACCTTGCAGGTGGACAAGCCGCTCGGGTGCTGCAACGCCACATCCGTAAAGGTTCCACCGATATCGACGCCGACGCGAACATCAATCTTGCTCATGAGGATATCAAAGGCTCCTGAGGACTTGGTTGGCGGTGAAGGCTGTCTGATACAAGCGGGACATGATCGGGGCCGACGGGACAGTTGACAGTTCCGTCATCGGCAACGGCAGATCAGCCGGATCCATGCCCGAGATCAGCTGGGCCATGCACTCGCCAAAGATCGTGCCGGTTGTGATGCCGCGCCCGTTATAGCCGATCGGGGTCAGCAGATTGGGGGCCAGTTGGTAGATACGCGGCAGATGGTCCGGTGTCATGGCGATCCGACCATGCCATGCCTCTTCGAATTCAACCGGGCCCAGTTCCGGATAGAGGCGCGCAAGCTGTTTCCTGGCCCAACGATGCGACAACCCGCGACCGACGGACCCGACAACAGTTCCCATAGAGCCGATGACAAGGCGATCATGGGCATCGCGCCGGATGCTGAACATGATCTGCCCCGTGTCCCAGATACCCTGGCGGCCCGGAAGAATATGCGACATGTCTGCCTGTAGCGGCTGTGTGGCCAGCTGGAAGTAGTTGATCATGGTGAACACGCGGTTCAGGTTTGGCCACAGGGTGTCGCTGTAGGCATTTGT
Organism: Ruegeria sp. F11; assembly: GCF_056533855.1. Classification (NCBI taxonomy): domain Bacteria; kingdom Pseudomonadati; phylum Pseudomonadota; class Alphaproteobacteria; order Rhodobacterales; family Roseobacteraceae; genus Ruegeria; species Ruegeria sp. F11. The sequence goes on along the minus strand of NZ_JBQFOW010000004.1, from coordinate 130,259 downwards.
GCCCAGCACAACATACTTGGCCCGGACCGTACCCTTGTCGGTTTCCACGACCCATTTCCCGGCGTCGCGCCGCAGATTGGTTGCGCACACACCCGTGCTGATCTCGGCACCTGCCCCCCTTGCTGCACGCGCCAGACCCCGGCAATAACCCATCGGATTGATGGTTCCGGCCCGGTGATCCAACAATCCCCCGTGAAAAGCGCTTGTTCCGGTTTTTTCCACCATGTCTTCAGCCGACAGAAGATCGACCGGTTCACCCAGACGTGTCCACTCTGCATGGCGCGCCTTTAGATCCTCGAAACCTGAAGGAGCGTGGGCGGCGTGAATGGTTCCCGTTTTGGTGACTTCACAGCGGATCTGATGTTTTTCGATCAGGTCGAAAACCTGCGAAGGACCTTCACCAAACCGTTTTACAAAACGCGGCCCATAGGTGTCGCCCAGCTTTTTCCGAACGGCGGCGGGCGGATGCCAGACACCGGCGTTGACCAGACCAACATTGCGGCCCGAGCCACCGAAACCAATATGCCTGGCCTCAAGCACATGCGCGCTCAGCCCCTGCTCTGCACAATAAAGCGCCGTTGAAAGACCGGTGAACCCCCCGCCGACAATTGCGACATCCGCTTCCGCATCGCCAGCCAACGGATTGCGAAAATCCGGCTCCTCTGCCGACATATCCCAAAGAGAGATCGGGCTGTCTGTATTCATGCGAGCGGACCCTCTTTTTTTATCTATGATCATGCTGGGCAGTCAGGCGATTCCTGTTAACTTACGTTGCAACGATCTTGTCATTGTGTCAATATATGAAAAATGTGTTTTATATATCGGAACAGTAACCATGACTAGACTCAAGAAAACAGCAGCCCAGATGGTGCAGGACTCGCGCGATCGCATCGAAGAGATCGAAACAGCAGACCTGATCAAAGCGGTCGATGATCCCAATGTGGTGATTGTTGACATCCGCGATGTGCGCGAGCGTCAGCGCACCGGGTTCATCCCGGGCAGCTTCCATGCGCCGCGTGGCATGATCGAATTCTGGGTCGATCCCGATAGCCCGTATCACAAGGATATTTTCGCGCAGGAAGGCAAGAAATATGTCTTTCACTGTGCTTCGGGCTGGCGGTCGGCCCTGACGGTCGCAACCCTGCAAGACATGGGCTTTGAAGCAGCACATCTGAAGGAAGGATTCGGTTCCTGGGAAAAATCCGGCGGCCCCGTTGAGAAAGCCGACTAAACCCAACCGGAAGCTGCGCCTCAGAGTTGGCGCAGTTTCTGGGTCACGCCTTCTGCGGCGTGATGCACCAACATCCCTAACCGGTCCTCGCCGCCGTCGCTCATGTTTATATCAGGCAGTGAGATGCCAAGCGCGGCGATTGCTTCGCCGTCGGGCAACAGGATGGGGGCTCCGAAGCTCAGGATGCGGTCGCGGAACTCTCCGCGGTCAAACGCATAACCGCGTTTTAGCGTTTCCTGCATGTCCTCGGCGACTTGCTCCAGTGTCGTCATGGTTTTGTCTGTATACCGCGCCAACTGGCCGTCGAGCTTGTCGCGCAATTGATCAAAATTTCTCGACAGAATGGCCTTGCCCGTTCCTACGCAATGAATTGGGGCGCTGCCACCGACGGGATTCCAGGACCTGATCGGCTTCAGGCTTTCAACCTTGTCTATATAGATGACACTTAATCCTTCCGGCACCGCCAGATAAATGGCCTCACCGGTTTCCTGACTCAGATAGGCCATCTCAGGCGCTGCGGCAGCTCGCAGGTTGAGGTTTTCGACCGAACTGCGCCCGACCTGCCATGTCTTCAGCGTGGCCGCATAAGTCTTGTCATCAAGGTGTTTCACATACCCAAGCGTGATCAGGGTCTGCAACAGCCGAAACGTGTTCGATTTCGTCAATTCCAGTTCGCGCGACAGCTCGGTCACTCCTTTGCTGCCTTGATGCGCGGCGAGATTCTCCAGAATCGCAAGGCCTTTGGATAGGGTCGAATCCACCTTTGGAGCTTTGGGTACTTCACTCACTGTTCGTCCTTTCTGCGCAGTCTGTTCTGTATAGCAGAACGGGAAACGGCTTCAAATGATGGTTGATCATGAACCGTCAGGTCAGGCACTTCCCCTTCGAAACGGCGTATGTCCACCATGGTCGAATGTGACGCCGGGCTTTGGGTCAGGCTTGATGTACGCAGATCATGAGTCAGGGCATTGGGATTGCCGTGCCTATCCCGTTCCTGGGGGGCATCATAGTCTGGGTCGTACCAGGCACCGGTCCACAGGAAGACGCAGCCTTTCAGAATGTCAGGCGTCACGCGGGCCCCGGCCAGACACCGCCCGCGATCGCTAAGAAGCTCCACGACATCGCCATCCGCGATCCCTTTGGCCGCTGCGTCGTCCGGGTGGATCAGAACTGGTTCCCGCCCCTGCACTTTGTGGCTGAGGCTATAGTCGCCATTGTCCAGTTGCGAATGCAAACGCGTGCCTGGTTGACCTGAAAGCAGATAAAACGGCCGTGTGCCTGCTGCGGCATCGCGCGGCTCAAACCATGTCGGATGGCCGGGGCAATCGCCCAACTGAAACCCCGATATCTGATCCGAGAAAATTTCAATGCGCCCGCTTGGCGTCGGCAATGGATGGGCGTCGGGGTCCTGGCGGAACTCTGCCATGAACACCTGAGCCGGAGACGGATCGCGCAATTCGACTATGTCGCCCTGAATGAAGGTATCCCAGTCAGGTAAGCTTTCACCGCTTGCCAACGCCGCGTCTTGCGTTTGGGTCCAAATCCGACGCAACCAGCCGTCGCAGTCCAACCCGTCCGAGAACAGCTCGGCATTGCCCATCCGCCTGGCAAGTTCGGTGTAGATGTCAAATTCGACCCGCGCCTCTGCGCGCGGTTCGGCGCTGGCGGGCATCGGGACCAGAGCGTTGTCTGACTTGCCCCCACCAAAATCCGTCCGTTCTTGCGGGGCTGCAACAGGCAGAACGATATCGGCGTGACGCGCCGTCGCGGTCCAGTTCAATTCGTTCACGATGATGGTTTCCGGGCGCTGAAAGGCCGCGTGCAGGCGCCGCAGGTCCTGATGATGGTGGAACGGATTCCCTCCGGCCCACCAGATCAGGCGAATATCCGGGAAAATCCGATCCTCGCCCTTGTAGGTGTAGCTGCCGCCGGGGTGGAGAAGCATGTCCGATATCATTGCCACCGGGATGAAGTCAGACACCGGGTTTTTGCCTTGCGGCAATGTCCCCCAGCGGAACGGACGCTCGATATTGCCGATATTGGCGTTCACACCGTAGCCGATCGTGTAACCGCCACCGGGCAACCCGATTTGCCCAAGCATCGCCGCCAGCGTGACCGTCATCCACAACGGCTGCTCGCCATAGTCGGCCCGCTGAAGTGCAGCGGCGCAGGTGATCATTGTACGGCCTGCCGCCATTTCCCGCGCCAGCGAAACGATGCGATCCGCAGGAACGCCCGAGACCGACGCCGCCCACCGGGCGGATTTGGCGATCCCATCGGAATCGCCCAGAAGGTAGGCGGCAAACTTGTTAAATCCGACCGTATACCGGTCAAGGAATTCCGCGTCGTGCAGGCCTTCTGTCAGCAGCGTGTGCGCCAGCCCCATCATAACGGCGGTATCGGTGCCGGGCTTGGGCGGCACCCACTCTGCCCCGATCCCGGCATCGGCATCCGTTTTCAACGGGCTGAAGTTTACGAATTTCACGCCGGATGCAGCGCAGGCTTTCAGGTTGTCCACCATTCTGTGGCGCGCCACGCCGCCATCGCTGACCTGTGTGTTGCGTGTGGCCATACCGCCAAACATCACCACCAGATCAGAGTGTTTGGCAATCACCGGCCATCGGGTGGCCTGCGCAACATGCGCTCTGAACGGGCCAGCAATATAAGGCATCAGCACAAGGGCCGCGTTGTAGCTGTAATTGCCCTCAGAGCGAACAAAACCGCCCTGCCCGTTCAGGAAACGCTTGAGCTGGCTTTGGGCATGGTGAAAGCGCCCCGCGCTTGACCAGCCATAGGACCCGGCAAAAATCGCCTGATTGCCATGCGCGCTGCGCACCCGGGTCAGGTCGGTGGCAATCAGATCCAGCGCATCGTCCCAACTGAACTCGACAAAGCTGTCGCGTCCTCGCACCCCCTTCCCGTCCAGCCAGCCGCGACGAACCGCGGGGCGCAGAACGCGCGCTTTGCCATTCAGACTTGAAGCGATATTGCGGTTGATCTCAGAGGGATTCGGATCATCCGGGTGCGCATGCACCGCCACCAGTTTGCCATTTCTGGTTTCAGAGATACCCGCACCCCAGTGGTTCCCTGTCAGGGTCCGGGAGGTTTCTTCGGTCACGTTGCTGTTCCGATATAATAAACTGTCTTTCTGAATATTGACACAAAATTGGCAGGCTGTCATCATTCCGAACGGCTTCAGAGGGCGCAAAAGTGCAGGACACCCCATTCAGTTTAGCAGACTGCCTGGTGCAGGATGGTCGACCCGATCGCGAAGAGGGCCGGCACGTGAATATGCCAATCGAGCTTGGCTCAACAATGGTGTTTGACACCTTTGAAGCGTTCGATGCCGCCCGCGACGCCCGATACGAGAGCGGTACGCTCTATTATGGGCGCTACGGAAACGCGGCAACGCACAAGCTGGAGCTGATGCTGGCAAAGCTTGAGGGTGCGGAGGCGATCACTCTGACCTCTTCGGGCGTGGCGGCCATCACAACCGCACTGATGGCCCTGACCCGGCCCGGTGGCCATGTTCTGGTCGCCGACAACGTATATGGCAATACACGGGCCTTTTGCGACGGGTTGCTGACACAACAGGGGGTAATGGTCGAATACTTCGATCCTCTGATTGGCAGCAAGATCGGCGATCTGATTCGTTCGGAAACAGCGGCAATCATGTTTGAAAGCCCAGGTTCGGGAACGTTCGAGATGCCCGATATCCGGGGCATTGCGGCGGCCGCAAAATCGGCAAATGTGCCGACCATCCTCGACAACACATGGGGGACGCCTGTTTTCAGCCAACCCCTGTCCTGGGGTGTCGACATTGTGGTGTATTCCGGCAGCAAATACATCTCGGGCCATTCGGATTGCATGCTGGGCATCACTGCAAGCAACGCGGCATATGCGCAGGTTATTCGAAAAGCGGTTATGCAGATCGGTGACAAAACCGGTGGCCAGGAGATACTGCTGGCTCTGCGTGGCCTCAGAACCCTGAAGCTGCGGATGGAGTATTTCGACAAGGCCGGGCGCGAGATGGCGCTTTGGTTTGCTGCGCAGCCGCAGGTCAAAACTGTTCTGCACCCCGCGCTGCCCTCCTGCCCGGGCCACGAGAACTGGGCGCGTAACTTTACCGGGGCAGCGGGTCTGTTCGGCGTCATCTTCCACACAACCAGCGAAAGCGCCGTTCACGCCTTTGTTGATGCACTGCACCATTTCGGAATTGGCGTCAGCTGGGGAGGATACGAAAGCCTTGCCTTGCCCGTCACGCCCGTGCGCACGGCAACAGACTGGTCGGAAACCGGCCAGTTTGTCCGCTTTAATATCGGCTTGGAGGACCTTGAGAGCCTGAAATCGGACCTCGCCCGGGCGCTTCCTTTGCTTGACGAATAGGGAACCAGAATGCTCAATAAAATTGACCATTTCGCGATTGGGGCGGACACACTTGAACAAGGCGTCGCAGCGATGAAGCAGGCCCTGGGCGTTGACGTGCCTCACGGCTCAAAACACGACGCCATGGGTACGCATAACTGTGTCATGCAAGCCGGGAATGACAGCTTTTTTGAACTGATCGCAATCGACCCCACGGCCCCTGATCCGGACCGGGTCCGGTGGTTTACTCTGGACGATCCCGTCACACAGACCCGCCTGAAAAACCGCCCGCGTGCTTTGTGCTGGGTTGTGAATACCGACGATCTGGACGGCGTTATTGCTGCAAGCCCTGTCGATCTGGGCGAGGTCGTCAATTTCCAGCGCGGCGATCGAACCTGGCGTCTGACCGTTCCCAAAGACGGGCATCTGCCGGAAAACGGGCTGCTTCCGGCGTTCATTGAATGGTCTCCGGGTCCGCACCCGTCCACGGGGCAGCAGAATCTGGGTGTCACCTTAGCCAAAGTTCAGGTTCAGACACCGAATGTTGACCGCCTGAAGGACCTGTTTGCGAAATTGCAGATCTCGCATCTGGCCGACATATCCGAGGGTCCGGCCGCGCTGTCATTTGTTCTGGATAGCCCAAACGGGACTGTAACGCTGGATTAAACGGGGGGCCGCATGACGGTCCCTTCGGTCGACCTGAGCTAAAAGCCGGGTGGTCGGGTATCCAATACGATCACTCATGTCATGCGCGACACCGCCTCTGCTGGCGGCGCGGTTGCTTTCGCAGGGGCCCCCAGAGAAGTTGGTGAGATTACCGTTCTGCGACTTTCATGCGCCGTTTGAGGTATTCACCATACTGGCCAAGCCCGAACAGGAAGACCCAGTAGATTGCCGCGACAAAGGCCAGAACCTCGATGTAATAGGGTGCCCATTCGCCCGTGCCGAAGGCCGCATTGGCCGAGGCGAGGATATCGAAGAACCCGATGATGATGACGATGGCGGTTTCCTTGAAGGTCACAACTACATTGTTGACCGTCGCTGGCAGCGCATGGCGGAAAACCTGCGGCAGCACGATACGTCCGAGGATTTGCCAATAGGTCAGACCCAGCGCTTTGCCGGCCTCGAACTGGCCCTTGGGGATGGCCTGAAACCCGCCGCGCAGAACCTCGGCCTGATAGCAGGCGAAGAACAGACCAAACGCAATGATCACCCGCCAGATCTTGTCCCCTTCCAGCCAGCTGGGCAGCAGGATCGGAATCACAACAGCCGCGGTGAACAGGGTTGTCAACAGCGGCAAAGACCGGATCAGGTCGATCACCAGCGAGGCAAAGCCACGCACCACCGGCATTTCCGAGCGGCGCATCAATGCCAGACCCAGCCCCATCGGCATCCCGATCAGCACTACGCTGGAAAACAGGAACAGCGTCAGCGCCAGCCCGCCCCACTGGTCGGTCGTGACCTGCGGCAGCCCCAGCAGGCTTCCTTCCATCAGAAGGTAGTAGATGGCGAAACCGGCGATCCAGATGGTCGACAGACGCTTGGCAGTCCATGTCCACGGAAAACAGGAAATCACTACGGTGCCTATGATCGACAGGCATGCCAGCGTGGATCGCCAGTGTTCTTCATAAGGGTAAAGGCCGAACAGGATCAGACGGTGTCGTGCGTCGATAACGGACCAGCAGGCTCCGCCATGGCCACATTGCTCTACGTCATCAGCACTCCACACCGCGTTGAGGATACCCCAGTTCAACGCCTGCCAGATCAACCATGCGAGACCGGCAAAGACAACAACGGTGATAACCGAGTCCATCGGCGTGGCAAAAGACCGGCGGCGGAAATGCTGCCAGTCGAATTTCCCAGAGAGGACTGCGTCAGCCATATCAATGCGCCTTCAGTTTGAGGCTTTCGTTCAGCCAGTTGACCAATTGAGCAATCGAGAAGTTGACCAGTAGAAACGCGCCCATAAGGATGGCGATCAGCTCCAGCGTCTGCCCGGATTGCGTAATCGAGGTTGAGACGATGTAGAACAGGTCCGAAAACCCGATGGCGACGCCGATGGTTGTGGCTTTCATGATGAAAATCCACTGGTTGCCAAGCGGCGGAATGATCGTTCGCAGTGCCATCGGCATCTTGATCCGCGCCCAGATCGCGCGCCGGGTCAGCCCAAGCGCCTCGCCAGCCTCGATCAGTCCCTTGGGCACTTCGGCAAGGCCACCGCGCACAACCTCGGCAATATAGGCCGAGCCATAGAGCGTGATGGCAATGATCATGACCAGCAGTTCAGGAGAAATGGTCAGACCACCGAAAAAGCGCAGACCTTTGAGTTCAGGCCACGAGATCGCGCCCTCACCCGCGGGAACCGACAGGCCGGTTGCGATCAGTACCATGAAGAACCCCAGACCGACCAGGGCAAGCGCAATCTTGAAAACGCTGATTTTCATCCGCGCCATGAAGAACGCCGCAGCGATCATGGCCAGCACCATAATAAGCGCAACAGTCAGCGACACGTTCAGCAACGGGATCATCAGCCCGCGATTGGAAAGAAAGATCGCCTCACCCAATGACATCGCCTGTCTGGGTCCCGGCAGGTGGATCACGATGGCGTACCAGAAGATGCCCTGAAGGATCAGCGGAATGTTCCGAAACGTCTGGATATAGACGGTGGCTGCGGTTTTCAGCGCCGGGTTGCGCGCGTCACGGAACGTCCCGATAAGAAAGCCGAAAACAGTGGACAGCACGATGGTTAGGAAACCCAGAAAAACCGTGTTCATGAACCCGATCGTCAGGGTCCGGGCATAGCTGTCGTTGATATCCCGGTCGATCAGCGAGAAAGAGTAGGACCAGCCGGTAGACCGCTCGAGGAACCCAAAGCCGCTGGCAAGACCCAAAGCACTCAGGTTGACCCTGGCACTTTGGATGGCACCGATAACGATCAGCGCGGAAAAAACGATCAGCGCGCTTTGGATGATCAATTTGCGCCTGTTGGCGCGCGCCTTCAACTCGGATGCGTCCATGGCTTTTAATCTTCTGATTTTGGGGAGAATGCGGAGCCGCAATACCACGCGGCCCCGCGTCTAAGTTAGCTCTTAGTCAAGCTGGGGAGCGTACAGAACACCGCCGTGGCTCCAGAGGTTGTTCAAACCGCGTTCCAGTTTGTACGGGCTGTTGTCGCCCAGATTGCGGTGGTAAATCTCACCATAGTTGCCCATAGCCGCGATCATCTCTTTCGCCCATGTGTCGCGCAGACCCAGACGTTCACCCATGCCCGGTTCGGCGCCCAGCAGACGTGCGATTTTCGGGTTGGGCGGGTTGGCCGCCATGTCTTCCACATTCTCGGACGTGATACCCTCTTCTTCGGCAATCAGAAGCGCGGCCAGCATCCAGTTGGTGAAATCGACAAAGCCCTCATCCCCCTGACGCATTGCAGCCGAGATCGGTTCGTTCGACAGTTGGTCGTTCAGGATGACATGCGCTTCCGGGTTTTCCATTTCAGTGGCACGCAGAACGGCCAGGAACGGGCCCCATGCCACAAAGCTGTCACACCGGTTGGCCAGATAGGCGGCACGCAGTTCGGATGCCTTTTCATAGCTGACCATGGTGTGTTCGACGGCAATGCTTTGCAGATAGTTCGCGGCAATCCGTTCAATGGTGGTACCTGCCTCGACGCAGATGGTGCCGCCTTCCAGATCTTTCGCTTCGGTGATGCCCAGGTCGCCATGCGCCATGAACTGTGCGCCTCCGAAGAAGTAGGGGATCGAAAACTGCAGACCCAGTTCGGTGTCGCGGCCCATGGTCCAGCCGGTCGCCTTGATGATGACATCGACATCGCCCGATTGCAGCGCCGGGAACCGCTGCGCCCAGCTCAGCGGTACGATCTGGGCTTTGCTCGGATCGCCGAGCAGCGCGGTGGTCATCGCGCGGCAGAGATCGATATCCAGCCCCTTCCACTCGTTCTTGTCGTTCACTTCGACAAAACCGAAATACGACCCGTTATGGCCCGAGCACAACATGGTGCCACGCTCCTGGATTGCCTTGATCGTAGGGCTTTCCGCCAGTGCCAGGTCAGGAAGCGCCATCCCTGCCACCACAGCCAAACCTGCCGCCAAACCTTTGATTTGCATTTTTCCAACTCCACTGTTGTTCTGTATTTCAGCACATTTGTATTGATATAGAGAATGTATAACTTGACCCAACGAGTCAATAGTTTCGAACCTGAGACTCATGTTTTGTCGAAACGGGTCGGGCGAACTTGCTCAGACTTTGAGCAATCGACAGGGGCATTGAGGTGCCGGCTTTCTTGTCCGCGGTTTTCCCGAGCCGAGGGTCGGTAGGAGAATTTCGTATTTCGAATGCCCGCTTAGTGTGTAGGAGATACCGATTTACTTGAGGCGAATGAGAAAACAGACTGGAGCTGTGACGCTGGCAGTAGGTTCAGATTGACGGGACAACCAGTTCCGGCATTTGCTTCGCGCCAAGATTCTGCCCGTTTCACCAATCCGCGGAACTGGCTTCTTAGCCCATCAGTCCGGTGTGTTTTCTTCCGCCACCTAAGACTTTGCGGCAGAACCCGGCCAGCGCATACCCAGTCAGAACTGCATGTCAGACCAGTTGACGCTGCGCATCCATGACAAACACTGCAAGCCGATAAAACCCGTGGGCCATTTTGGGTTGGGCGTCAGTAGAAAGAATGTCAGGACCGACCCGAGATGGATGGCGAGCAGGGCTGGTACATGACGCCGACTGGTTTCAAGATGCAGTGAAAGAAAAAGGGATCGGCTTATGCTTCCCGACCGAAAGCAGCGCAAGACGCGGGTCAACTTCGACAAGCCAAGATACAAGCGGTGAAACCACATCGAGATCATGTTTGGCTGGCTTAAGGATTGGAGGCATTTGGCGACATGTTTCGACAGATGCCCAAAGGTTTTTCTCTCGGCAATCGCTGTCGCGGCAACCGTCAACGACTGTTTGCGAAGCCTGACCCTAACATTCATGCTGGACCACCAAGGTCGGGCGGGTCACATCCGCAGCTACTTATCCGCGCAGCAAGAACGCGCGCGTGAGATCAAGTCCCTGATTGGTGGCAGTTCCAATATACTTGATCGGACGGCATATCCGCTGATGACACGTCCAGGCCTTTTGGAGAAATGCAGTTTGACCAAGCCGTTTCTCGAAAGCTCCTGGTCAAGCGCATCAACGGCGAAGACGACATGGTCGCTGGCGCGGGCAACGGCCATCATCGCCGTGAGCGACATGATCCGGAGCGAGAATTGCCGCGAGAGGACAGCCATGCGCTGCGCCCAGTTTTGAACGTTTCCCTCAAGTTGGTCGTCACTGGAAAAACCGATCCAGGGATAGTCGGCCAACAGCTCAGCTTGGGGTGTGCCCGCCGAAAGCAAAGGATGCCCCTGCCTTACAAAGACTTGCAGCTCCATTTCAAGTAGGGGTTCGCAGTGAACGCCTGGTCCGTCGAAATCCTCGGACAAAACGCCGAAGTAAATGTCAAAGTGACCGTCGATCATCCGCGGCACCAGATAGTCCCCTGACCCTGTAGCAATATCCAGACGGATTTGTGGATGATCGGCGCAGAAGCCCGGTAGAATCTCGGGCAGCAGCTTCACGTTCCAGACTGGCCCTGACCCGATGCGCAGCTCGACATCCGCCAGCGAGGCCGTGTTCTGGATTTCGGAGTTCGCAAAATCAACTTCGCGGGTCAGCCATCGGGTGCGTTTACGCAGTGCATCAGCAGTTGGCATTGGGCGCAGGCCCTGCGGCGTTCGGTCGAAGAGTTGCACGCCGAAATCCGCCTCGAGCTGCGCAATGCTCTTGGACACGGCTGATTGAGTGATGCCAATCGCCTCGGCGGCAGCAGTGGTGCTGGCTGTGTCGTAGACGGCAGCAAAGACGCGCAGCTTGCGCGGCAGGAGGTCAGGTGTATTCCTCATATTCATCCCCTGCTGAATTTTATGAATTTGATTCTAGCTGCGAGACAGGGGACAAAACAAGATGGGAAGACCAACAACGTCAGGACCAACCCAGTGAATTCGGTGGAATTCAGAAGTATCGAGAAACGTTATGGCGCGGTCGAAGTGATCTCGGACCTGTCGCTGGCGATCCGCGATGGTGAGTTCATCGTGCTACTAGGCCCGTCAGGCTGCGGGAAGTCAACGTTGCTGCGGATGATTGCCGGGCTCGAAGAAATCTCGGGCGGCGACATCTTGATCGGCGGTGCAGTGGTCAACGATATCCCGGCGCGGGACCGGGATGTGGCGATGGTATTTCAGAACTATGCTCTCTACCCGCATATGAGTGTGGCCGAGAATATGGGCTTTGCCCTGAAGATGCGCGACACCGACGCGGCCGAGATTGCGCGGCGCGTGGATGAGGCCGCAGAAATTCTGGGGCTGCAAGATCTGCTCGCGCGAAAACCCCGGGCATTGTCTGGCGGTCAGCGGCAACGCGTGGCGATGGGGCGCGCGATTGTGCGTGATCCCAAAGTCTTTCTGTTCGATGAGCCGCTGTCAAACCTCGATGCCAAACTGCGCGCCAGGATGCGGGTGGAGATCGAGCAATTGCACCGCCGCCTGGGTGCGACCTCGGTCTTTGTCACGCATGATCAGGTTGAGGCGATGACGATGGCGGACCGGATCGTGTTGATGAATGACGGCATAATCCAGCAGGTCGGCAAACCGACGGACCTGTATGACCGACCCGAGAACTTGTTTGTGGCCGAATTCATCGGTGCGCCACAGATGAACCTTGTGCCAGGCCTGTTGGTGCAAACGCCTGAAGGTCTGATGCTGCAACCTGAACATGGCGGTCAGGTTGCGCTTGGCCCGTTGGACGCGCCGACCCGGGACCCCGTGATTTGCGGGTTCCGCCCCGAGCATCTGGATATTGCGCCCGGTGGCGACGGATCTGAGACCGTCGTGGCGACCGAGTCGCTGGGGCATCAGACGATCATTCATTGTGATGGGGCTTTGGGGCGGGTGGCCGCCTTGATCGACCGCGCGCAAGACGCGGCGCTGACACTGGATACACCCGTCACCATTACGCCCCGACCGGGGCAATTCCATCTGTTCAGCGCCAAGACAGGACAGCGCCTGAACGGCTGACAGCGGAGGAGATGACAATGCTGAAGACACTAAGAAACACGGCTGCCGCCGCGCTTCTGACCGGGCTGCCCGCAGGGGCATGGGCCGAGGCCGACATCCAGATGATTATCAACCAGTCACCTTGGTACCCCGGCTTTGAAGCCACGGTCGAAGCTTATGAAGAAGCCTCCGGCAATACGGTAAATATCGAAGCGGTGCCGTTCCCGGTGCTGCTGGAAAAATCCCGCAACTCGGTTCGTGCGGATGACGGTATCTATGATCTGCTGACCATCAACGCGCTCGGCATAATCGAAATGTACGAGGGTGGGTTCCTTGAGGCGGTCTCGGATATCGACCCCGATTACAAGCTGCGTGACGATATCTCGGATTTCGGTGGCTCTGTTTATTGGGACGAGGCCAACAAATCAATTGGCAGCGGCAAGCTGATGGCCCTGCCCATGGCTGGGGTGATCCAACTGCTCTATTACCGCGCCGACCTCTATGAGGAAGCCGGGCTGGAGGTTCCGACCACATGGGCAGACCTGATGGCCAATGCCAAGGCGCTGCACAATCCGCCCGAGCGCGTTGGGTTCACCGTGCGTGGTTCACGTCAGAATGTGGGTTGGAACGCGATGCCCTATATCTACAGCCACGGCGGAACAATCTTTGCTGACGAAGCCGGTGGCGATTACTCGGTCACCTTCAACAGCCCCGAGGCGCTGGCCGCGCTGGAAACCTTTCTGAGTTTTGCGCATGACGTGGGCCCCGACGATCCGGGCGCGACCGGTCAGGCCGAGATGATACAGTTCATGGCCACCGGACGTTCCGCCCATACGATCATGGTCAACGCGGCCTGGGCAGGGTTGGAGGACCCGGCCAAATCCATCGTTGCGGGCAAGGTCGGCGTGGCCGAGATTCCATCAATCGAAGGCGGCGATAACTATAGTTCTACCGGCCATTTCATTGGCGGTATTCCCAAGAATATTCCCGATGACAAGAAACAGGCCGCGCTTGCGTTCATGAAGTGGCTCAACACGCCCGAAGGGCAGCGCGCGATGATCGAGAACGGCTCGGTTCCGGTCTCCATCGGGTTGGGGGCCGCAGATTTCGATGACCCCGAGAAGTACCGGTTCCTGGACGCCACTGCGCAGAACGCGGGCAACGCGCTGTTCTACGCGGCAGTGCCCGAACGGAACGAGATCAACTCGATCATCGACCTGCATCTGAACCTTGCGGTGATCGGCGACATGACGGCAGCCGAGGCACTGAACAAAGCCGCAGCGGAAATCCACGCCGTGATGGAGCGGGAAGGCTACGCCACCGGCAAGCTACCGGACCTGCAATAAGCTGCGCGGCCCCGGCGCGCGCGTGCCGGGGTCATCCCCTTGAAGGACGGATCAAATGATCGGCGACCGAAGCTGGAAACTGCTGTCTCTGGGCCCGTTGGCAACCTTGCTGGTGGTGTTTACCATGCTGCCGATCCTGCAGATCGTCTGGATGGTGTTTCATCAGCTTGAGTGGGTCGATGGCGAGGCCGTGACCACCTTTGTTGGCCTCGACAATATTCGCCGGTTTCAGGCCGATCTGTTCTATTGGCCCGGCCTGTGGAACACGCTGTATTTCGCCTTTTTCGCTGTGGTGATCCAGTTTGCCATCGGCTTGTCGCTGGCGCTTGCGGTGTCGGGGATGAAGGGCTGGGTGCGGGTCGCGGCGATCTTTGTGATGCTGCTGCCGGTTGTGACGCCGCCCATCGTAATCGGCGCGGTCTGGAACCTGCTTTACAACGCCGATTTCGGGGCGATCAACCTGGCGCTGACCACGCTGGGGCTGCCGAAACAGAACTGGCTGGCCAGCCAATCGGCGGCGCTCTGGGCGGTGATCATCGTCGACATTTGGCATTGGACACCTTTTGTGTTCCTGCTGATGCTGACCGGGCGCGAGGGCTTGCCGGAAGAGGTCTACGAGGCCGCCGAACTGGACGCCCGCAGCCGCTGGCAGGTGCTGCGCTATATCACGCTGCCGCTGATGATGCCGGTTATCATTTCAACCCTGATCCTGCGCATGATCCTGTCTTTCAAGGTGTTTGATGAAATTTACCTGCTGACATCCGGCGGGCCGGGCACCTCGACCGAGGTGGTCAGCCTGTCGATCCAGCGCGCCTATTTCACGCAGGACGATATCGGGCTGGGCTCGGTCATGTCGCTGTTCACGCTGGTCGTCGTTGCATCGCTGGCGCTGGTGACGCTGTGGCTACAGCGTCGTTTCGTGCAAAAGACCGAGGGTTGAGCCATGCCGCAATCGCACCGATCCTCTGGCCTGCCCGCACTCGCCCTTGTGGTGATCTACGGAATTCTGGTGCTGATCCCGTTCGTCTGGATCGTCACCATTGCGTTCAAAACGCAGATCTCGATCCTGTTGGGGCAGGTTGTCTTTACCCCGGTCTGGACCAATTTCGATGAATTGCTGTTTGGAAAATCCTCGCAATATCTGACGAGCCTGAAGAACTCGATCATCGTGTCGGTGATCTCGACCGCCCTTGTGCTGGCGATCTCGACCATGGCGGTGTTCACACTGTTCCGTCTGAAGGTCGGGCGCTGGGTGCGGTTTGCCCTGTTCACCTGGGCGATGATCTTTCACATCCTGCCGCCCATCACCTTTATCGGCATCTGGTTCGTGCAGCTTCTGTCCGTGGGCCTGCTGGACACGCTGACCGGGCTGATCCTGGCTGAAACCGTGCTGCACCTGCCGCTGGCGCTGTGGCTGATGTTCAGCTTCATCCACGAAGTACCCGAGGAACTGCTGGAATCCGGTCGTCTGGACGGGTGTCGCGATGCGGACCTGTTCCGCCAGATCGTTCTGCCGCTGTTGCGCCCGGCGATGATTGCGGCCGGGGTGCTGGTGTTCATTTTCATCTGGAACGATTTCATCGTCGCCGTGAACCTGACCTCAAGCGCAACGCAAACCATCCCGGTCACCATCTCAAGCTATGCGCAGGAATATGACATCCGGTTTGGCGAAATGGCGGCGGGTTCAGTCCTTTCAGTCATTCCGGCGCTGGTCTTTGTTCTGGTCGGTCAGAAATACATCATCCGCGGCCTGCTGTCCGGCAGTCTGAAATAACAGTGAGGGTCCAATGAAAGTTCTCTTTGTCCTGTTCGACAGTCTGAACCGCAATGCGCTGGGGGCCTATGGCGGCACCCGCATGGCCACGCCTAATTTCGACCGCTTCGCGGCAAAATCGGTGCGGTTTGACAATCACTATGTCGGCTCGATGCCCTGCATGCCCGCACGCCGCGACCTGCACACCGGGCGGCTGAACTTCATGCATCGCAGTTGGGGACCGCTAGAGCCTTTTGACAATTCCATGATCCGCGAGCTGAAATCCTCGGGCATCTGGACGCATATGATCACCGATCATGCCCATTACTGGATGGAGGGCGGGGCTACCTATCACACGCAATACTCCAGTTTCGACTTCATCCGCGGGCAGGAAAAGGATCGCTGGAAAGCCATGGTGCAACCGCCGCTGGACCGCTGGCGCGAGATGTATCATCCGCAGCAGATCGACGGGATGGACGAAAAATACGTCCCCTACATGATCAGCCGTGCCCATCAGCCGACCGAGGCCGATATGCCACTGGCCAAATGCATGGCCTCGGCCTTCGAGTTTCTGGACACCAACGCCGACAAGGATGGCTGGTTCTGCCATCTGGAATGTTTCGACCCGCACGAACCCTTCTGGTCGCCCGAACGCTTTCAGGGACGGCGTGACAGCGGATACGAAGGCCCGATCCTCGACTGGCCGCGCTATGACAAGGTCAGCGAAAGCGCCGAAGAAATCGAAGAGCTGCGCAACAATTATGCCGGGCTTGTCGAGATGTGCGACGAGTATTTTGGGCGGCTGCTGGATCACATGGACCGGCACGACATGTGGAAGGATACGGTGGTGATCCTGACCACCGATCACGGGTTCCTGCTTGGGGAACACGAGTGGTGGGCCAAGAACATCACCCCTTATTACAACGAAATCGCCCATATCCCATTGATGATCTATCACCCCGACTACGCCGATCAGGGCGGCACTTCGCGTCAGGCGCTGACGCAGACCATGGACCTGATGCCAACCATCCTGTCACTGTTTGGGACCCCTGAGCCCGAGGGGGTTGAGGGCAAGGACCTGACACCCTTGTTGGCCGCAGACGGACCGGGGCACGAAGCTGTAGCCTATGGAATTTTCGGCGGGTCCGTTAACATCACCGACGGGCGATATACGTATTTCCGTTATCCCAATGACATCGCCGATCAGGAGATCTATGAATACACGCTGATGCCCACGCATCTGGAAGAGGCATTCTCGGTCGACAATCTGTCGCAGATGGATTTGTCCGCGCCAATGGATTTCGCGCAGGGGCTGCGGGTGATGAAAATCCCGGCCCGCAAGGCCGAAGACGGCGATATCGACGTGCCTTGCATGGGCACGCCGCGCGAAACGACAACGGTCCTCTATGACCTGCACGCCGACCCTGGCCAATACACCCCCATCGACGCGCCGGAGGTGGTGCAGAGGCTGGAAAACCACATGCGGCTCATCATGAGGAGAAATCAGGTACCAAAGGAGGCATTCAAACGGGTCGGGTTGCTGTCCAATGACCTTTGAACGTTCTGTTGCAAAGTTCAAATCAACAACGTTGTCAGATTTGGGAAGTAACTCAGCAAGACCAGAATGGCTGTCACGGCGATCAGAAACGGCCAGAGCGATCTCAGGATCGAACCTGGTGTGGTTCCGCTCATGGACGATGCGATGTAAAGGCCGATGCCCACCGGTGGGGTCAGAAGGCCCAGCACCAGGTTCAGGCACGCGACGACGCCGAATTGATAGGGGCTGATGTCATATGAACCGGTGGCAATTGGCAGCAGGATCGGTGTGATCAGGATGATCGCCGCGATCCCGTCGATGACCATTCCGACAAGCAAAAGTGCCAGATTAACGATCAGCAGGAACATGAACGGGTCAGCGGTGATCGACGTGATCAGGCCGGCGAGCT
Source organism: Ruegeria sp. F11 (assembly GCF_056533855.1). Lineage (NCBI taxonomy): Bacteria > Pseudomonadati > Pseudomonadota > Alphaproteobacteria > Rhodobacterales > Roseobacteraceae > Ruegeria > Ruegeria sp. F11. Next base: position 112,524 of record NZ_JBQFOW010000004.1, on the reverse strand, counting down.
TTTGCGGCAGTTCCTCATAGATGATGACCCAGCCAAAAACGCTTGCGGCCGCGATCATGAAGAGAATCATCGAAGCATTTGCTGCCGTACGGACGAACATCTGGCCCAGTTTGCGCGGGTCGAGATCGCGATAGAACAGCCAGCCCACGAGAAAGGCGATGAGAGAGGCAATCGCGGCTGATTCCGTAGGAGTTGCGATGCCAAGCAGAATGCCACCGATGATCGCAACAGGCACCAGCATTGCTGGTAGAGCAGCCAGCAGCGCGCGACATGCGTCATCAAGGGACAACCACTCGCCTTTTGGAAATTGCTGGGACCAGCCGATCATTGTGATGACCAGGGCAAATGCCAGTGCCAGCAGCAGGCCCGGAATGATACCCGCGATGAACATTTCGCCGATGGGCACCTGAGCCAGAACGCCGAAAATCACGAACATCATCGATGGCGGGATGACCGGGGCTAGCAGCCCTCCGGCGGCGGTGGTCGCGGCGGCAAAGCCTTCGTCATAGCCTTCCGCCTTCATCTCGGGGACCGTAGCCCGCGACATCACCGCGATCTGCGCGGTGGCGGACCCGATGATGGCCGCCATGAACATATTCGCCAGCAAATTGATGTAAGCCAGACCGCCTCGGAACCCGCCTGCGAAGATGCGCGCCAAGGCGACCAGACGCCGGGTCATGCCGCCTTCGTTCATCAACTCGCCGGTGAGCATGAACAGCGGGATGGCCAGAAGCCCGTAATTCTCGAGCCCTCCGAACATCTTTTGCGCGAAGCTATCGAACAGAACGGTGTTGCCGCTTTCCCAGATGTACCAGATAGCCGTGATACCAAGAACGATCGCAACCGGAACAGACAGCAGCAGGGCGATGAGAAAGACGATTGCACTCATGCCGAATTCTCTGACGTGCGTGACAGCAGATGTGCGGTCGAATGGAGCGTTGAACCAACGGCAAAAAGCCACATGACCAGCCAGAACAGGTACTTTGGCAGACCCAGTGTCAGGGTGGGTTCTGCATAGATGAAGTTGAAGGTGTTGCCTTGAAATGTCGTCGTGTCGAACCCGGCTTGCGCAAGATCAAGTGGTAGAAACCAGCGCCAGCAAAACCACAGGATTGCGACCGAAAAGGCAAACACGATGAGATCCACAAACTTGCGGATCATGCGGCGCGCCGCAGGGGATGCGGCCTCTGAGATCAGCGTGATTGAGACGGCATCCCTGTGATGCAGAGCGGCAGATGCACCAAGGAAGGTCATCCACACCATCGCGTAGATCGCAAGCTCATCGACCCAGAACAACGCGTGCCCAATGTTCCGTGTGGCAACATTCAGCGAGATCAACACGGTGACGCAAGCGGCCAGGACGGCTGCGCCCACCAGCTCGATCCGTGCCCATGCAGCGGAAACCTTGTATAACATCTACACCCTCCCCATGAAGAAGGGCGCGGACGTGCCCGCGCCCCTCTCAATTCTGGTGCCACACTACTCGGTTTCTGCAGCTGTTGCCCGCAAAGCCTCGAGCGACGAAGTCTTTTCCGACCAGATGGCGTTCCATTCATCGATGGTGTCGCCAAAGAAAGACGCGTCGACCTGAGTGAAGGTCTTGCCGGTTCCGGCGATCTGTTCCAGCCATCCAGCTTCTTTGGCAACATAGCTTTCGATCGTGCTGTCGACATGCTTTGCCATAAGGTCACTGATCATCGCCCGATCTTCTTCCGAAAGCCCTGCCCAAACCTTGGCCGACACGATCCCGACCATGGGGAACATCATGTGATCCGACTGCACGATCGTATCGGCGTGGTCGTAGTATTTCAGCACCCAGATCAGCTCGGCATCCATGTCAATCGCATCGACCTGACCGTTGGCCAGCGCGTCGTAAACGGCAGGCAGGGGCATCGGCGTGGGCGCGGCTCCGACGCATTGTAAAAGTCGAGGATTGGTGTGAACGGGGTGATCCGCAGCTTCAGACCGGCAAGGTCATCGGCCGACGAAATTTCGCCCCGGCTTACAATCTGGCGCAAACCGGCCATACCATAGCCAACACCGACCACACCGACCTGTCCGGGAAGCGGCTCCAACATGGCTTTCGCAGTATCGGAACGCAGAATGCGCCCTGCATGAGCAATGTCATTGGCCAGGTAGGGCGCGTAAAAGGCACCAAGCTCGGGCGCGCGGTTCGAGACTTCGGCAACGGTCATAAACGCCATGTCCAGCGCGCCGGTCTGAAGCTGTTGCAGCATCTCGGCCTCATTGCCCAATTGCCGGGCTGGAAATACCGAGACGCTGTGCGCACCGCCCGAGGCTTCTGCCAACTCGGCCCCGAAGGCTTCGGCAGCTTTTGTCCAGATATGCGGTGGCGGAGTGATCAGCCCCAAACGGAACTCGTCGGCTTGCGCGGCAAGGCTTGAAGCCGCGACAAGAGCGGCTGAGGCGATGAATTTCGTGAAGTGTTTCATGACGTCTCCCTGTTCGTTTTGTGTCGCGTCAGTCGCGCGCGGCTTCGATGATTTTCTCGGCCAGCAGGCCGGGATTGGTAAAGCAGGCCTCATGTCCGCCCGGCATTTGCACCAAGCGGCACAAGCCAAGACGACCCGGGAAACGCGGCACCCAAGCAAAATCACCCGGAGGCATCGCGATATCTTCGGTGCAGTTGATGTAGGACTTTGGAATTTGCAGGTCGTAGAAGGACTTCAGCTCCAACTTGTCCGTCAGTGTACGGATCGGATGCGGCGTGGTCATCTCATAGGTTTTCTGAGCCAGATCCAGATCGGCGTCATTCATGAACGCCTCGCGCCAGACCGGGAATGGCAGCTTGACTGCCCCTTCGCCATAGGCACCCGAGGCGGCGATGCCGTCCATCATCTCTTTGTATGGCGGGGGGCTGACGTCTTCGACACTTTCCCCGTCCATCAGAACAAAGGCGTTCCAATAGACCAGACGCCGGATGCGGTCGGGCATCGCCTCGGCGAGTTTCGAGATGATCGAGCCGCCATAGGAATGCCCCAAAAGGACAAAATCCGAGAGGTCGTTTTCGTTGATGTAATCGACCGCTGATTGCACCGCCTCGGCATGGCCAATGGTGCGATCCACCTCGACACCCGGGGGCGCATTGCCTGCCAGCGTCGGGGTGTGAACGTCGTGGCCCGCGTCACGCAGTGGTTTCGCGACCTCTTCCCAAAGGCTGCCATCGTGCCAAGCACCGTGGATAAGAACAATTTTCATGATCATGCTCCTTTGTCTAAAGCTGCACCCAACCCTCGGGCGGCTCTTTTCCCGGATGGATCGCGCCGCAATTCGGGCAGGTGCGATCCTCTTCCGAGGCGTAGAATTTCTCGTAAACCGGCGGCAGGTCTTTCACGATGGACTGAAGTTGAAATTCCGCGCGATAGACCTTGTGATTGCAGTCAAAGCAGTACCATTCGATGGCGTCATGTTGGCCTTCTTGCCGCCTCGGCTCGATCACCAGCCCGACGGAACCCTCTTGCGGTCTTTGCGGTGAGTGCCGCACATGCGGTGGCAGCAGAAATATCTCGCCTTCGCGGATCGGGACGTCGTAAAACTCTTCACCGTCATAGAGCTTGAGCAGCATGTCGCCCTCAAGCTGGTAGAAGAATTCTTCAACCGGATCATCGTGATAGTCGGTGCGCTTGTTGGGACCACCCACAACCGTGACCATCAGGTCCGAGTCTTCAAAGATCATCTTGTTGCCGACCGGAGGCTTCAGCAGATGCCGGTGCTCGTCGATCCACGCCTTGAAGTTGAACGCCGCTAATCTGGACATAGGTCGTCTCCCCTTTTCAAAAAGTGTCTGCGACACGTGCCTTTGCCGCAAAGTAATTGTCGGCATGTAGATATCCGATTTGGCTATATCAGACCTTGAGCCCGCATTCGTTGAACCCATGGCGGATGATCTCTTTCTCTGCCTCGGTCAGTTCCAACATCGGCGCGCGGACGCGGCCCCCGGTCTGGCCCAAAAGCTCTTGCCAATACTTGCCGAACGCCGTCGGCTTGCCTGCTGGCTTGGTCCGTTTCATCGCATCGCGGACCGGGTTCAGGCTGTCGAATACGCGCCGCGCTTCATCGGCTTTGCCTTCAAAGGCCAGCCGCGTGTATTCGTTCATCCGCTGATCAGCCTTGGTCTGCAATTGATAGGGCGGCGACGAGCAAAGATAGAGCTTCCAGTCCAGTTCGAGAATATTGTCGAGCCACTCATGCTCGGCCGAGGTCGAGACGTGGATCTTGTCGCCGACCATATGCGTCAGGCGCACATACATCTCACGCGGGACAGAATATTTGATCGCGACGATATTGGGCAATTCCGCGATGCGGGCGCATTCCTCGGGCTGCATCAGATAGCCGCTATCGGGGTGGCTCCACATCGCGATGCCGATGTCCAACTCGTCGCAGAAACGCTTGTAGTAGTGATAGAGGACGTCTCCGCGATCCTGACAAAAGCTAAGCATGGGAGCATGAACCACCACATAATCTGCGCCACAGTCTTGGGCGTGGCGGCCAAGCTCCAGCGCGGTATTCATGTTCTGGTCCGAGATCGACATGATCGTGCCGGCCGTGCCTTTGCATTCATCGGCGGCGATGCTCATGTTGCGCTTGCGCTCTTCCAGGCTCATCGACCAGAACTCGCCCTGTTTGCCCGCCACGAACAGACCCTGAATGCCCAGATCATCGACCCAATGCCGGATGTTGGCGCGCAAACCTTCTTCGTCCAGCGACAGGTCATCCTTAAATGGATTCAGCGCCGCCGCCCAAATGCCGCGCATGTTCTCACGCGCATAGGCCTTTGCGTCGTGTTTGGTATATTTCATACGGACCGCTCCTTCCGATTTGATGCCAGAAAACCTGAATACATCTGCGCAGTCCAAACCGAAGGGGGTATATGGATATCGAAAAAACGGATATCAGACGCTTTGTAATTCCTCAGAACCTTATGATGGCCTAGTGTCGTCCCATGAAAGTTGGATTGATCGGCAAAGGCGCAATCGCGCGATATGTAGGGGATGCTCTTGCCTCGAACGGGCATCAGCTGGGTGCCGTCCTGCTGCGACCGGAAAAAGTGGCGGACGGTGCGGTCCCAGAGGTCGGATCGGTCGAGGCGCTTCCGCGCGACCTTGATCTGATGATCGACTGCGCGGGGCACGAGGCTCTGACGGCACACGGCCCGCAAATCCTGGCGCGGGGTCTCAGCATGATCACCGTTTCAATTGGGGCCCTGGCCAATCCGGAAACCGAGGCCACCTTGCGCGACGCGGCCAAGGCAGGAGGGTCGCAATTGCATCTGGCCAGCGGTGCCATCGGGGCGCTGGATTGTTTGGCTGCTGCGCGCATGGGCAGGTTGACATCTGTGACCTATACGGGCCGGAAACCCCCACAGGGATGGAAAGGGTCCCCGGCCGAGGGCAAGCTGGATTTGGACGGGCTGACCAAAGGCGCATATCTACATTTCGAAGGCAGCGCCCGTGCCGCCGCGCTGGAATATCCCAAGAACGCCAATGTCGCAGCGGCCGTTGCGCTTGCAGGCCTCGGATTTGATGACACAAAGGTTCGGCTGATTGCGGATGCAGAGGTCTCGCAGAACATTCACGAGGTCACCGCCCAAGGCGATTTCGGCCAGTTTCAGTTCCGGATCAGCGGAAATTCCCTGCCTGAAAATCCCCGCTCTTCTGCTTTGACTGCGATGAGCGTACTGAGCAAGCTTGACCAAATCTCAGCGGGTATTTCACTATGATTGACCGCCACGCCCGGATCGTTGACCGTGCGCTGACCCGGCTGAAGCTGCGGCAGTTGCGTCTGCTGGTGGCCGTTGGCACGCATGGCAACATCCAGAATGCGGCGCGGTCGTTGAGCATGTCGCAACCCGCCGCGACCAAGATGATCCAGGATTTGGAACTGGACTTTGAGGTCAAGCTGTTTGACCGCACCAACCGGGGCGTCGTACCAACAATCTTCGGTGAAACACTGATCCGTCACGGTAAGCTGATCTTTGCGCAGATTTCGAATGCCGCGCAGGAACTGGACGACCTGAGCGAAGGCAATGCCGGTCGGGTTGTCGTCGGCACATTGCTTGCGGCGTCAACCAGCCTGTTGCCCAAAGCCATCGAAATCCTTCTGGAAAAGCGTCCGAATGTGGCGATCAAGATCAGTGAAGGCACAAACGAGGTTCTGATGCCCGGCCTTCTGTCCGGTGAAATTGACATGGTTGTTGGACGCCTGCCTTCGCAAAGGCATCGCGATAAATTGCGCCAGGAGAAATTGTTTGAAGATCGTATTCTTGCTGTGGTTGGCCCGGATCATCCTTTGGCGCAGATAAGCGACGTAAGCTTTGCCCAGACGAAACCGTTCGGATGGATTTTACCGCCCTTGGAAACGACATTGAGGCGACAAGTCGATCAGTTCTTTGTCCGGCAGCAGCAATACGTACCAAAAGTCGCCATTGAAAGCGTCTCGTACCTGACCAACCGGGCGCTTTTGCAATCGCGCCATCTGATCGGTCTAATGCCCGCTGCTGTTGTCTCGCATGACGTTGCAGGCAACCATCTTGTTGAACTTGACTGGCAGGTGCCGTTTGGTCACGGCCCCATTGGCGTTTCACTTCGCGTCGGGGATGATCTGTCCCCCGCGGGGCGTGCTTTCAAATCGGCACTGCATGCGGCAGCCCAATCGCTGTCAGCGTAGCAACCAAAGCCTGATATTCCGCAATCCGATATCAGTATTCATCCAATTTCCTTGAGGCGAGCGCAGGTGACGGGTGATCTGGAGGCAATGTAATTGGAGGCGCGTACAGATGTATCCTGATCTGAATTTGTTCATTGGCGGGGAATGGCGGAAGGCGGAATCGGATATGCCAGTGATCAACCCGGCCACTGAGCAAGAGATCGGGCGCCTGCCCTGCGCCGGTCCGACCGATCTGGACGCCGCGCTGGAAGCTGCCGACAAAGGGTTCGAGATTTGGCGCAAAACCTCTCCGCGCGAACGGGCCGACACGATCCTGCGCGCCGCCGCCCTTATGCGGGAACGTCAGGACGAGATCGCGACCTCGATCACATTGGAGCATGGCAAGCCGCTGCCCCAAGCCCGGCTGGAGGTTATTCGCGGCGCCGAGTTTTTTGAATGGGACGCAGGCGAGGCCATGCGCACCTATGGCCGGATCATTCCGTCGGCGCGGGGACACAAATTTGCAGTGCATCACCAGCCCGTCGGTGTGGTTGCAGCGTTCTCGCCGTGGAACTTCCCCATGAGCCAGCCTGCACGCAAGATCGCGGGGGCGCTGGCCTCGGGCTGCTCGATCATCCTGAAGGCGGCAGAAGAGACCCCTGCAGGCGCAATCCATATTGTCAAAGCCTTCGAAGATGCCGGGCTGCCAGCGGGGGTATTGAACCTTGTCTTCGGAAACCCCGCCGACATCTCGGGCTACTTGATCCCGCAAAAACCCGTGCGCCTGGTCGCCTTCACAGGGTCCACGACCGTTGGTCGACATCTGACGACGATGGCCGCGCAAAACGATACGCGCGTGCTGATGGAATTGGGTGGACATGCGCCGGTCATCGTCTGCGAAGACACAGATGTGCAGTCCGCCGCCGTATCGAGCGCCGTTCGCAAGATGCGCAATGCGGGCCAAGTCTGCACATCACCGACCCGGTTCTTTGCCCACAAAAGCATCTTTGATGACTATGCCGCCGGTTTTGTTGAGCGCGCCAAGGCAACTGTCGTCGGAAACGGTATGGAAGCGGGCGTCGAAATGGGACCAACCGCAAACGAACGCCGCATCCCCGTGCTAACGTCGTTGGTCGAAGACGCCGTTGCGAAAGGCGCAACACTGGCCACCGGCGGCGCGCGGCATGGGGACAGCGGGTATTTCTTCCAGCCCACGGTTCTGCTGAACGTACCGCAAACTGCGCGGATCATGCAGGAAGAGCCGTTTGGCCCGGTCGCTGTGATAAACCCGGTCTCTTCGCTGGATGAGGCGATGGCACAAGCAAATTCGGTCCCCTACGGCCTCGCGGGCTATGCGTTTACCAACCGCGCCGATTACATTGACCGTCTGATCGACGAAGTTGAGGTTGGAAATCTCTCCATAAACACGCTCGAGGCGTCCATGCCCGAAACGCCGTTCGGCGGCGTCAAGTCCAGTGGTTATGGGCGTGAAGGTGGCACTGAAGGCCTCGACAACTACATGGACGTCAAAAACGTCTGGCACTCGGCGGCCATCGTTTAGGTGCAACGGTGTAAAGCAGGCGATATGGCACCCTTCATCCCCAAAAAGTTCGAGTCGCTTGCCTTTGGTTTCATCTTGTCCGGGATGATGTCCTGCATGGTTGCCGGACTGGCGACATATTCGAACATTGGATTCGTCGTCGATTTCTTCAGCAAGTGGTTTGCAGCGTGGCTGGCAGCTTGGGTATTCTCGTTTCCAATCGTGTTGATCGTCGCGCCCCTTGTGCGCAGGATTTTGAGGATTGTGGTCAAAGAAAATTAAGCGATGCACTGAACGGCGAGAACGGATCACAATTCTTGGTCCCCTGACTCACACAGCGACAGATTGGGTGGAACCCCCTAATATTCCGCGTTTTTTGCAAGAAGCGCCCATATTCGTTACAGACCTCGCGCGCCTCTTCGAAGGCGCGAGCGTTTTTCTTCAAGGCAATGGAAGTAGCTTTACCTCTCAGAGGAGTCGGCGCTTGCAGCTAAAAGCACTTTGTGAAGGCGCCGGAGGTTGGGCACCTGCGTCGAGGAACTTTCCGCCGGCGAGCTTTTTGAGATCGAACCCGGTCTGGTATCCGCTCGCTTTACTGATCTTGTCCAAAGCGCCACGCTGTTTCGGAACGTCAGTCAAGTTATTTCGTCAGAAGCCATGCTAGATGCGCTTTTGTCGGCATTCGACAAGAGAATGTTCTGAAGCTTTCTCTTTCACCAACGGACGTAAAGGTAAATACGGAAAGCAGGTGACCACGATTTCGATGTGCGGTTCTGGCCGCGGGGGTTGGCTGCCAAAGCTTCTTGAAACTTCTTGGTATTAAAGTTCCCATCATTGCCGACCATGGCTTTCAAAAGCGGTTCGACAGGCCCGCGCGTTTGAACGATCCGCATTGTTTGTTGACATCCGCGTCGTGGCATCTCCGATGCCCGACGGATTGCGACTTAGAACCGAGGCTGGGTTTACCTCGGCCAGCCGCCCTCCGGATTATACGCGGATGGGGCCGATTTTCCGGAAAGCTGAGAAGATCATAGGGATCGGAGATCAAACCGCAGCGCTTTGGTCGGGTGACCGGCCCAGCACACCGGATTCGTTATCCACCATCGGTCCAACACCGCAAAACCCAAGGGTTTTTGTTGCGTCCGGTCATGGTCACATAAGCCTTATCCTTCCCGCCGTTACGGCAGAAATGACCCGCGCGTATATCTCGGGCACTTAGATCGGAAAAACCCGCCGCAGCAAATATCAACCAAGTTCCTAAGGCCCGATCGAATGCCGCAGTTTGATTGCCACTTCATAAAGCTCGCAACTCCGAGGATTCCGTCGCAAACTTAATGTCCACCTGTCAGACGACGCTTCGTTTTGGTAGTCCGTGCTCTGAATGACCGGAGCAGACGGTGACAATCTCGTTAAAGTTCGCGCATTCTCCAAAAGAAGTGATCTTGTACGTTTTTTCTTCTATCGTGGATACGGCGTATCATATCGGGCTTGTAGTAAATTGTGGCGGAAAGAGGCGTTGAACTCGGTCATGCAACTCTGAACCTGTGGGTGAGACTATTCGCTGGTCTAGTAGCTGATGCTTCGCCGTACAAATAGCGTCCCGCTGACCATTTATGGCACATGGATGGGACTTATGAGGAAGTGAAGTGTGAGTGGTTTTACCTTTATCCAGCCATCGACAAAAACGGCAAGACACTGGCTTTCATGCTATCTGAGCAACGGAATAAGGCCGCTGCGGCGAGGTTCTTCGCGCGCGCTCTCGGGGTAAGCGGTTTGCCATGGAAGATTGTCGCCAAAAAAATGTTGCCAATGCGGCTGGCATCAAAGCCATCAACAAGATGCTCAAGAGCTTTGATTGCCCGATCCTGATCGATATGGTCAGGCGGAAATACCTCGATACCATCATCGAACAGGATCACCCTTTCATCAAACGACGGATCAGACTCATGCTGGGTTTCAAATCTCTCTCATCAGCCGCATCTGTCCAGGCAGGCATAGAACTGATCCGCAAAGTTCGATTCACGCCCGGAAACCGTCCGTTTCGCCAATTCGCGGAACTGGCTTCTTAGCCCATCCGTCCGGTGTGTTTTCTTCCGTCACCTAACACTTCGCAACAGAACCCGGCCAGTGCATACCCAGTCAGACCCGTTGACGCTGCGCATCCCGGACAAGCGCTGCAAGCCGATAAAACCCGTGGGCCATTTTGGTGTAGGGCGTCAGTAGAAAGAATGTCAGAACCGATCCGAGATGAATGGCGAGCAGAACTGGCATCAGCGGTGTTGAGCCGAGGGCAAAAAGGATAAGCCCGCTCAGCCCGACAAACCCAAGCAACAGGATGAAGCCGATCTCGCCGCCCCAGGCTGACGGATCGCCGAGATCGCGGTCGGATTTCTGCTTGAGATGCGCCATCGCACCACAACCCACTGTCAGAAGAAGACCGCCGGAAATCCCGAGCAGTTTGGGCAAGTACCAGAATCCGTAGGGCGCGTGCAGCCCAAAGCCGTAATGCAGAACAGTCGCCACCGAGGTCGAGGCAAAGCACAACAGGAAGCCGTACAGGATAGCCTGATGAATATGACGTCGGGCCTGACTGAACCGGTCTTCGTCCTCGAAGTTGCAGCCCTCGCCATGTCCGGCAGCCAGATCCTGCATCTTGCCCGCGCGTTTGCAGGCGGCCATCAGGTCGGAAATTTGGACGGGTTCGCCGCCGACCGCATGCCAATAGCGCCGTAGGCTGATGCCGATGCTGACCAGCGGCAGCAGGAAAGCGGGGGTGAAGATCGCTACCATCGCAGTGTGGGACAGGACGGCGTAGAAGCCCTCGCCCCCGCTCGATCCGATGGCGCGGATAGCCCAGAACATCAGGGCAAACCCGACCACCAGCGCCAGGGCGATGGCCCCGCCATGGGTATGAAACCGACGCGCCAGAGGCTGCGGCCAGGCAAAGCTTTCCCAACTGTCCCTGCGCACCTCGGCCAGCGCTTTGGGCAGGTTCAGGTCGAACTCGTGCGGAGCCGTGTATTGGCAAGCATAGTAGCACCCCCTGCAGTTGTGGCAGAGATTGGCCAGTTGGGTGATGTCTCCATACGAGAATGCCCGCCGCGCATGCAGGGATGGAAAGACCGAGCAATAGCCCTCACAGTACCGGCAGGCGTTGCAGATCTCGGCCTGACGGCGGGCCTCTTGTATCAGTTCAGTTTGCATAGGCTGCGGCCTCACGTCCTGCGATGCGTCCGAAAACGGTTCCGATGGTCATGCCGAACCCGGCCAGATAGCCTTGGCCAAGGATCGACCCGGCCATGGTTTCCCCCGCCGCCCAGAGGTTTTTGATCTTGCCGTTGGAGGTCGAACACTGGGCTGTGTCATCAACCCTGAGCCCCAGATAGGTGAAGGTCACGCCGGTGCGCAGCGAGTAGCCATAGAAGGGCGGCTCGGTGATCGGGCGGGCCCAATTGGTTTTGGGCGGGGTCAGGCCGGTGGTCGCGACACCGTCCAGTTCGGTCGGATAAAAGCCACTGGTGTCGCCGCAGGCTTGGTTGAAGTCATTGACGGTGGCCGTCAGCTTGTCGGCGGGAAGGCCCAGCAAGCCCGCCAGCTCGTCCAGAGTATCCGCTTTTAATGGCGGAAAGACCGAAGGCATAAACAGGTTCAGCGACTTGGCATCGATGATCACATAGCCCACCTGATCCGGCTGGCCCGCCACCAGACGCCCCCAGATCGCGTAGCGTTTGGGCCAGACATCCTCGCCTTCGTCACAGAACCGTTCCGCGTCTTTGTTCACGACGATGGAAAACGGCACGCAGTCCAGACGGGTGACGATGCCGCCATCGAATTTCGGCGCGCGCCCGTCAATGGCCACAGCGTGGCATTGGGTCGGGTCGCCGACGCTCTCGACCCCTTGATCCAGAAGGTCGGCCAGCACCACGCCGCGGTTATACGGCGTGCCACGGATCAGGAAGTTCTTTGCAGGCGCGCCCCAGGCGCGGGTCAGCCAATCGGTATCCGCCTGAAACCCGCCCGAGGCAACGATGACCGCTTTCGGCGTGATCCGGTGGGATTGCCCTGCATAGGTGTAGTCCACCCACTCGATCCGATCGCCACTTAATTCCAGATGCGTGACGGCGGCCTCATACAGCACATCAACGCCCAGACCGGCCGCTGTTCGGTAATAGGCGTTCACCAGAGATTTCCCGCCCCCCATGAAGAACGCATTGGTGCGCGCCAGCGACAATGTGCCGGACAGCGAAGGTTGAAAGCGCACCCCGTGCGCCTCCATCCAAGGCAGGCATTCTTCCGAGGTGCGGATCGCCAAACGAGCGAGATGTTCATCGGTTTTGCCGCCGGTGACCTTCAGTAGGTCCGAGAGGTATTCGTCTTCGCTGTAATCTTCAATTAACGGACCCAGAGGGGCGCCGTGCATGCAGCGAAAGTTGCGGGTGTGGCGCGAGTTGCCCCCGCGATAGGGCTTCGGCGCCGTTTCAAGGATCAGAACGCGGGCACCGGCCTCAGCCGCGGTCATCGAGGCGCAGAGGGCTGCATTTCCGCCGCCGATCACAGCGATATCGTAAGCTTCCTTTTTGGGGGCCATGTCCTGTTTTACCTACCGAATTTAGCCTCAGCCGCTGGGCTAACGTGGGTTCGCAGCTGCGTTGCGTCCATTTGTATACATATGGATACATATCGAGTCAATACGGTCAAAACCCGACCCTACGGACGGGGCCGTTCCGGAGTTTCCCCACCATTTGACGCGGATCGTGCCTGTGACCTTCGTGGCGGCCCGTCTGGCTACGCGCCGGTCCAAACCTCAGGATTGATCATGTGGATCGGCGCGCCATTGGCATAGGCGTTCACCTGATCGAAGATGTCAGCGAATTGCAGGTCGAACTCGTCCTCGGTCACGAAACCGATATGCGGCGTCGAGATCAGGTTGGGATGTGACAGCAGCGGATCGTTCGGATTGGTCAGCGGCTCAGCGTCGAAGACGTCAATCGCCGCTTTGCCGGGGCGACCGGCATTGAGCGCCTCAAGCAAAGCACCGGGTGCGATCAGCCCTGCCCTTGAGGTATTCACGAACAGCGCGCCCGGCTGCATCTGCGCGAAATCCGATACGGTGATGATCCCGCGCGTGTCCGGTTTCAGGCGCACATGAACCGAGACCACGTCGCTGTCCGCAAAGAAAGCCCGACGGCTGGTCGCGACCTGCATCCCATCGGCCTGCGCCCGCGCCCGGCCGTCCTCCGAAGACCACCAGACCACATTCATCCCAAACGCATCGGCATAGCCCGCAACCGCGCGGGCGATGCGGCCATAGCCGTAAAGCCCCAACTGCCGCCCCCTCAGCGTCTTGCCGACCCCGGCCTGCCAGCGCCCCGCCTTGACAGAGGCCATTTGCCCCGGCAAATCGCGCATCCCGGCCATGATCAGCGCCCAGGTCAACTCGGCAGCCGCGTAGGACGGAGTGCCTGCATGCATATTCGAGCACAACAGCACGCCATGATCCGAACAGGCCTGCACGTCCACATGAGGATACACGCTGCGCTGGCTGATCAGTTTCAGATGGGGCAAGTCTGCAAGCAACTCTCGCGTCACTTTGGTACGCTCCCGGAACAGCACGACTGCCTCGGCCTCCTGCAACCGCAAGGCTAGGCTGGCGGTGTCTTCGACGTGATCGGTCCAGACCGTCACCTCATGTTCGGCCAGCTTGGCAAAGCAAGGCAACCCGCGCAGCGTGTCGAACCAGTCATCCAGAATGTGAACTTTCATCGGCTTTCGATACTCCGCCCGGGGGCCAGGTTTCGGGGTGTCGGAACAAAATTTGGCGCTTCAAGGGCCGCCAGCGCGCTGCGAACCCGTTCGCTTTGATCGAGCAGGTGATTGAACTGCACGTCGCACCCCGCAATCGGTGTCGGGTACCGCGCCATGTCTCGTCGCAGCGCGGCCTGTGCCAGCTTGAGTTCCTGCCGGGCGATGTCGAGGCATTCAGAATAGTCCGTCATAGGGGCCTCCTTATTGTATACCTTAGTATACCGAACTGGTGGAGGCCAATCAACTCCCGTTCCAGACGCTGTTGGGGACATAGATATACCCATCGGCCAGCTTGCGCGCGGTGCGTATCAGACCGGCAGAGTTCAGCAAAAACCCCTCGTCCGTTGAGAAATCCACCAGAACGTCGATGATCCCAGAGGCATGTTCCAGAACCACCTGCGCCGGTCTGGAGTTGCCCCTGTTCAGTAGCCCGTCCGCCACGGTTCCCGGCGTCAAGGCGCAGGAGGCCATGCATTGCGCGCCGGTGACCGCCATCGTCGGGTGCGTTTTCCACGGCATGAAATACCGAACGGTGATGGTACCCCCATCTCGAGCGGGGGCGAGAAGCCCGAATTTGGGCGTGACCGACTGGGAGACATCGCCCATGCCCATCAACTGCCCTGCTTCGATCCGAATGGCCTCCATCCGGTCAAAAAAGGCGCGGTTGGCGTCCAGTTCTTCCGCGCTTTCATACCCGGTCAGGCCAAAATCGGACGCCCGCGCAATGGCCATGGGCATGGCGACATCCATGCAGGTCAACTCAACCCCCAGTACGGTGTCGCGCAGATGTCCGGTGGGCAGAAAGGCCCCGGTCGATGAGCCGACAACCCCCATGAAGCTAAGTTGCACCGGCGCGGCGTATCCCGGAACACCGGCGATTTCGGCACCCCCGTCGTAGGTCAGTTCGCCGCCCGGCGTCTGCACCTGGGCGACAACCTGGGCGCCTGTATTGACGGCGCGGATGCGGATTTCGGTCTGATCCCCATTGGGCCGGGTCAAACCCATCTCGATTGCAGCGGGACCAACCCCGGACAGGATGTTGCCGCAGGTCGGTTTGAAATCCACCAGCTTCTCCTCGACCGAGACCTGGGCGAAGAAATAGTCGATATCGGCCCAGTCATCGTCACTGACCGACAGCATGGCCACCTTGGTCGTCACCGCCGCGCCGCCGCCGATCCCGTCGATGTTCAGCGGGTGACCGGCCCCAACCGCGGCGATCAGGACGTCGGCCAGAACCCCCTGATCCTCGGGAAGGTCGGACTTGCGAAAATAAGGCCCACGCGAGGTGCCGCCGCGCATGAAGATGTAGGGGATTGCGGTTTGTTTCACGGCGCGGCTCATTTCAGCGGCCACGGCAGATCCACCATGTCCTGCAACAGACCCGGTGGGAAGTCGCGGTTCAGTGCGCCCGCCATCAGGCACATGAAGCCGATGCCGCAGGCGGTCAGGATCAGGGTCATCTGCCAACTGGCACCGGCCCGAATGCGGAAGAAGGCGATCAGGAAGCCCAGCAGCGCAAGGATGAAGCCCAAGACCCATGTGGCTGCGATCAGGCTCGCGAACCAGGCCAGTGTGGACCACAGACCGTGGGGGGCACTGGCGTCTTCACCGGCGATTTCCTTGTCGGCAAAGATCGCATCGCCCTCGGGCCGCCGCATCATCTGGATCAGAAGGATCACGCAGCAGAACAGGGAAACGCTGCCGATCACCAGCGGGATGACTTTGTCGGTCATGTTGTAGTCGGGAATCATGTTGGCGTTGACCAAAGCGACGATCAGATAGGCCATGATGACCAGCAGGAAGACCAGCGGCGCGCGTTTGTGCCCGGCCTGTACATCACCTTCGGCCATGATCATCTTGGCCTGACGAATGCCCAGAATGACCGACGCCACAGTGACGACGATCAGCACGATAACGATGGGGCTGAAGACATATTCCATCCCCTCGCCGAAGCTTTTGCGGAACCGGAATGAGGCGATCTGGAACGCCTGATTGGTGAACTTCTCAACCGGGTTTGACAGCACGAACCCGATCAGGAAAGCCGGGCGCGACCAGTCGAAGCGGCGCAGGAAGATGCCGATCAGGCCGATCACGAACAGGGCCAGAAGGTCTTCGAAGTTTTGCCCGGACTGGAAGGCTGCAAAGCTGATCAGCATGAACAGGAACGGCGCCAGAAAGGTGAAGCGGATCGTGGTCAGCTTGGCGATCCCGCCCGAAGCCGCGATGCACAGGATGGTGCCGACAACGTTGGCCAGCGCCAGCAGCCAGACAATCGAATAGGTGATATCGAGATTGTCCTTGAGCATGCTCGGACCGACCTCGATATCACCGGAGCCCAGCAGTGCTACGGCACCGATGAAGATCGCCATCGAGCCGGAACCGGGGATGCCGAACAGCAGGGTTGGCACAAGCCCCCCACCCTCTTTCGCGTTGTTCGAGCTTTCCGGGCCGATCACACCGCGCACTTCGCCTTTGCCGAAGTTGCTTTTGTCCTTGGTGGACTGAACCGAATGGCCATAGGCGATCCAGTCGACAACCGAACCTCCAAGACCGGGAATGACGCCCACCACCACGCCAATGATCGAACAACGGACCGACAGCCAGATATTGGCGGCCCAGTCTTTGACACCGTCCAGCCAACCGGCCCCCAGCGAGGCCCCTTTGGCAATCGATCGGTCCTGCCGCAGCAGCGAGACGATCTCGGGCACCGCAAAGATGCCCAGACCGACGATGACCAGCTTCAGACCGTCCGTCAGATAGGGAATGTCATAGGTCGCCATCCGCAGCGACCCGCCTGCGTCAGCCTCACCAATCGTGCCGACCATCAGGCCCAGACCGGCGGCGGCGACGCCTTTCAGCGGGATGCGCCCGGCGAGGATGGCAACCATCGACAGGCCGAGAATGGTGATCATCAACATCTCGGGCAGGCCGAAGGCCAGAACGATGGGACGTGCGATCAGGATGAACATGGTCAGGAAGGTCGCGCCCACCAGACCGCCGAATAGCGACGAGGAAAAGGCCGCCGACAGCGCGCGCGCAGCCTCGCCCTTTTTGGCCATGGGGAAGCCGTCCAGCACCGTCGCTTGCGAAGCGGAACTGCCGGGAATGCCCATAAGAACCGAGGCGAAGGTGTCCGAGGTGGGCACAACGGCAACCATCCCGATCATCAGCGCCAGACCAAGGATCGGGTCCATGCCGAACATGAAAGGCAGCAACAGGGACAGACCTGCGATGCCGCCCAGCCCCGGAAAGACGCCCACGGCCAGCCCCATAACGACACCGAGAACGAGGTAGCCCAGAACGATGGGTTGCAGGATCAGACCCCACGCGTCGCTGAGCGCAGGTAGAGCGGTGGCGAAAACCTCCATAGCGGTCGCCTTTCATTGTTTGTCTTGTGTGCAGAAAAGCGCGCGCCCTTCACTGGGGCACGCGCTGCGGCATGTCGGCTTAGTTCAGCTCGACGCCGTAAGCCTCTTTCAGCCAGTTCAGGACATATTGCTTGGCGTTGTCGTCCACATTGGTCGCCGTCTGCAGCGCTGATTTGGAGCCGTCGCCTACAAACACCGGATATTTGCCCACCCGTTTCGAGGAGATATCGGCAAAGTCGCCCCGTTCGGTCACGGCCTGGAACGCGGCGGTGTAGGCATCGACGACCTCAGGCGGCGTGTCACCGGGAAGGAAAGCCAGTTTCTGCACCGGGAAGCCGGCAACAAAAAAGGCTTTCCACGCATCCCATGCCTCACCGCTGGTTTCGCAGCCATCGGTGGCTTCGCAGACCTCTTTGAAGGTTGGGATATCCGGGAAGGTCGGATCGCGCACGATGTTGCCATCGGCATCCAGTGCACCCCAGGTCATCATCGGCACCGCTTGACCGGCCTCGACCAACGGGGCCGATCCGCCCAGATAGCCGGACGAGGTCTGGTAATCGATATTGGCCTCACCACGCTCGAACATCAGGCGGCCGTCACCGCGGCCCTTGATGCCAAAGACCGGTTCCACATTCATGCCCAGCATCTGCCAGGCCAGCAGCGGCACAAGGTCCAGACGGGTCGCGCCCTGCGAGCCGTAGATGAAGTTGGTGTCCTTCAGCGCATTGGCCGAGCCATCAAACTTGGCCCCGTCCTCGGCGTTCAGATAAGCGACACCGCCGGTGCCCGACGCCATGACCGGAATCCAGTCGTTATATTCATAACGCACGCGCGGATCGCTCAGCAGATAGGGGAACTGGGTGGAACCAGAGGTGCCGAACAGCAGGGTGCCATCATCGTGCTCCTGCTCCTGAAACCAGTTGGCACCTTTGGTCGAACCGGCACCGGGCATGAATTTCACCACCACGGTTGGCTGCCCCGGCAACGCTTCAGACAAAAGCGGTGCAAAGAAGTTGGCCCATTTGGCAGACCCACCCGTTTCCGAGAACGGGATGACCCATTCGATGGTCTTGCCCGAGAAATCGACCTCGGCGGCGGCAGGCGCTGCAACACCGGCGGCGGCAATCAGCCCTATGACGGCGCGGCGGGTGAAGTTGGAAATGGTCATTGGTTCCTCCCTGTTGACCAGACAACCACGCGAGCGCCCTTCGCGCTACCGTGATCGCAAATAGAACTGTGGGGTTGATTCCCCCTCCCATCTGGCAATCATGGAACGCCAACCTTGCGTGAAACTTGCAGGAGAGCTGATGCGGATCGTCATCGTCGAGGATAATGAACCCCTCGCCAACGCCATCGCCTATCGTCTGCGCGACAGGGGCCATGCCGCCGACGTGCTGACCGATGGCGACGCGGCGCACCTGTATCTGCAGCAGGAAGGCGCGGATCTGATCGTGCTGGATATCAACCTGCCGGGCCGGTCGGGGCTGGAGATCCTGCGATCCCTGCGCAACCGGGGCAACGGCGCGCCCGTGATCCTGCTGACCGCCCGGACCGAAACCAGCGACCGGGTGTCCGGGCTGGACATGGGGGCCGATGATTATCTGGTCAAACCCTTCGAGATGGACGAGCTTGAAGCGCGCATCCGGGCGCTGTCGCGCCGCAAACAGCTTGATTACGGCGCGCGCGAGCAGATCGGTAATCTGGAATTCGACCGGACCGCGCGTCAGGTCAGCGTACAAGGCGAGGTTCTGGATATTCCGCGTCGGGAAATGGCCGTGCTTGAATGCCTGTTGGAGCGTCGGGGAAGGATCGTTCCGAAAAACCAGTTGACCGATTATGTCTACGGTGTTGGCGCAGATGTGGAACCGTCCGCCGTCGAACCGCATGTGTCGCGGCTGCGCAAGCGACTGCAGGAACTGGGCATCCGGATCAAAACCGCCCGGGGCCTTGGGTATCTGCTTGAGGTAGAACAGTGATCCATCTCGGCTCACTCCGGCTCAGGCTGTTTGTTCTGATCCTGACCCCGCTCGTTTTGCTCGCGATCCTGCTGGGGCTGTGGCGCTTCACGGTCGCCCAACAGACAGCGCAGGAGCTTTTTGACGACAGCCTGCTCTCAGCCGGTCTAGCGATTTCCCGCGATGTGGCTGTTTCCGAAGGCGACGCCCTGTCGCCCACCACGCGCAGTCTGATCCGCGATGCGTCGGGCGGAGAGGTATTCTACCACGTGACCGGACCCGGCGGTATCTATGTGACGGGGTACGCCTATCCTCCGGCCTCCGCGGACCCCTCGGAACAGAACGCGTACCAGCCGCAGTTCTTTGAAGCGGTGTATCGGGGCGAGCCGGTGCGCGTTTTGAAAATGACGGAACGAGTCACACAGGAAAATTTACTGGGTGACGCGACAGTCACGGCTTGGCAGCGCATCGCGGACCGCAACGCCTTTGCCAATGAACTGTCGCTGCGCGCCGCGATCCTGATGGGTATCCTGCTGGCCACCCTCGCGATTGTCGTCTGGTTCGGCGTCGCGCGCGGTCTACGGCCATTGCTGGATTTGCAGGACGCAATCGACCTGCGTTCACCCGACGATCTGAGTGAGATCAGACGACCGGTTCCCTCCGAGGCACAAGGCATCGTCAAAACCCTGAACCGGCTGTTCGGTCAGGTGGAACGCAGCATCACCGCGCATCAAACCTTCATATCCGAAGCCGCCCACCAACTCCGGAATCCAGCAGCGGCGGTTCAATCCATGGCCGAGGCTCTTCGGGACGCAAAAACCGACGCGGACAGGGACAGGCGCATCGCCGATCTGGTGATCGCGGCCAAAGGGTCTGCGAATGTCGCAGAGCAATTGCTGTCTCTCGAACGTCTGCGGAACCCAACACATCTAGACAAGATCGAAGAGTTCGATTTTCGGGACATCGTCGAAGACGTCTGCACCGACATGGGCGTACACTTTCTTGCCAAAGGTATCGAGTTTGAACTCAGCATGCCGAATGAGGGAATACCGGTTTCCGGAGACAGGATCTTTCTGAGCGAGGCCATCAAGAACCTTCTCGACAACGCGCTTAGGCATGGCGGCAAAGGCCTGAGCGAAGTGTCGGTCACCGTGGCACGCAGGAATGACACGGTCGCTTTGACTGTGGCCGACGATGGCAAGGGCCTGTCCCCCGAACACAGCGAAACGGCCTTTGGACGATTTTCGCAACTGGAACCATCCGACGGAAGCGGGTTGGGATTGTCGATAGTGTCGGGCGTCGCGCAACGCCACGGGGGCCAGATTTCCATCAATCGGGCCGAACAGGGGGCAAGCCTTACGCTTCAACTACCGGTGCTTTCATAGATTACGTCCGGAGTTTACAACAAAAGCCCCGCACTTTTGCTATCGGGGGCTCTGTACGTATCCCACGAATGACCGTTTAGCGGACTGAAGTTGATCGAAGGGAGATTAAAATATGAAGGTAAGTCACCTCATCTTTCTGGCGCCCCTGACCTGCGTTTGTGGGGCCTCGCTCGCGTTGGCCGACCTGACAGACCTGCCGGTCCGTGAAACACCAGTCCCGCGAACAACAAATGGCGTGCCGCATATTCAGATCGATGTAGAGCCGGTACCGGAGATATCAGAGGCCCTTCTGAAAAAGGTGTCGAATCTGCCCGGCGTTGAGATCCGGCAAACGGTCGTATCCCTGCCAGGGGCTCTGGGCTTTTGGATCACCGAAAACACCGAACTGGCGCGACCCGAGGTTATTGTGGGTGGTCGTGAGTTCGCCCACTTGCACCCAGATGGTAGTCTGCATGCGTCGCTGTCCCCGGCGCTTGCGCAGGCGGCAACTGACAAGGGTTGGGCTGTCAGCCACCCATGGGCGGATCAAAGACCGGGTTGGGGTGGTTTTGTCATGATTTTTACACCGGTCAACACGGATGAGCTGGAAGTTGTGTTCGATCTGGTCGAGGCGTCATACGAGTTTGTGACGGGTCTGGGTTCATCATCAAACTGAAGTGATCATCGGCGCTGAAATAGTGGCCTTATCCAGCGAACGGGTGGTGTCAGAAAGATTCGGCTGCCAAGTGGTTGCTGATCGTAGAAATCTGACCGACCAATCGGGCAGAACTAGCGTGACATCATCAGGTTGATACGCGTCAGCAGGATCGGTGTCAGATACATTGGGATTTGATAGCAGCCCACAAAAACCAGCAAAGGGGCTGCGGCCTCGTCCGGCAGAACGATCAGGAATAGGGCGATATTGCGGTTGCCGGCGTAGATTGCCGTTGGAATAGCCATGCCCAGCCGCGCCGCGCTCGACAAGAACAAGGTCAAAGCGACCAGTGCAAAGTTGATTGCAAGGGCTGCCACCAACCACATTAGCATCGCAACGGGATCGGTACGGACAAGCGGGCCGATTGCGCTCATCAATCCGATCACCACGATACCCAGTAACAGGGCAGAACACCCGTCCAACATTTCCAGGGCCCTTGGCTTTCCCAACTCAGGAAACAGGTGCCGTATGGCAAAGCCCAGCCCGACAGACAAAAGGATCGCTGCAAGAAGACCAAGGGACAGGCTGATCCCGCTTTGTACGCCACCTCCGGCAGGATCGAGGATCAGAAAAACCGGCAAAGCGGTCAGGGGAAACAACCCTGTCCCCATAACCAAAAGCCGCATCCCCGGAGCGGGGTCCTGACCCATCATAATGGCGAAGTTCGGTGCCCCCGTAAGCGAGGGCGCGGCAAGCATCAAACAGACCGCCATAGCCAAGGGAAACTGCAACAGGCCCGTCGCTGCAAGCACAAGAATCACGATCAGCGGCAGCAGGGTCTGCAACACCCCGATACGCAGCAACGTTGGCATCAGGTCACCGCGCAAACCAAATGCCTGGCGCGCGCCCACGCGGATCCCCGTCACCAGCAGCAGGATTGCCACCAGAACCCCGATCCATGGGCGCAAAAACTCGGCAAGGTCGGGCGCCAGCAAACCGGCGATCAGGCCGGCGATCAGGCAGTATCGACCCTGCCGCCCAAGCCAGCTGAGCACGGCACCCACCTGTCAGGGGGCCTGACGCATGTTTTCGGGTAACCACATTGCTATGTCCGGGAACCAGATCAGAACAAAGCACATCAGCACCATGATCATGAACATCGGGAAAGCGGCGCGGGTGATATATCCCATTTCGTGTTCAGTCATGCCTTGCAGAACGAACAGGTTAAAACCGATGGGCGGCGTGATCTGCGCCATTTCGACCACAACGACGACAAAGATGCCGAACCAGATCAGGTCGATGCCCGCTTCACGCACCATCGGCTCAACCACGGCCATCGTCAGCACCACCGACGAAATGCCATCCAGAAACATACCCAGCACGATGTAGAACACCATAAGGATCATAAGCAGCTCGAACCGCGACAATTCCATCGAGGCAATTCCGTCGGCCAATGCACGCGGCAGACCGGTAAAGCCCATTGCCAGCTTCAAAAACGCGGCCCCGGCCAGGATCAGAGCGATCATCGCCGATGTCCGTGTCGCACCCATCAGGCTTTCGGTGAACGTGGTCCAGTTCAACGAACGCTGGCTTGCAGCCAGAACGAGTGACCCGATGACCCCGATGGCCGCAGCCTCGGTCGCGGTGGCCAGGCCCGCATACATCGATCCGATCACCACAAAGATCAGACACATGACCGGGATCAGAAAGCGCGAGTTCTTCAGCTTGTCGCCGAAGCTCATGAACGTTTCCTGCTTTGGGTTCCAGGACCCTGAGAACCATGAATACAGAGCCACATAACCCATGAACATCAACGCCAGACACAAGCCTGGAAATACGCCTGCAAAGAACAGTTGCGTGATGCTTTCATTCACGGTGACACCGTAGACGATCAGCGCAAGTGACGGCGGGATCATCAAGCCCAGCGTTGCCGCCCCGGCCAATGTGCCGATCACGATCCGCTCGGGGTAGTTGCGGGCGCGCAGTTCCGGGATCGACATCTTGCCCACTGTGGTCAGCGTCGCCGCCGACGACCCCGACACAGCCGCAAAAACCGTGCATCCGACGATATTGGTGTGCACCAGCCCTCCGGGCAAGCGCGCCATCCAGGGGGACAGGCCGCGAAACATGTCCTCGGACAACCGTGTTCGGAACAGGATCTCTCCCATCCAGATGAACAGGGGCAGCGCGGTCAGGGTCCAGCTGGAGGACGAGGCCCAGATCGTGGTGATCATAGTGTCACCGACGGGGCGGGTCGTGAACAGTTCCATCCCCACCCAGGCCACGCCCATCAAGGCCAGCCCAACCCAGACCCCGGTGCCCAACAACAGGAACAGGACAAACAGGAACAGGGTGATTGCATAGATTTCTTCCATCACGCTACTCCCCAAAACTCTGATCGACGAGATCGCGCTGAATGCGGTGATCCCCGCGGAAGATGACATGGATCAGATGATCGGTCAGCGATATCGCCAGAATGCCACCCCCAAGCACCATGACCGATTGCGGAATCCACAATGGCGTCGCGTCCTGAGCCTGGCTCAGTTCATTGAATTTCCACGACCAGTAGGTGAACCAGTAGGCGTAATATACGAAATACCACATCACGGCTGCCGCTATGGCGAAACACCAGATTTCCATCACCCGGCGAACCCCCTGCGGGACCGCGTTCAGCAGGATTGACACCCGGATATGCGCGCCCCGGTTCAGCGCGTTGGCAAAGGCGAAGAAGCTGGCTGCGGCCATCGCATAGCCAGCGTAATTCGCGGCTCCGGGGAATATCTCTCCGGTCCAGCGGGCCACCATCTGCGCGACGATCAGCAAAAGGATGGCGATCAGGCACAGTGCAGCCAGAACACCGGCTGCCAGATACAGAAAATCAAGAAAGCGGCGCAGGCCGCGCAAGGCACCCGTCATAGGTCAGTCTCCGGGGCTGATAACGCCCGGGCCAGCACATGCAGCCCGGGCAATCGCACTTATTGCGCCGCGTTATAGGCGTCGAGGATGGCCGTGCCTGTATCGCCCGCAGCCTCCAGCCACTCGGCCGTCATGGTTTCACCCACACCGCGCAGGTCGGACATCAACTGCTCACCCGCCGGTGCCACGCTCATTCCGCCCTCGGCCAGTCCGGCAAGGGTAAAGCCGGTGTATTCCTTGGCGCGCCATGTGCCCGCATATTCGGCCAGTTCTGCGCACGCCTTGATCACGTTCTTGTTCTGATCCGATACGCCGTTCCAGACATCGTTGTTGATCAGCATGTAGTTGCGAGGCAACCACGCATCGACGGAGTAGAAGTGGCTCAGGCTTTCCCAGACCTTGCGGTCGTATCCGGTGGCCCCGGATGACACCATAGATTCCGCCACGCCGGTGGCAAAGGCCTGGCTGATCTCGGCCGCCTCGATGGACACGGGAAGCATCTTGGTCAGTTCGGCCATTCGGGCCGTTGCATTGTTGTAGGACCGGAATTTCAGGCCTTCCATATCGGCCACGGAATTCACTTCCTTGTTGAAATACAGGCCCTGTGGAGGCCAGGGCACCGAATAGAGCATAGTCATGTTCTGCTCGGCCAGCAGGTCTTGCACATGCGGCAAAGCTGCCTCGTAAAGCTTTTCATGCTCGTCAAATGAGGACACCAGAAATGGCACGGAATCCCAGCCGAAGATGGCACTTTCGTTCTGGTGGCCGGACAGCAGTCGCTCGCCAATCGGTACTTGACCTGTTTGCACTGCCCGCTTGATGTCAGCCCCGGCATAAAGCGAACCGGATGGATGGGTTGTAATCTCGATCTCGCCACCGGTTCCGGTGGTCACGCATTTTGCAAACTCTGCCCCCGTTACCGAGTGAAAGTTGGACCCGGAATAGGCCATAGGCAAATCCCATTTTTCCTGCGCAGCCGCAGGTACGGCCAGCAATGTTGCCGCGGCAATCGTCGCACATGTCGTCGTGATTTTTGTCATTTTCCTCTCCCTGATGGTCAAATCCGCGCGGTCCTATGCAAAACGCATGGGATCAAATGCGCCAATGTCAGTGTTGACAGGTTGGCCCGCGACCAGACCCGCCACGATCCTTCCTGTTTTCGGGGCACCGGTCAATCCAATGTGATGGTGTCCAAAGGCGGCGAACACGCCCGTGCTTCGTACCTCACCTATCAAGGGCAGGCTATCTGACGGCGCAGGCCTGTGTCCGAGCCACGGCACTTCTTGCTTGTAAACCAGATTGGGAAAGGCCGCCTTTGCCTGCCGTCGCAGCAGGTTCAGCGCGGCGTCCGACGGTCCTGCATCCAACCCGCCAAATTCGACAACGCCAGCACAGCGCAGCCCTGCGGCCATGGGCGTGGCCACGAATTTACCGCTTGCCACCATGATGGGGTGGGATGGCCCACCCGCTGAGTCTTCGAATACGACATGATAGCCGCGCTCGGTCTCGATCGGGATGTTGAGACCCAATTTCCGCATCAGCGGTTTGGACCAGACACCGGTTGCCAGAATGACCTGATCGCAAACCTGCCGTCCGCCTGACGTAACGACGGCAACCACCTTGCCATCCGTCATTTCGAAATCCTTGATTTCGGCCTGTTGGATCGTGCCACCCGAGGCTTGGAAAACGGCGGCCAAGGCTTTTACATATCCGCCGGGATCACGGACATAGGCATGATCGGTCATGGTTGCCAGCAGCCCGACCGAAAGCGACAGGTTCGGCTCAAATGCGCGCAGATCATCGCCTTGCCTGAGGACAGGTTCGAATCCTGCCTCGCGCCGCAATCCCCATGTGTAGCTGTCCGCCTCAAAGGCCGCCCGGTCTGCGTAGGCAAAGGAATAATCGCTGTCTTGCACCCAATCCGCCGCGCTGGTGTCGGCAACAAGCGACTTGTGTTGGTCGACACTGTCGGCAACGATCGTGGTCAACCCGCTGGAAATCCGACGCGTGTCAGGGTCATTGGCCGTGCCCAGATACTTGATCAGCCAGGGCAAAAGCTTCGGGAAATACCCCCATTTCATGAACAAAGGAAAGTCCGGGTTCATCAACATCCTCGGTGCCTTGCGAACCAGCCCCGGTGCCGTCACAGGGGCCACCGAGCAGGCGGCAATCACCCCGGCATTGCCCCGGGACGTCCCTTCGCCCGGGGGCAGACGGTCAATGATCGTCACCTCGGCATCGGTAAAGCGGCGCAGCCAGATACCGGCTGATACACCGACAATTCCTGCACCCGCGATGATGATACGATTTGGAATGACCCCGTCCTTCGCATATCTGTATACAGATCAATGCACAGCATTGCGTTCAAAGCAAGCCTTGCGTACGCTGCTTGTGACTCTATGGGAAAAACCGATGTGACTCTCGCCCTTTCCAACGCCGAAGACACAGTCAGCGCGGTTTACGCGCAATTGCGTGTCATGGCGGCTTCGTTTGCTTTCAAACCCGGAGAACGGATCAACGAATCCGCCTTGTCCCGTGACCTCGGGGCCAGTCGCACGCCCCTGCGCGAGGCACTGAACCGTCTGGTGGCCGAGGGGTTCGTGGATTTCCACGCCGGGCGCGGATTCTTTTGCAGGGCGCTGTCCGATCAGCGGATTACGCACCTGTATCAGGCCCGCATGGCAATCGAGTGTGAAATCGCGCGCCAGGCCGCCCACAACGCCAGTCCGGACGATGTGCAGGGCATCAGCGCCGCCCTCGACGATACGGCCAGCGAATACGCCTCGTGCACGGACCCCTTGCGCCTGTTGGAGTTGGATGAGGCGTTTCACATGAGCCTTGCGCAGCTTTCGGGCAACCCGGAACTCATTCGCATGCTGGCGACGATCTATGACAAGATCCGCTTTGTGCGCGCGGCAGATCTGCGCAGTTTGCAGGCCGCCGGGCGAACCACAACGGAACGGCACCGCGTGGTTCTGGAACTGGTGCGCAAGGGGGATGCGGACGGGGCGGCTGCGGCCATGCGCCAACATATCGAAAACCGCGCACAGCATGCCTCCAAGGCCGTGCGCCTGGCTTTCGCGGACCTCTACGCCCCGCAGGAGACCCTTCGATGACAACGCATGGCGGCAAAACCGTGTACGGTGCCTCGGTCGGCATCCTGATGCTG
Source organism: Ruegeria sp. F11 (assembly GCF_056533855.1). NCBI lineage: Bacteria > Pseudomonadati > Pseudomonadota > Alphaproteobacteria > Rhodobacterales > Roseobacteraceae > Ruegeria > Ruegeria sp. F11. Next base: position 85,086 of record NZ_JBQFOW010000004.1, on the reverse strand, counting down.
AACACCCGTTTCCCGCGTATACCGGGCGATATCGGCAACGCAGCCACATGGCCTTTCCCCGTGCAGTACAAGGTTGTTACTGCAGCCACACCCGACAACGTTGTGCGTGGCGATGCTACACCGCTGCTGGACGCATTCATCGACGCAGGCCGCGAGTTGGTGGGATTGGGTTGCGACGGCATTGCCACGAATTGCGGCTTTCTCGTCCCGTTTCAGACCGAGATGTCCCGCGCACTTGGCGTACCCGTTGCATCGTCCTCGCTACTTCAGGCACCGCTTATCCGCCAGACTTTGCCCGCCGATCAGGAACTGGGCATCCTCACGATATCTTCGGAAACCCTGACCACCGCTCATCTGGACGCTGCGGGCATTCCCGAAGGCACGCCCATTGCCGGTACCGGCGCAGGCTCGCACTTTACCACGCAGGTGCTGGGTGACGCCGCGCAAATCGACTTTGATCAGGCCCGCGCCGACAATATCCGCGCCGCCCAGCGATTGGTGTCGGATCAGCCGAACATCGGGGCCATCCTGCTGGAATGCACCAACATGGTTCCCTATGCCGCTGACATTCGTCGTGCCACGGGCCGTCCGGTCTTTTCCATCTACACCTATCTATTGTGGTTCCAATCTGGCCTTTTGCCGCGCCGTTTCCCGCCCCATCTTGATGACATCCCGCAGGCGCAGCCATGAGCGACCACCGTATTACGGACCTGCGCGTCCACTGTGTTCACATCCCGGCACAGGCCGTTCATTCACATGGTTCGGGAGATGTCGGCGGGATCAACGCCGCCCTGTGCGAGTTGACCACGGACACCGGTCTGACCGGTTGGGGCGAGGCCTCTCCGTGGCCCGTATTCACCGGCACGGTCGAGGCGAATGCCGCTGCGTTGCATGTGTATCTGCGGCCCCATGTCATAGGTCAGGACCCGTGTCAGGTTGAACCGGTTATGGCACAGGCGGATCGCGTTCTGGTCGGCCATCCAGAGGCCAAAGCCGCCCTTGAATGCGCGCTGCTGGACCTCACCGGCCAAATCACGGGCCTACCGATCGCCGAGCTTGTGGGTGGCAGGCATCGCAGCGAAATCCCCCTCAGCTTTTCCGTCGCCAACCCGGATTTCGACGCCGACCTTAAGGACATTGCGCGGTTGTGGGCCGACGGTGTGCGGATATTCAAACTCAAGACCGGGTTTGCAGATCACGCCTTCGATCTCATGCGCCTTGAAAAGCTGCGCGATACCTATGGGGACGCCATAGGTCTGCGGATCGACTACAATCAGGGGCTTCCGGCGTATGATGCCATTCGCCATATCCGCGACCTCGAAGCGTTTCACCCGGACTTTGTCGAGCAGCCAGTGCGTATGCATGAGCGCGATGCCCTGGCCGAGATCACACGCGCCGTCGATGTCCCCATCATGGCGGATGAGGCCGTTTTCAACGTTCAACAGGCATTGCAGGGTGCCGGCTCCCGGATTGCAAATATCTTCTCGCTGAAAACCGCCAAATCCGGTGGCATCCGGCGCTGTATCGAAATCGCCGCCATTGCCCGCGCTACAGGCATCGAGGTGTATGGCGGCTGCATGTTCGAGACCTCTGTCGCCCATATGGCAGGCGGGCATCTGATGGCGGCCATTCCCGATCTGACACTGGGATGTGAGTTCTACATGTCCACCTACTATGCCGAGGCCGATATCGCCCAAACGCCTTTCCCGGTCCGCAACGGCCATGTGCAGGTTCCGGCAACGCCGGGCCTTGGTACCGCTCCGGACCCCGATACGTTGGCGCGCTACCGCACCCAACTTCTGAAGGACACGTAAATGGCCGAGCTGACACGAATGAACGGCGCGCAGGTTTTGCTAAATATGCTGGAACTGCATGGGGTCACGCATGTGTTCGGCCTGCCGGGCGAAACCACGATCGGCTGGTACAAGGAATGGCGGGCCCATTCGAATATCGAGTTCGTCCTGACCCGAGACGAACGCACGGCCTCGTACGCGGCAGAGGCCTATGCCAAGGTCACCGGCAAACCCGCCGTATTGGAAGCGCCAAGCCCCGGTGTCACCCATTGCACCCCCGGGATCACCGAAGCCTTCCTGAGCTCGGTTCCGGTCATTTTCTTCTCGTCCGACATCCCGATCAATCAAGACAAAAGGCACGGGCTGACAGGGGTCGATCAGACGGCCCTGTATGACTGCATCTGCAAGGAATCCTTTGTGATCACCAAAGTCCGCGAAATTCCGTTCCTGCTGCGCCGCGCCTTTCGCGTTGCAACCTCCGGTCGCCCGGCGCCTGTGCATATCCGGGTGCCAATCAACATCTTCGGGGAAGAAGCCGATATCGCCGATCTGTATGCCGAACCGGAATACAGCGCCTATCCGGCCCACCGCCCGGTCGCGGACCACAGCAAGGTGCAAGCGGCTATAAAGGCGCTGCTATCCGCAAAGAAGCCCGCAATTGTGTGCGGTCAGGGTGGCCTGATATCGAAGGCAACCGACGTCATTCTGGAACTCGCCGAGTTTCTGCAAATCCCCGTGGGGACGACGACACCGGGCAAGGGGACGATCCCTGAGGATCACCCGCTGGCCTTGCGGGTGATCGGGGCGCGGGGTGGCATGGAATATGCGAACCGGTACGTCCACGATGCAGATCTGATCTTCTTCATCGGAACGAATACCGACAGCGCCGCGACAGATCACTGGAAGCTGTACGGTGATCCGCAAGACAAAACCTTCCTGCATCTCGATATTGCCGAAGCGCATATCGGCAATAATTTTCCGGTCAAGGTTGGCCTTGCCGGTGATGCGCGCGCCACCCTTGCTTACATGATCGAAGTTCTGAAATCCGAACATGCCACCGTAACCCGACCGCGCATTGACCTGACACAGGTGAAACGTACCGCGCTGGACAAAGTTTTTAACGCAAACATCCCGATGCCTGCGGGAACGATATCGCCCGTAAAACTGTCACAGGCCCTCGACCGGATCATGCCAGCCGACGCCGTAGTCACGTCTGAACCGGGCGTCAGTGCGATTTATCCGTCCGCCCTGCTGACCTTTCGCGAGGCGGGCCGACGTTACATCACCAACTACTCAATGGGCGCGTTGGGCTATGCCATACCCGCAGGCCTGGGCGCGTCTTACGCGACTGACGGCCCGATCATCTCATTGACCGGTGACGGATCGATCGGGTTTGTGCTTGGGGATATGGAAACCATAAAGCGGTCGGGGAAGAATGTGACCATCATCCTCAACCGCAATGACAGTTTCGGGTGGATCCGGGGCGAGGCCGTGCTTCTTGACGATGTGGATGCGCCGTGGACAACGGATTTCGGCGCAGTGGACTATCTGAAAGTGGCCGAAGGCTTCGGCTTTGAAACCGCCCGCATCACGTCCGGTGACGAAATCGAGCCGATCCTGGCACAGGCAATTTCCAACCCCGGTGCCAATTTCATCGAGATGATGGTTCCGACCCAGGACAAAATCGTGCCCTTCGTCCCCAATTGGGTGCGGGCAGCGAAGGACAAGAACCTCCCGTATTTCTGTTAATGGGTAAGCGGTTTCCCCGGATATGAAGGTTTAGACGCCACCACTGGCCTCGATGTGCCATTGTGGGTTTGCAACAACCTAAATGGAGGCGTCTATGGAATTGACTAGCATGATTGGCTTGAATTTGGCGAAGAAGGTGTTCCAGGCGCGCGGAACAGATGGTTCGGGTCACTTTGTTCTTCTAAAGAAATTGCGCAGAGGCTAGGTCCTCAAGCATTTTGCCAAGCTACCGCATTGCGTGGTTGCCTGTGTAAGTGCGCACTACTGGGGGTGTGAGATCGGTCGATTGGGCCATTTTATCCCTCCAACCTGTGTGAGATCATTTGCCAAACGTCAGAAGAACGATATGGCTTATGCGGAAGAAATCTGTGAAGCTTCGTGCCGACCAACGATGCGTTTTGTTGCCGTAAAAAGTGAAGCGACGCAGGCGTCAGCGATGATACATCGGACTCGCGAGCCTTTGGTTCGGCAGTGCACTCATTTGACCATTGCTCTTCGAGGTCACCTTGGAGAGCTTGGCCAGTTCACGCCCCAAGGAAAAGCCAATTCTCATAAGCTTGTTGCCTTTTTGGACATTAGCGATAGCACGATCCCGGTTGCGGTCCGGGAATGTCTTGAAAGACTGATCAGCATGCTGGACCAACTGGATTGTCAAATCAAAGAGCTAGATGCCGAGATTACCCGCCGAGTACGGTCAATTGAAATGGCACTCCGCGTTATTGCGGTGCTAGGAATTGGCCCGCTCATCGCAACCGCAGTAGTGGCCCTTACCCCGACGCAGGAAACGTCCCGTCGTGGGCGTGACTTCGCGATTTGGCTCCGGTTGGTGCCAAGGCAGCATTCAACAGGGGGCAAACAACGTCTCAGGGCGAAAAAAGATGCGAAAGCGTTCGCTCAGGCGATTGTTGATCAACGGTGCAAACAGCGTTGCAATTTAGCTTTCATTTAATAAGCCAGGAAGCGATCCTTAGCTTGCTAGAATGATTGAGCGCGTGCCACCACTGCTGGGTCGCGTAGCCCTGGCCAACAAAATGGCGAGGATCGCTTGGGCTCTGATGAGCAAGGGGAAAGTCCACCGAACTCCAATCACCCGCGCATAGCGCATACGCGACGGTGAGGCGGCGGAAACGGAAAAGGACAAGGGCGGTTTGGCATCAGGATCGTGAGACCCGATCAGGAAAACCAGTTTTCAGCAGAGTGCTTTGAGCACGCGGTTCTGAGTTGGACTAGATCCGCTAACACCATACGAGTCAGAGGCATGAGCACAAGCCCCGCAACAAGCCGAACACATGTCAGAAGTACCCGAACCAATGCCAGGGAACCGACATAAGTCACCTCTTTCGGAAAATGTGGACCCTTGAATGAGATCTTCACTTTCGGCTCCTGTGAAATTCAAGCATCCACTACAGAAACGACGCGAAGTCTGTCAGTTGGGAACAATGTTCGGACAGCCCCTCCCCACCCTTTTTGAACGAGACGCAATCTATCTTACGCGCATTATTCGTTATTTTTGCCGATTACATAAATTGGCTCTCAAAATCTTAGCCACTCTCGATAAGTATCGCTTATCAGTAACGATTGATTTCATCGCGCAAACCGCGCAGAATGAACCTCATGAAGCCCCCTGCCCCATATCTGCCCGCCGCCTCTCCGTCGCTTTCTGTCGAAGATCAGGAGGCGCTGACCGATCTCTACGTGCGCGGCACGCCCGCCAATACGCTGCGTGGTTCCGCTCGTCGCAGAACTGGCCAGATGGCGGAGCCATGGTGTCGGTAATCATTCTCGATCACGCACGCGACCTAGAACAGCCGCCTGTCAAGAATGCCCTCTCTCGCCCAGCACTGGCGACGTGGATATCACATGGGTATAGCTGACCAACGGGCTGATCCCTCCGGAACGGTGAGTTCCGGTCTCCGACAACGCTCCGTTGACCACCACGCCCCTGCCCTTGCTCCGATGTACATCGTAGGCGTGAAGGGGCGTAGACCATGGCTAATCCGCCGAGGACACGCCGACCGAACCGTGGACACAAATGTTCAAACGCAAAACGCCGGGCTTATTACCCGGCGTTTCGTTCAATCCGACAATCGGCAACCACTTTCTTACCCGTGGGTAAGATCGTCTTCCTCCTGCAGATCATCAATCAGGACAGCAATAGCCCGCTCCAGTTTTCCGCGATCTACACGCGTGAAATCCAGATCATACCGCAATTCGATGCGCCCGCTTGAGGCAGAGCATTTTGCGACCCCTGCCCTCCCCGATACCTGGAACGTTGTCTTTGCGCGGCGTGTCTTGCTCGCGCCAGCCGAGGCCGGTTTCTTTGCTGCCACGGGTTCGGATTTGACAAAGCTCCGCAGAATCTCCACTTCACGCGGACCGTCGCGGTCCGGCTCATTTCTCAACGCAGTGCTGACCTGACCGACAAGCCCGGGATTGGCGTCAAGTTTCCGCTTAAGCTCGACCCCCACATTGCGCGGGATGTCATTGGGGTGCTGCAACACCTTGTCCAGCATTACCAGCAGGCTGGCAAAGGAGCGGATATAGCTGCGTTTCGTGTAGCTCGCGGATTTGAACAGGATCGCCACCGCCTTGTCAACATCAGCGCAGTCGTTCGTCGGGTCTTCAGCAAAGGCCCGCGCCAGCGCCCCCATTTCGGCAAATGAGATATCCTTACGGATCAGGTTTTCGTCCACCATGCGTCGGTAGCTGTCGTGCAACCCGGCGGCCTCGGAAATGCCCGCAGGAATTTTGGCGTAGAGATCATCGCCGGTTTCCGTGTGCAACGCGCGATAGGCCGACAGCCGACGCATGCCCTGGATCAGGTCAAACCGGCCATCCGGGCGACGTTCCAGACGGATCGGGTTTGACAATCCGATATCCCGGATCGACTCTTTCAACTCGTCGAGATCGGGGTCGGGGCCGGGCTTGCGGTCGCGGGTCAGTTTTTCCGTCACCACATCCGCCAATGCCACATGTTCCGTGACCAGGCCCTCCGAACGGAGCCGGACCAGTTCGTGCGCCAGACGGTCATTTTCAGCGCGGATCGTATCTTCGGTTGATTGCTGATCGCGCAGTGCATCCGCGTTTTCGGAAATGGCCGTCGCCATCGGACCGCGCCGTTTCTCCAGCACCTTGTCGGGGATTTTGCCGACCGGGATGTCCTCCATTGCTGGCATATCGATGTCGAACATTCTACGTTTACGGCTCATGCGTCATCCTCCAGCTTGTCCCAGGCGGTCAGCATCACGCCCCGGAATTCTTCATACACGTTGTCAAAGGTCGAGCGCGCGCGGCGCCAGGTCTCGCGCGTCATCTCGCGGTAATCCATCTCGTACACCGAACTCAGGAACCGGCCCGATTGCTCGACGGCGCGGGTCATTTCCACCGGGTGTTCAGCGACATGTTCGCCGAACACCTTTTTGAACGCGTCAAACATGGCAAGGTGAAGGGCGTTGCCGGGCTCGTATCGCGTCAGCAGAAAGCGCAGTTCGCAGAAGGTTTTCGGCAGGCCGATCTTACCCGTGGGTAAGGTCTTGTCGAACCCGTAGGCCAGATCCTCCAGCGCTTCGGCCAGCTGACCGATGAACGAGGTGGTTGAGTCGTATTCCCAGTAACCGGGGCCCGAAGGGATATACAGCATGTCTGCGGCAAACACCGCATTCATGGACTGGTAACCAATCGCCGGGGGGCAGTCGAACAGGATTAGGTCATAAGCATCATCGGGGATTTGATCCAGATAGCGCGACACGGCGGCGAAGAACGACCATTCGGGGTTCAGGTGCCGATACTGCGCCGAGGCGAATTCGACAAAGGCCGCGTTGGCGCAAGACGGGATGGCGTCAATGGTCGACCACGACGTCTGCTTGATGAAGTCGGAAATGCGCAGATCACCAAGACCCATGCCGGTGATTGAAGGCGGCAGTTCGCGGCGGGGCAGCGCGGTGCCCGACTCGGCAGCGGCGGGGCGGTTGTTCATCCGCTCGGTCTCACGGATCAGGTCGCGGGCCATGATGCCCCAGACGGTGAAATCCTCGGCCACGTCGGTCAGGCCCATGGAATGGCTGAGCGTCGCCTGCGGGTCGAAGTCCACCACTAGAACCCGGTAGCCATCCAAAGCCGCGGCGTGGGCCAAATGCAGCGCCACGGTGGACTTGCCCGCACCGCCCTTGAAATTGGCCACCGCCGCGCGCATGGCGCGTTTGCCGGCAGGGCGGGGGGGCATCAGGGATTTGCGGTTTACCTTCAGCCGGCGGCGCAGCTCATTCACCTCTTCCAGGCTGAACCAGCGCTGGCGGCCATCGGGTTCGACCTCACCGCCCGGCAGGGAGGGGTCGGCGGCCAGCTTGCCGCGAAAGGTGGACTGGTTCACCCGGAAGATCAGCTCTGATACCTCCCAGCTTGAAAACCGGCGGAGGGTTTTCTCCATCTCGGGGCTGAAAGTCTGCTGGCGAATCCAGCCCTGCATCTTGAGCGACTGGTTGCGCAATGCGTTCAGGTCTTCGTGCGTGTACATGCCTCGGGTCTCATTGTTTTGGACGCTAAATGTTATGTGTTTTCTATTTACGCTTGATTTGCGCTTTACGCAAAAGAAATTATGATCATAGTGTGATCTTACCCACGGGTAAGAAAATAAGGGCCGTGGGCGTGCGAACCGATTCGGCGGACATGGGGCCGAAACCGAGCGCCGCGGTGGACACCGACCTCAAGATTTAGGGGGTCGCTCTTGGTAGTTGCGGTGCATATAGGGGGACAAAAGGGACCAATAAGGGGTCATCTAGGATGTCCCCCATCACCAATACTTCACCCTTTTTCTTTATTTGATTTGAGGCCAAAGGGTCGCCAGACCGCGCCATTTTCACTCTCTGCTTGACAGAATCGAAGCTTTGGACGCTAATCAGGGCATCAAAGCGAAAAGCGTTGGCAAACGGCGCTGAACTGGCGGAAACATCCGTCTGAGGCAGACAGTACGGTGAGAAAAGGAATGCAGGTTGCCAAACCCGTCGGGCGCAATGCACCGGCTCTGAAATATGACATTCTGTCGGCTCTGGCCGTTCATGCCTTGTCGGGCGACAAGCACCGGCAGCGCAGCATTCTGCGCATCGTTGCGCTGATCACCACCCGGTATAATTGGCGAAAGAACGAAGTCTCGATCGGGCGCGAGGAGATTGCCCGACTCTGGTCAGTGAACGAACGCACGGTGAAACGCGAGATGGCCAAGTTTCGGTCCATGGGCTGGATTATGGTCAAACGCCCGGCGGCACGGGGGCGAGTCGCGGTTTATGAACTGGATCTGAAGCAGGTGATGATCGATACATCCGAGGTCTGGCCGGTGATCGGCCCGGATTTTCAGGCGCGAATGCAGGATGAACCTGAGGCCGAGACCAATATCGTTCCGTTCCAAGTCCGCCCTCCGACGCCCGAAGGTACCGGTGCCGAAACCTGGAGCCAGGTTCAGGCGATCTTGCACGGGCGCGACCCTGAACTTTGGGCCAGCTGGTTCCAGCATCTGACCGAGGCCGATCGGGCCGGGGGCGTCGTCACCCTGCTGGCCCCGTCGCGGTTCATGGCTGATTACATCGCGCAGAAGTGGACCGGTCGCCTGCTGGCCGCTTATAGCCGCGTGGACCCCGAGGTGCGCTCCTTACGCTTTGAAACGGTCGAATAGGGTGCCTAGGGGGCGGCGAAACGGTAGAATCGCGCGGCTGTTTCGCCGAAGACCTCTTGCTGATACCCGTCAGGAACCAGCGTGCGGTATCGCGAGATCAGGTCGGCGTAAGACGAGGACAGGCTGTCGACCGGAAAGTTCGAGCCGACCATGCAGCGATGGGGCTGGAACTGGGACAGGCAGGTCTCGACAATGGGCCGGACGCTGTCGGCGGAGCAGTTTTGATCGAACATCCCGAGCCCCGATAGTTTGCAACAGACCTGCGGCAGCGCCGAGAGACTGCGCAGGGCGCGGGACCAGCGCTCGATCCCTGCTACTGAGCGGTCGTGCGGGGAGCCTGCGTGGCACAGGGCGATTTGGGTGTCGGGGGCTTTGGCCAGCACGGCGGCGGTTTGCTCCATCAACTCCGGCAGCAACTGCAGGTCGAAGGACAGGCCACGGTCGCCTAACTTCCTGAGACCGCTCAGGAATCGCGGATTGGTCAGCAGGTCGTTAGTGCCGGACGTCATGTCCTCACCCGGTGAGCGGCCAATGATCTGGCGCACGCCGCGCAGCGAGGGCAGGGTTTGCAACCGGTCAAGCTGTGCGCTGAGGTCATCTGCGGTCAGGTCGCAAAACGCCACCTGAACCAGCGGCCAGCCCGGGTTCGCGTCGGCGACGGTTTGCAGCCATTGCGCCTCGACCCAGGGGTCGGCGGCCCCGACCTCAATATGGACCGAGGCGGTGAACCCCGCCGCTGCGGCGTCCCGGCGAAATTCGGGCAGCAAGTAATCGCGCTGGATGGGTGCGGGATCGCCGAAGAAGCGGACCGCGCCTTTCTCCATCAGCCACGGATAGTGGACGGCGTTCAGATCCCAGAGGTGGTGATGCGCATCGACCTTCATTGCGGTTCAAGCCCTGTTGTGCGGGCCAGAATATCCACGCCCTGTTGGTTCCAGAAATGCAGAAGGTCAATGAAGATCCAGTTTTCCGCCAGCTTGTCGTCTGCGCGGCGATAGATGTCGATCACTCTGAATTCTCCGGGTTTTTCGGTTGCTGGCATGCCCATGAAGCCGCCTGTGGGGATGGCGGTGAAGTTGGGCCAGCCGAAAAAGCCGCCATAGTGGCCCTCGGCCAGACGGCAGATGTGGCGGGTTTGGGAGCGTTCGGCGAAGGCGGCGCGGAAGGGGCCCGAATGCTGCTGCGCGTAACGGTCGATCGTGTAGGTCGCGCCGATCCCCTCGGGGCCCCACCAGATCATGTCGTCATGCCAGGTGCGGGCCAGTTCCTCGGTCAGGGTCAGGCCGCTGTTCCATTGGCCGAGGTCAGAGATCATGGCGTTGATCGCCGCCAAGGTCCTAGCGCTTTCCTCCTCGGGCTGGTCTTCGGTCAGGATGCCGTCATGGGTCTTTGGTCCGGGCTGGACCAGATGGGCGGCGGTTTGCGGGGGGAAGGGGTTCTGGCCCGCCTGAACCATCAGATGGGGGATGTCGAAATACATCGCCGTTCCGGCGATCTGCCCCTGCGACACGCGATGAAACTCGCAATAGCGCAGAAAGGCCATCTTGCCGGTGGGGCGGATACCCAGCCACGGGGCGTCAAACAGGCCCATCAGGTGGCCCATCGAGACCACCCAGACATCCTCGTCTTGGTCCAGAGAGTTGCGACCGGCGAAGAAAATATCCTGTCGGCGCTGCATTCGTTTCAGGCTGTGTTTCAGCGGTTGCCAGAATTTTTTGGCAATCGCCTGCGCGCCGGTGATTTGGTCGAAGGGATGGAAGCCACGCCAGATCATACCTTGTGCGCAAAACTGCTGAATTATGCCTACAAGATTTGCATCGTCCGCTGTTTCAAGGGCGTCGTGAAAGGCCAGGATCAGGTGTTTCTCTTTCTGGAAGCTCACAGTTTTTCCGTTCTTCGTCACACTGTTAGAGGGGGCGATGCAGGCTTTTGAATCGCCGTTTCGGCTTATTCTTGCATACGTATGCAAAAAAGTCTTGCCTGATTTGATGTATGCGACTTACAGTTTTGCAAACGTATGCAAACCGAATCCTTGCAGGGGGCACCATGGCGGAAATTCAGCTGCGCAATGTCGGCAAGCGGTGGGGGTCCTTTATCGGGGTCCATAATTTCGACCTGACAATTGCAGACCGGGAGTTTCTGGTTCTGCTGGGCCCCTCGGGATGTGGCAAGACCACGACGATGCGCATGATCGCGGGGCTCGAGGATGTGAGCGAGGGCGAGATTCTGGTCGATGGCCGGGTGGTCAACGATCTGGAACCCAAGGACCGCGATGTGGCGATGGTGTTCCAAAGCTACGCTTTGTATCCCAACATGAATGTCTATGAGAACATTCGCTTCCCGCTGAAAGTGCGCGGCATCGACCCGGCAACCCATGACGACAAGGTGCGCCGCGCCAGCGCGATGGTGGAACTGGACGATTTCCTGCATCGCAAACCGGCTGAGTTGTCGGGCGGTCAGCGGCAGCGTGTGGCGCTGGCCCGCGCCATCGTGCGCGAGCCGAACGTGTTCCTGATGGATGAGCCGCTGTCTAACTTGGATGCCAAGCTGCGCGTCTCGACCCGGGCGCAGATCAAGAACCTGAGCCATGAACTGGCGGTGACGACGATCTACGTGACCCATGACCAGATCGAGGCGATGACACTGGCTGACCGCGTGGTGGTGATGAAGCAGGGCGTGGTGCAGCAGGTCGGAAGCCCGACCGAGATCTACGACCGCCCCGCCAATACCTTTGTCGCCAGCTTCATCGGTTCGCCCGCGATGAACCTGATGGACGGTGAGGTGTCGGGCGGAGTGTTTCGCGCCGAACATGTCGAGATTCCGGTCGATGCACCCGACGGCCCGATGACGCTGGGCTTCCGCGCCGAGGATGCGAGCCTTGCGGACGGGCAGGGCCAGATCACCGCGCCGATCTACACGCTGGAACTGCTGGGCGACGCGACCATGATCTCGGTCCGGGTGGGCGGCGCGCTGGTCTCGGTCAAGGCCGACAAATCCTTCCGCGCCGAGATTGGCGAAAACGTCTCGTTCTCGGTGCCGACAGAAATCTGTCACCTCTTCGAAGCTGGAAGCGGTGCGCGGATGGGGGAGCATCCCCAACAACAGCCCGCACGGGCATAACAGCGGTCCGGGCGTCGACGACGGACCGATCCTGACAGGGAGAAACGCATGAAACTCAAGACGATCCTTTTGGCAGGGGCCATGGCCATCGCCGCAGGCGGTGCATCAGCGGCCTGTTCCTATGAAAACGAAGTGCCGCTGAAATCGCTGTCCGCCGGGTTCGAGGCCTGGAAAGCCGTGACCGATGCAATGGCCGAATGCGGCAATTTCAGCGCCTCGCTGGATCAGGAATTCCGCGAGAAGCAGCCCGAGGCGTTTGCGGCCAACCCCTCGCTCTATCAGATCGGCGGCGTTGCGAATGAAACCATGATCCCGCTGCTGAATGCGGGTACCATCCGTCCGCTGGACGATCTGGTTGCGAAATACGGGCAGGACCTGTTGCCGAACCAGCTGATCAAGGTGGATGGCAAGGTGATGGCGATTGCCATGATGGTGAACGCGCAGCACCTGATGTATCGCGATGATGTTCTGGCCGAACTGGGCATCGAAGAGCCCAAGACTTATGACGACGTTCTGGCCGCCGCCGCCAAGATCAAAGAGGCGGGCGTGATGGAATACCCGATCGGCGGCACCTTCAAGACCGGTTGGAACCTCGCGCAGGAATTCGTCAACATGTACATGGGCGAAGGCGGGGCATTCCTTGGCGAAGGCAATATGCCCGCGATCAACAACGAAAAGGGCATCAAGGCGCTTGAGACCATGAAGGCCATGACCGAGTTCATGGACCCGGAATATCTGGTCTCGGATTCCACTTACGTGCAGCAGCAGTTCCAGCAGGGCAAGATCGCCATGGCGAACCTGTGGGCCAGCCGCGCGGCTGCGATGAATGATGAGGCCGAAAGCCAGGTTGTGGGCAAGGTCACCATGGCCTCGGCCCCGATGGGATCGACGCGGCCCTCGACCACGATCTGGTGGGACGGCATCGTTCTGGCCTCGAACATGAGTGATGACGAGGCCGACGCGGCCTTCCGTCTGGTGATGGAAGGGATCGACGGCGACATGGTCAGCGCCAACAATGACACCGCCGTCTGGCTGAGCGCAGCCTACCAGCCCGGAGAGCTTGCGGCAGGTGCGGCAGCATCTGCGGAGAACGGCGCCGGGGCCTATCCGGCCAGCGCCGCGATGGGTGTGCTGCACAGCGCATTGGGCAACGGTCTGGCCGATTACCTGACCGGGGCCAAGGATGCGCAAACTACGCTGGCCGATATCGAGGCGGATTACATCACCGCCGCGAAAGAGGCCGGTCTGATCAGCAACTGATCATCTCAGGGGAGGGCTCCGGCCCTCTCTCATTCCCAACCCGAGAACCATGAGAAAGGCAGAGCCATGAATTTCCGGACATTTGCCGCCTTTGTCGGCCCTTCTGTCTTTATGATGCTTCTCTTTATTGCGTTCCCGCTGGCCAGCGTGTTCAAGCAAAGCTTCTACATCACCCAGCCCGTCTATGAGACGGTCGAGGTGGAAACCTGCACGCCGGGTTTCCTGACCCAGACCTGCGTGACCGAAGAGAAATCGCAACCCAAGCTGGACGAACACGGCGAGGTCATCACCCAGACCGAATATGTCGGCCTGCAAAGCTATCGCAATGTTCTGGAGCCGGAACGTGCGTGGCGCGCGATTTCCAACGGAGAATGGAACGTTCTGTCCACGATCAACTTCTGGAAGGCGCTGCGATTCACCGTGACCTTCACGCTGATCACCCTGCCGCTTGTCGTGGGCTGCGGTCTGGGTATTGCGGTTCTGATCAACAACGCCGCCCGGTCGATCAAGGGGCCGGTGATCTTTGTCTCATTGCTGCCTTTCATCATCACGCCGCTGATCGGGGTTTTGTCGATCAACTGGCTGTTCAAGGGGGATGGCATCCTGATCTCGATGATGGAGTGGTGGCTGCAGCGCGACATCGCATTGTTTGCGCAGGCCTGGACGATCGAGCTTCTGATGATGCTCTACCGTGTTTGGCACGTGGCACCCTTTGCCGCAATCGTGTTCTATGCGGGTCTGCAGACCGTCAATCAGGACAGTCTGGAAAGCGCGGTGATTGATGGCGCGACCCGCTGGCAGCGGATGAAATACATCGTCATCCCGCATCTGATGCCGCTGATCATCTTTGTGTCGATGATCCACCTGATGGATGCCTTCCGCACCTTCGAAGAGGTCGTCGGCTTCTCGAGTCAGGGCTATGTCATCTCGCTGCAATGGCTGACCTTTGATTTCCTGGTGCCGGATCAGGCGGGCAACCGGTCGATCAGCCGAGCCTCGGCCAGCGCTATGCTGACCATGATCGGCATCGTGATCCTGCTTATCTTCCCGCTGCGCCGGACCTGGCGTGATCATAAAGGAGGCCACTGACATGTCCTCGCGTGCGCTTCGCCAACCGTTCAGTCTGCGGCTGACCTCGAACATCTTTCTGGCGTTCTGGTGCCTGGTTGCCGCGTTCCCGATCCTTTGGATTGTGGTGATGAGCGTCAAATCCCCGGTGGATGCCTATGACAGCAATGCGCTGAACGTCATCTTCGGCCCGGCGACGCTGGCGACGGGGAACGGGTTGTCGATCCTCGATATCATTCTGGGGATCGTGGTGATCTGGGTCGGGGTGATCGTTGCGACCAAAACACTGCCGTCCATGGTGGTGTCGTACTCGAAACCCGGGCAGCAGTGGTTCGGGTGGATCATCGGCGTGTTGGCAACGCTGATCGGCTTTTTGCTGGTGTTCTTTGTCATCCTACCTGCCGTGTTGAACGTTCTGAACCCGCTGTTCGGCCCGCTGGGGCGGGACGTTCTGGGGCTGACGACTGAACACTACAAAACGGTCTGGGTGGATCGCGGGTTTTCCAACAACTTCAAGAATTCTCTGATCGTGACCGCCGGGGTTGTCACCGTCTCGCTGACCGTGGGCACGCTGGCGGGGTATGGTCTGGCGCGGTCGGGTTCGACTTTGGCCTTCTGGATTCTGATCATTGCGCTGATATTCCGCGCCCTGCCGCATTCGGTGCTGGTGGCGGGTTATCTGCCGGTCTTCATCAACTCGGCCGAGTGGCTTAGCCCGATCTTGGGAGACAACGCGCCGACGCTCTATGGCAAACCTTTTGCGGTGATCGCCGTGCTGGTTGCGATCAACCAGCCGTTTACGATCTGGATGCTGCGCTCGTTCTTCCAGAACATCCCGTCCGAACTGGATGAGGCCGCGCGGGTGGACGGGTGCAGCCATTTTCAGGCGTTTCGCCGGGTGATCATGCCGGTCATGTGGCCGGGCGTCATCACCACGGGCCTGTTCAGCTTTTTGCTGGCTTACAACGATCTGCTGGTGACCTCGCTGCTGCTGGACGCGCAGAACCAGACGATGGTTCCGGCCATCGTGGGCATGTTCAACCGTGAAACCACGACCACCGATCAGGTAGTTGCGGTGGCTGCGGCGGTGTCGATCACCGCGCCGCTCTTCTTCCTTGTCATGATCTTCCAACGCCAAATCGTCAGCGGTCTGACCGCAGGCGCAGTAAAAGGATAAAGAAATGAAGGGTTCCCGCCCGGAACAAGCCGTTCTGACCCGCGATACGGACATGTCCAAAACGGATGAAACCCGCCGCGTGATTGAGACGATGGTGGATGGCCTGAACGACCACCGCATCGACGATATCGGCGAGTTCTTCGCCGACGGGTTCCGCTGGCTGGGCAATCAGGGCTGCGGCACCAAGACCGGCCTGAAAGAGTTTCAGGAAAACTGGCAGCGTCCGTTTCAGGCGGCGTTCTCGGACAAGGTCTGTGTTGATGAGGCGCGTCTTTACATGGGCGAATGGGCCGCCGCCTTTGGCCGGCAGGAGGCCACGCATTCGGGCGAATTTCTGGGTATCGCGCCCACCGGCAGGCGGGTCGAGATCCGGTACATGGATTTCTGGAAAGTGGTGGACGGCAAGATTGTCGACAACTGGGTGAATGTGGATTTCGCCCATGTCGCCGCGCAACTGGGCGTGGATCTGTTCAACGGCGAAGGCTGGGAAGCCTATGACCGGGGGGACAAGACTCCGCCCCGGCCCGAAAACTGAGGATTGGAAAATGGCAATCGAGTATCTTAAACGCGGCAAATCTGACGCTGACCGGGCCGAAGACGATGCCAAAACCCGCGCTGTTGTGGAAGCGACGCTGAAAGGCATCGAAACGCGGGGCGACGCGGCGGTGCGCGAGTTGAGCGAGAAGTTCGACAATTACGCGCCTGCCTCGTTCCGCTTGTCGCAGGCTGAGATCGACGCGCTGATCGGGCAACTGACCGACCGCGAACTGGCCGATATCAAATTCGCGCAGGCGCAGGTTCGGAACTTTGCGCAGGCGCAGCGGGATTCAATGCTGGATATCGAGATCGAGACCCTGCCGGGTGTGATCCTTGGGCATAAGAACATCCCCGTGCAGTCCGTGGGCTGCTATGTCCCGGGTGGCAAGTTCCCGATGGTGGCCTCGGCGCATATGTCGGTGGCGACGGCAAGCGTCGCTGGGGTGCCCCGGATCATTGCCTGCACGCCTCCGTTTCAGGGCAAGCCGAACCCGGCGGTGATTGCAGCGATGCATCTGGGCGGCGCGCATGAGATTTATGTGATGGGCGGCATTCAGGCCATCGGCGCGATGGCTTTGGGGACCGAGAGCATTGATCCCGTTCACATGCTGGTCGGCCCCGGCAACGCCTTTGTGGCCGAGGCCAAGCGGCAGTTGTTTGGCCGGGTCGGGATTGATCTGTTCGCTGGTCCGACCGAGACGATGGTAATCGCGGATGAGAGCGCCGCCGATGCTGAGCTGTGCGCCACTGACCTGCTGGGGCAGGCCGAGCATGGCTATAACAGCCCCTGCGTTTTGCTGACCAATTCGCGCAAGCTGGCCGAGGAGACCCTTTCGGAGGTTGATCGCCTGTTGGGCATTCTGCCGACGGCCGGAACCGCGAAAGTGTCTTGGGACGAATATGGCGAGGTGATCGTCTGCGACACTTACGATGAAATACTGCAGATGGCTGATGACATTGCCTCAGAACATGTGCAGGTGATGACCGACCGCGATGACTGGTTCCTTGAGAATATGACCTGCTATGGCGCGCTGTTTCTGGGGCCGCGGACCAATGTCTCGAACGGGGACAAGGTGATCGGGACCAACCACACGCTGCCGACCAAGAAGGCGGGGCGGTACACCGGCGGGTTGTGGGTTGGGAAATACCTGAAAACGCACAGCTATCAGAAGGTTCTGACCGATGAGGCGGCGACGCTGATCGGTGAATATGGCTCGCGCCTTTGCATGCTGGAAGGGTTCGTGGGCCATGCCGAGCAGTGCAACATCCGGGTGCGTCGCTATGGAGGGATCAACGTGCCCTACGGGGAAGCAGCGCCCTATCGGGAGGCGGCAGAGTAGGGGGCTCTGCCCCCGGCCTTCGGCCTCCCCCGGAGTATTTTGGAAAAGATGAAGTTGGATAGGCACAGTCAGAACAAGGGTCTTATCGCGCCGCTGCGGGCGGCGATGTATGACTTTTCCGAGGACGGAGTGCGCGGGGCGCTGGCGGAGGCGAGTGCTCCGGATGCTGTGTTCAGGCTGTGCCATCCGTTTGGGGACAGCATCGGCAGTGAGGCGTTTTTTGATACCGCGTTTCAGGACCTGTTGGGGGCCTGGCCCGATCTGGAGCGGCGCGATTACATCGTCATGGCTGGGCCGGATGGGGACGGCGCTGACTGGGTTGGATGTGGTGGCTATTACACCGGCACGTTCGTTGGGCCGTGGCTGGATATCCCTCCGACCGGTCATCAGGTGACCATGCGATTTCACGAGTTCTTTCGGTTCGAGAAGGACAAAGTGATCGAGATGCAGGCGCTTTGGGACATTCCCGAGGTGATGATGCAGGCAGGTGCCTGGCCTATGGCCCCAAGTCTGGGGCGCGAGTGGCATGTGCCAGGTCCGGCGACGCAGGATGGGTTTGTGCCCGGACCTTATGATGCGGCAAAGGGACAGGCAACGTGTCAACATATCGTCTACATGCTGGATCACCTGAAGAAACACCCGTCAGAAGGCGGCCCCGAGGTGATGGAGATGGAGCGGTTCTGGCACCCTCGAATGAACTGGTACGGGCCGTCTGGGATTGGCACCGGGCGGGGCTATGCCGGGTTTCGCAACTGGCACCAGATTCCGTTTCTGAACGGCATGCCGGATCGCGGGCAGTATGTTGATGAGATCACCTATCACTTCTTCGGCGATGGTGACTATGCGGCTGTTACGGGATGGCCCAACATGATCCAAACGGTGACCCATGACGGCTGGATGGGGATTGCGCCCTCGGGCAAACGGATCACCATGCGCAGTCTAGATTTCTGGCGGCTCGAGGATGGCCGGATTCGGGAAAACTGGGTTCTGGTCGATTTGCTGGACGCCTACCGGCAACTTGGCGTTGACGTTTTTGCCCGACTGCGGGAGTTCAATAAGGCCCGGAACATGGGCCCTATTGAGATACCGGATGGAATGAGCTGATGACTGACTTGCCCCGCACCCCTTCATTTTCGCTGGACGGCAAGACCGCGCTTGTAACCGGCGCGTCCTCGGGCATCGGGCAAGGCTGCGCCGTCGCTTTGGCCGAGGCCGGGGCGCATGTGGTTTGTGCGGCGCGCGGAGCTGACCGATTAAACGAAACCGTCGCGGCATTGCAGGCGAGGGGATGGTCGGCCGAGGCTGTGGTGGTGGATCAGGGAGATCTGGACGCCTTGCGCGATGTGTTCGACGGGCGCGTGTTCGACATGGTGGTGAACTCAGCGGGGACCGCGCGCCACAGCGCGGCGGTTGAGACCACGCCCGAAGATTTCGATGCGGTGACAAGCGTTAATCTGCGTTCGGCCTATTTCCTGTCGGCTTATGCGGCGAAGGCGTTGATGGGCGCGGGCAGGCGTGGGTCGATCATCCATATCTCCAGCCAGATGGGCCATGTGGGCGGGGTGGATCGGGCGCTTTATTGCGCCACCAAACACGGGCTTGAGGGGATGGTGAAGTCCATGGCCATCGAGTGGGGCAAGCTGGGTATCCGGATCAATACGGTCTGCCCGACCTTTATCCGCACGCCGCTGACTCAGGCCACGTTCGACAACCCCGAGCGGGCCGCCTGGATCATGGACAAGATCAAGCTGGACCGGGTGGGCGAGGTCGAGGACATCATGGGCGCGGTGCGCTATCTGGCCTCGGACGCCTCGGCGCTGGTGACCGGTACGTCGATGCTGATTGACGGGGGGTGGACGGCGGACTGATGGCTGAGAAAGTCACATCGCTTCAGGTTGCGCAACTGGCTGGGGTCAGCCAGTCGGCGGTCAGCCGGGTGTTTACGCCAGGAGCCTCGGTCAGCAAAAAGACCGAGGAGAAAGTGCGGAAAGCCGCCACCGAGCTGGGCTATCGCCCGAACGTGCTGGCGCGCGCGATGGTGTCGGGCAAAAGCCGTATCATCGGCTTGGTGGTCGGGTATCTGGATAATTACTTCTACCCCGAAGCGCTTGAGAAACTGTCGAACGGTCTGCAAAAGCATGGCTATCACGTCCTGATCTTCATGGCTTCGAGGTCGGCGGGCAATATTGACAACGTGATGGAGGAGATCCTCGACTATCAGGTCGATGGGGTCATCCTTGCCTCGGTGCCCATGTCCTCGGATATCGCGACGCGGTGCCAGCAGGCGGGTGTGCCGGTGGTTCTGTTCAACCGCAGTCAGGATATCGACGGGATTACCACGGTTGCGTCCGACAACTATGCCGGCGGCCGTAAAGTGGCTGAGTTTCTGCTGGCCGGGAGGCATGAGAAAATCGCCTATGTCGCGGGATGGCAAGGGGCCTCGACCCAGCGCGACCGCGAGGCCGGGTTTCGCGCGGCGCTAAGCGATGCGGGGCAGGACCTGTTTGCCCATGATGTTGGCGATTTCCACACCGAAAACGCCCGCGCCGCCGCGCGCCGGATGTTTGATGTGGCACCTGACCAGCGGCCCGACGCGGTGTTTGTCGCCAATGACCATATGGCGCTGGCGGTGATGGATGTGATCCGGTTCGAACTGGGCCTGCGCGTGCCCGAGGATGTCTCGGTCGTGGGCTATGACGATGTGCCCCCGGCGGGCTGGCCCGCCTATAATCTGACGACGATCCGGCAGCGGGCGAACCTGATGGTCTCGGAAACGGTCGATGCGCTGTTGACCCATATTCAGGACCCGGCGGTGGCCGAGCCGCGCAAAGTGGCGATTGACGGGCCACTGATCGTGCGTACCTCGGCCCGGTTGCCCAAAGGATGGACCCCACAAAGGACGAACACATGAAAGGCTTTGATCCCAAGTTCCGGGATTTTCCCGATTACATCATCGGTATCACCAAAGAGATTTGGGAAGACCGGGGCATCGCGACCCTGCATGACTATTACAGCAAGGATATCGTCGTGCGCTCGCCCGGTTCGGTGGTTCTGGGCAATCAGAACGTGATCGGCGCGACCATGGCGACACTGGCCGAGTTTCCCGACCGGCAATTGCTGGGCGAGGATGTGATCTGGTCCGGCACGCCGGAAGAGGGGATGCTGAGTTCGCACAGGATTATCTCGACGGCGACGCATTTGGCCGAGGGTGTATATGGCAAACCAACCGGCACGAAACTGCGCTATCGGATTCTGGCGGACTGTCATGCCATCGACAACCAGATCAACGACGAATGGCTGATCCGGGATCAGGGTGCCATCGTCCGGCAGATGGGGTGGGAGCCCAAGGAGTACGCCGCCGACCTGATCGCCCGCGAGGGCGGGTCGGAGAATTGCGTCCGGCCCCTTACGCCCGAGATCGACCAGCCCGGCCCCTACAAAGGCCGGGGCAATGACAACGAATGGGGTCAGCGTTACGCGGATATCCTGACCCGGATCATGGGCGCGGATATGGGTGTGATCGAGGCCGAATATGACCGCGCGGTGCAGTCCGAATATGTGGGCGGCATGACCGGCCATGGCTGGGACCCGGTGGATCGATTCTGGATGGGCTTGCGCGCCAGCTTCCCGAATGCCGAGTTCCGGATCGACCATCAGATCGGACGCGACGATCCGCAGATGCCGCCGCGTGCCGCGCTCCGCTGGAGCCTGTGGGGCAAGCATGACGGCTGGGGCGTGTTTGGTGCGCCAACCGGGGCGCAGGTTTATGTGCTGGGCATCAGCCATGCCGAGTTCGGGGCCTTGATCGGGGGTCAGCCGCAACTGCGGCGGGAATATACGCTGTTCGACGAAACCTCGGTCTGGAAACAGATTTTGCTGCAGAGTGGGGAAAGCTGAGTGACCGCGCGGGTTTCGTCTCTGAATGCCAGTCACGCGGCGCGGCGGTTTCATTGTCATCGCGCGTCTCTCAGGGCGCGGCGGCTGAACAATCGACCTCCCGGAGGGTGGGGATTGATCCCATTGCCCTCACATTCAAGGAGATAAGGTCATGAGCACCATCCAGCAACGCATCGTCCGCTACGGCGAATTGAAACCCTGCAAAACCGCCTTTATCGACGCCCATACGCCGGGTAGCGATCAGAAGGAAAACTTCACCATCATTGGCGGCGGGGTGTCCGAGTCGCCCGACCAGCACGTTCACATCACCGACAAGATCGGTTTTAACATCGGGGCTGCGGGCCAACCGCCGAAGTGCCGCAACTCACTGCACAGCCATACAACGGCTGAGGTGTTCTTTGTCGCCAAAGGCCGCTGGCGGTTCTTTTGGGGCCGGTATGGTACGGCGGGTGAGTTCATCGCCGAAGAGGGCGACATTTTCAATATCCCGACTGGCATCTTTCGCGGGTTCGAGAATGTGGGGCAGGACTACGGGATGATCATGTCGATGCTGGGCGGCGACGATGCGGGCGGTGGTGTGACATGGGCCCCGCAGGTCATCGAGGACGCGCAGGCGCATGGGCTGATGCTGGGCGATAACGGCGTGCTCTATGACAGCAAGAAGGGTCAGGAGCTGCCCCATAACGTGCGCCCGATGCCATTGTTGACCGAGGAGGAACTTAAAGCTTATCCCGAGGTGCCGGTTGAGGCGGTGATCGGCAAATACGTTGCGCGCTACTGGGACCTGATGGCGCTGGCCACCGACAAGCCTGCTGTGGTGATCGGTGAAAACGGTCTGATCAAGGACAAGCCGGGGTTCGAGGTCGATTTCCTCGGGCGCGGCTCTTGCGTGGCGGAGCCGGTGGCGGCGGGCAAACCGGTCGTTCTGATGCCCGCCAGCGGCCATTGGCGGATTTCGGTGGACGGGTATGAAAGCACTTTGTCCGTGGGGGACACCGCGCTGGTCCTGCCGGGCGAAGCCTATAGCGTGCAGCCTTCGATGACCGGGCAGGCGGGGCTGTACCGGATCACGGCAACCGACGATCCTGCGGGTGCGACCTGGACCGGCAACTGAGCAAAGGAGACCCCGCATGACCAGAATTGAGACCACGCATGTGGGGTCTTTGCCTCGATCTCAGGCGGTTGTGGATTTCATCTTCGCACGCGAGCGCGAGGAAGCCTACGATGCCGCTGCTTTTGATGCCTGCATGGCCACCGCCGTGTCGGACACCGTGCGCAGGCAGGTCGAGGCCGGGGTTGATATCGTCAGCGATGGCGAGACCTCCAAGATTTCCTATGCGACCTATGTCAAGGACCGCTACACCGGCTTTTCCGGCGACAGCCCGCGTAATGCGCCTGCTGATCTGAAGATGTTTCCCGGGTTCCTGCAACGTCTGGCCGATGATGGCGGCACGCCGCAATATGCGCGGCCCATGTGCACGGGTGAGGTGCGGTCGAAAGGGCAGGGAGAGTTGCAGAAGGACATTGCCAACCTCAAGGCGGCGATGGCGCAGCATGGGGCCGTGCGTGGGTTCATGAATGCGGCCTCACCGGGTGTGATCTCGCTGTTTCTGCAGAACGATTTCTATCCAAACCGTGAGGCCTATCTGGCCGCCTTGGCAGATGCGATGAAAGAGGAATATGAGACCATCGTGGCCGCCGGGCTGGACCTGCAATTGGATTGCCCAGATCTGGCCCTGTCGCGGCATATGCTGTTCACTGACCTGTCGGATGAAGATTTCGTCAGGATCGCGGATATGCATGTCGAGGCGCTGAACCACGCCTTGCAGAACGTTCCTCAGGACCGAGTGCGGGTGCATATCTGCTGGGGCAACTATGAAGGCCCCCATTGCTGCGATATTGCGATGGACACGGTGTTCTCGACCCTGATGCGCGCCAAATCCCGCTATGTTCTGTTTGAGACATCGAACCCGCGCCATGCCCATGAATGGACGGTGTTCCGGGACCGCCGGTCCGAGATTCCCGATGACAAGGTGCTGGTGCCGGGGGTTGTCGATACCACGACCAATTTTGTCGAACACCCCGAACTCGTCGCCCAGCGGATCGACCGCTTTGTCGGGATTGTCGGCGCGGACCGGGTGATTGCGGGCAGCGATTGTGGCTTCGGCACTTTCGCCGGGTTCGGCGCGGTTGATCCCGATATCGCCTATGCCAAGCTGGCTTCACTGGCGCAGGGGGCAGAGCTGGCGTCCAAATGATACCGCTGATCCTTTTGCCCGGCATGATGTGCGATGCGCGCCTGTTCGGCCCGCAGAGTGATGCCTTGTCCGGCCGGGTGCCGCTGATGAGCTTCCCGCTGTCCGAACACAACAGCGTTCAGGCGATGGCCGCGCATGTGCTAAGAAACGCTCCGCCCGTCTTTGCGCTGGCGGGGCTGTCCATGGGCGGGATCGTCGCGATGGAGGTTGTCCGTCAGGCCCCCGACCGGGTGAACAAGATGGCGCTGATGGACACCAACCCGCTGGCTGAGACTGATGCGGTGAAAGCGCGGCGCGGCCCGCAAATGGACGCCGCCCGCGCGGGCCGTCTGCGTCAGGTGATGCGGGATGAGATGAAGCCCAACTATCTGGCAGACGGTCCCCGGCAGGGGGCCATTCTGGATCTGTGCATGGCGATGGCGATGGATCTGGGGCCGGATGTGTTCCTGCGCCAGTCGCAGGCCCTGATGACCCGCCCGGATCAGACGGAAACGCTGGCCGGATACGACGGCCAGACCCTGATCCTGTGCGGTCGCGAGGATGGGCTGTGCCCTTTCGAGCGGCACGAATTGATGCATGATCTGATGCCAAACAGCGTGCTTGAGATCATCGAAGGTGCCGGGCACCTGACCACTCTGGAACAACCTGACAAAACAACCGCGGCGCTGATCCGCTGGCTGGAGGCCCCATGACACCATCCCTTCTGGCTTTGCTGCGCAAGGTCGACACGCCCACTGTCTGCAACGCCATCGAAGTGGCGCAGGGCAAACGCGGGTTCGACCGGTTCACGCGCGGCACAATGCTGTGTTCCGCCCCGGCCGAACCTGCCGTCGTCGGCTATGCCCGCACCGCAAAGATCGCCGCCGTCCAGCCGCCATCCGAGGCCCCCGACATCATCCGTCAGCGCCGTATGGACTATTACCGGTATATGGCCGAAGCCTCCGCACCCTCGGTCGCGGTGATCGAGGATGTGGATTACCCGCACTGCATCGGGGCTTATTGGGGTGAGATCAACACCAGCGTGCACAAGGGGTTCGGCATGTCTGGGGCCCTGACCAACGGCGTCATGCGCGATCTGGGCGATCTGCCCGAGGGGTTTCCGGTGGTTGCAGGCTCGGTCGGGCCCAGCCACGGGTTTGTGCACGTCCGGGAAATCGACACACCGGTCTCGGTTTTTGGTCTGACGGTCCATCCTGGTGATCTGATCCATGCGGACCGGCATGGCGCGCTGGTCATCCCCGGCGATCTGGAGGGGCAGTTGGAGGCTGCGATCGAAAAGATGGTCTCGACCGAGCGGATCGTCCTGGACGCGGCACGCGCGCCCGGTTTCGATTTCGACAAGTTTCAAGCCGCATGGGCCGAGTTCGAGCGCGCCCGGGTGTGACCGGGTTCAGCGTCCGAACCGGGTGATATTGCCGTCTGACGGCTTGGCTGGTATTCTAATGGCGCACCATTGGAGATTTGCCATGACCGTTCAAAAGCAATCCGTCAGCTTCACCGAAGCGGCCTATGCCTTTGCCAAGGAACTGGTCGAGGCGGGCGAATACCCCAATGTCAGCGCGGCGGTATCCGGTGAATTGACCAAGGCAAAGACCGCGCGCGAGCGTGAGAATTCGCTGCTCGAGGCAGAGCTGGAACGCCGCCTGTCGCTGCCGACCGGGGAGTGGGAGCCGGTCGGGGATGTTTCGGACATCTCGGCCGGGGCTCGGGCATATCTGGCTTCACTGAATTCACGACGCTGATGCGGCTGGTTCGCCACCCGTTTGTCGAACGGGATCTGATCGGTATCGCTGATCACATCGTTGACGTGACCGACGGCGATATCGCTGCGGCACAGCGCCGTCTGGAAGAGGTCGACGCGCTGGCGCGGTCGATCCTGTCCAACCCGCTGTCGGGGATGCGGTTGCAGGGCCGCCTTTCCGGCTGGCTGGTGCGCCATGGCGGCGTGGGCAATCGGTTGACCGTCGTGTTCAGCCCCGAGCCTGAGACGGACACGCTCTATATCGCGCTGATCGCTTTCGGCGGGCGGAACTGGACGGATATAGCCGCCAGACGCCGGACCGTTCCGGTCTCGGGTTAGAAGGTCCGGGTCCGGTCGCTATCTGTCGAGCGGACCTGTTTCGATATCCAGTCAAACACCTTTCGGGGCCCCTGACCCAGATTGGTCTGTCCCCAGGACATCACATATCCGGCGTCGCTGACCACGACGTCACTTGTCACCTGCACCAACGCGCCGGACTGAATCAGCCCGTCAACTAGCCCCAGCCAGCCCAAGGCCACGCCATCTCCGGCGATGGCGGATTGCGTGACCATGTCGTAATTGTTGAAGCTGACATAGTTCTTTTTGCGCGTGCCACTGACGTTTAGCTGCTCGAACCAGCCCTGCCAGGTCTGCCATTCTGCCGATGGCGGCTTGGACAGGCTCAGAAGTTGAACGTTAAGTAAATCGGCGGAAGATTGGATTGGCCCCGTTCTGGCTAATAGCTGAGGGCTGGCGACGGCGGCCACTTTTTCCTCGATAAGCAGGACATCGCCGGGTTTCATCCGGTCGTAATGCGCCACGTGAATTTGAATATCGCAATCGTCGGTCCCTTCGACCGGTGGGGTGGGGGATGCGAGGATCTGGATCTCGATCTCATCGCCGATCTCGTCGCGCAGGACCGACAGGCGCGGCAGCAGCCAGAAGGTTGAAAACGCGAAATCCGCCGAGATGCGCACCCGTGGTTTTGACTTTCGATTCAACAAGGAAACGACGGCGAGGCCCATCTGAGTCATGGCGGGCCGGACCTCGTTCAACAGGCGCAACCCTTCGATTGTCAGCGACACGCCCCGGTGTTCGCGGTTGAACAGCGTCACCCCCAATTCCGTTTCCAACGCCTTGATGCGCTGTGAGATTGAGGACTGGGTCAGCCCCAGCGCCTCAGCTGCGCTGGTGAAATTTTCGTGCCGCGCGACCTCGTCAAAGGCGTGCAGCGCGACCAGGTTCCGGCTGAGTTTGCGATTAATTTTGCTAATGTCATCCATAAAAATTCAACTACTGCAAACTTAATCGAATCTGTACCAAAACTTAGGCAAATGGGTACAATAAGACCCGCAAGGCCAGATTTTGGGGAGATATAAATGACAAGCCTCGGCAATTCGCAGCAGGTCCATCCTGCGGTTCACATGCATGTGGACGAAGTAGAGAGCGGCAAATTAAGCCGCCGAGAGTTTCTGACCCGTGCAACAGCACTGGGTGTTTCGGCATCTGCCGCCTATTCGATGATCGGTCTGGCGCAGCCCGCGCGCGCCGCCGTCAATGTCCAGCAGGGCGGGACGATCCGCATTCAGCAGGTCGTGCGCGCGCAGCTTGATCCGCCGCTCTATAACTGGCCGCAGCTTGGCAACGTGGTGCGCGGTTTTCTGGAATATCTGGTCCAGTACAACGCGGATGGCACGTTCGAGCCGCGCTTGCTGGAAAGCTGGGAGGTCAATGACGACGCCACCCAATACACGCTGCGCATCCGTCCCGGTGTGAACTGGAACGACGGGCGCGGCACGCTGACCGCGCAGGATGTGGCCTATAACTTCGGGCGCTGGTGCGATGGCACATGGGAAGGCAACTCGATGGCCGCGCGCATGGGCTCGTTGCAGAACGATGCTGGCGACGGCCCGGCGGATGGCGCGCTTGAGGTTGTTGACGATCTGACGCTGAAGCTGAACCTGACCCGGCCCGATATCACCATCATCCCGGCGGTCACCGAATACCCGGCGGCGATTGTTCCCGATGGCTGGTCGGGCGACCCGGCGAATGATCCTGTCGGCACCGGACCTTACAAGCTGGTCGAATATGCGGTCGGCGAAAAGGTCGTGCTTGAGAAGAACACCGATCACGAATGGTGGGGCGAAGGGGCCTATCTGGACCGGATCGAGTTCATCGACTACGGCACCGACGGCGCGGCGCATCTAGCGGCGGCCGAGGCGGAAGAGATCGACATGACCTATGAAACGGTCGGTGAATTTGTCGAAATCTTCGAAGGCATCGGCTGGAACCAGAGCGAATCTGTCTCGGCCAACACGCTGGTGCTGCGCACCAACCGCGATTCGGAAGTGGATGGCGTTGCACCTTATGCCGACGCCAAGGTCCGCCGCGCTCTGGCCATGGCCTGCGACAACAACGTGTTGCTGGAACTGGGCTATGCCAACCGCGGGACGATTGCGGAAAACCACCATGTCTGCCCGATCCATCCGGAATACGCCGATATCGGCGCGCCGCCGCTGGACCCGGAAGGCGCACGCGCGCTGATGGAAGAAGCGGGCATGATGGATTTCGAGCATGAGATCATCTCGATCGACGACGACTGGCGTCGCAACACCACCGACGCGCTGGCCGCCCAGCTGCGTGATGCGGGCTTCAAGGTGAAGCGGACCGTTCTGCCGGGCAATACGTTCTGGAACGACTGGAACAAATACCCGTTCAGCTCGACCGACTGGGGGCACCGCCCGCTGGGGGTTCAGGTTCTGACGCTGGCCTATAAGAATGGCGTGGCCTGGAACGAAACCGGTCTGGCCAGTGACGAGTTCGACTCGATGCTGGATGCGGCCTCGGCCATTGCCGACGCGGATACGCGGCGCCAGCATATGGAGAAGATCCAGACCTTCCTGCGCGAAGACGGTACGGTCATTCAGCCCTATTGGCGGTCGCTCTACCGGCACTCCCGCCCGGGAATCGTTGGCGCGGACAGCCATCCGATCAACGAGATCCATGTGCACAAGCTGGGTCTGGAAGGCTAAACACCTGACTGAAATCGAAGACGGCGCGCCCTCGGGCGCGCCTTTTTTCGTTTTGGGGTGGCAGGATTACCCCCGGATGCGCTGCATGTCCTCTTTGCTGAGGAGGATTGGAAACTCCTCGCGCACCTGCGCATCGGCAGCGCCGAAATGGTTCGGGAAATGGCTGCCCAGAATGGCATTTGCGCTTTCATGCGCCCGTTCCAGCAGGTCAAGCTTGCCTTCATTTTCCCACGTGTCGGTGCGGGCGCGGTCCATCAGTTGTGGATAGACGAATTCGGAATTCATGAAGCCCAGCGTGTGCGGGTTGCCCAGAAAATGGCCGGGATCGATGGCGCAGGTGTGGATGACGTCCACTGCCAGCGTCTCATCCGTGACCTCGATGCCGCGCAAGGAGCGCAGGATCATGCCTCCGGCCTCGTTGTCGATGACCATGCTCTCAAAACTGCAGCCCATCAGGCTGCCTAGCATGCCGCCGAACTCGCACACCCGGTTGGCCCCGGCATGGGCGGCGAGTGAGAAGGTCAGAGCCTTCTCCAGCCCGTATTGCGCGTCGGGCAGTTTCGCATCGGTCATGCCCGCCCCGACCGAGGTGGGCAGGCCGTAGAACTGCCCCATCTGTACGGCGGCGGCCCCGATCAGGGCCTGCTCACCGCTGCCGCCGGTGAAGGACCCGCTGCGCAGATCGGTGATGAAGGGCCATGCGGAAAAGCTGACCGGGCAGCCCGGTTTGATCAGGTTGGCGATGGCGACGCAGGCCAGCGTTTCCGCCACCGCCTGCACCAGCGTTCCGGCCAGTGTTGCAGGCGCGGTTGCGCCCGCCTGCGGCGGCACGGCCAGATCGACGGTCAGGCCCAGCTTGGCGGTGTCTATCAAAATCTCCATATTCTCGCGCCCGATGCGCAGGGGCGAGACGATGGGACAGCCGCCAAACACGACCGAGGGTTTTTTCAGAAACGAACCCTCTCCGCCCGAGGCCAGATCGAACATGCGGATCGCATGCGGGATATGGCTGCGGTCGCGGAAGGCCATGCAGGCCGGTTTCTGGCTGGCCGATAGCATGGCGTAGACCATGTTCATGTCATGGCTGAAATCGTCCTGCACATCCGTGGCCAGAACGGTTGCGCCCAGCATGTGAATATTGTCCAGCCTGTCGACCAGCCGGGTGAAATCGTAGATGTCACGCAGCTCGGAGGGGCGATAGGACTTGGTTTTGGCGTCAAACGTTGTGACTGCGGTGCCCGAATTGGCAAAATAGACGCTTTGCGCGGTGCAGTGCATGTCGTCCTTGCCCGCGCGCTCACCCCGCGCGTGGACGTAGTATTCCCGCGCGGCCCCCGCCAGCAAATCCTCCATCAATGCGCGGGGGAAGCACAGGCGGTTGTGCGCGTTCAGCACCGCGCCCTTGGGCAGCACCAGATCCAGCAGTTCGGGGAAGTGATCCGCAAGGCCGGTCTGATCCAGAACGGTCAGGGCGGCGTTGTGGATGGCCTCCATATCCGTTTGCGATAGCGGGCGGTAGCGGCCACCGGCGATGCCGCCGTGGACGGCCTCGTTGCCGGTTGTGGTCTGTTGCAGCGCGATGCGCGCTGCGCGGCCGCCGCCGCGGCGACGGGATGTGTTTACGATGGTTTCGGTCATGGCGTCTCCTCCCGCAGATCGGTGATTTCCCGGCGGAACCAGTCTTGTTCTGCCGCATGTTTCGGGCGTTCGAAATCGCGCGCGGCGCGGTGCCCGTCGAAAACCGCATCGGCGATCAAGCCGGGTGAGGCGGCATCGCCGATCAGCTCCAGCGTCTTCAGCCCCTTGCCCTGCAATGCGTCATAAAGCGACGTGTTGCGCTGCCGTTCCGTGACCAGAACGACCGAAGTACAGTCGACCGGGCTGTGCCGCCCGGTATAGGTGCAGGCCGTCGTCGCATGATCCGTCGCGATGCTGTGCAGCACGTTATTGCAGCGGATATCGACGCCCAGTTCGATCAGCCGCGCCTGAATGCGGTGCTGTTCCAAGGTGTAGGCCGAGAAGGCCGAGACCGCGCTGTCCGGCGTCACGAACGTCACGTCACAGCCCATCTGTGCGAGCTTTTCTGCGATCACCCCGGCCAGATAGATGTGGTCATCGTCATAGACCAGCACCGAGCCTTCGGGCTCGGTTCCGGCCATGATGTCGTCGGGCGTGTAGACAAAGGCCGCCGTGTCGATCCGGGGCGGAGTGCGGCGGGTGTTGCGCCCGATCCCGTCCGCCCGCCAGCGCGCGCCGGTTGCGAGAAACACATGGTCGATGCCCAGTTCCAGTACCTGATCGGCGTCCAGGGCGCTGTCGGTAAACATCTGCACATTGGCCCGCTGACGCAGGTCGGTCAGACGGTAATCCGCGACCCGACCCCAGGCGGCCAACCCCGGCAGGCGGCTTTCGCGCAGGACACGCCCGCCGAAATCCATCTCGCCTTCGGCCAAGGTCACGTCATAGCCGCGCCGGGCCAGTTGCATGGCGCATTCCAGACCGGCCGGGCCGCTGCCCACGACCAGCGTTTGCTGTGCCTGTCCACGCGCTGCGATGCGCTCGGGGTGCCAGCCGCGCCTCCATTCCTCGCCAATCGTGGGGTTCTGGGTGCAGCGGATCGGGATGCCGAGCCCGTCGGAGGCGGCGCAGATGTTGCAGCCGATGCATTCGCGGATTTCGTCGATCCGGCCCTCTTCGATCTTGCGCGGGATGAACGGGTCGGCGATTGAGGGGCGCGCGGCCCCGATCAGATCAACCACCCCCTTGCGCAGCATCGACAGCATCAGATCGGGCGAGGTCAGCCGCCCGACCCCAACAACCGGCTTGTTCGTCACCTGTTTCACGTAGGCCAGATAGTCGTTTTGATACCCGTCCTGCGGCTGAAACCGCGTGGTCGCGGAGTCGTTGGACCAGTCCGAGACGTTCACGTCCCAGATGTCTGGCAGATCGGCCAGAAGCTCGACCACGGCACGGCCTTCCTCGGCGGCCTGCATCCCGTCGGGGCCGAGCATTTCGTCAATGCCAAAGCGGAAGGCGACGGCGCAGCTGTCGCCCACCGCCTCGCGGGTGTCTTCCAGTAATTCGCGGGTCAGGCGCACGCGGTTTTCCAGCGTGCCGCCGTATTCATCAGTCCGAGAGTTCAGGTGCGGCAGCATGAAGTGTTGGGCCAGAGTCATCCCGTGGCCCGCATATACATAGATGATATCGAACCCGGCCTCTTTGGCACGCAGGGCGGCGTCGCAGTGCCATTGGCGCAGGGCACGGATATCGGCCTTATCCATCGCGCGGCCCTGTTTCGGTTGCGCAGCGCTGATCGCCATCTCGGACGGGGCCAGCACTGGCGCGCGCGACAAAAGGTTGGTGGCGTGGCTGCCGTTGTGCACCAGTTGCACTGCTGCCAGTGCGCCGTGGTCATGCACCGCATCGGTCATCAGGCGCAGGGCGGGGATGTCGCGGGCATCCCATAGGCGGCCCTCGGCAAACGGAGCGAGGTCCGAGGTCGGGTGAATCTCGGTTTCCTGCGTGGACACGACGCCCCAGCCGCCCTCGGCCTTCATGCCGCGCAGCGCCGCCTCGGCGCGCGGGCGGACATGGCCAAGGCCGGTGCAATGGGGGACCTGATAGAACCGGTTTTTCGCAGTAACGGGACCAAGGCGGATGGGCTGGAATAGCGGTGCGTAAACCTGAGCGTCAGACATGGCGCGGCCCTTTCCCGAAGTTGATCCGTTGCGGTTCCTTTGAGTTTAGTCTTGTCGACGAATTGGCTGTCAGGCGCGTTTAGGATGGGGTTCGCCATTGGACAGTCCATCAACATCTATCCGCCCGAGATGAAGCGCACCCCGGCGGAAAGATTAAGAAAACGGCCCCAGCCCTTAATGTTTTATTCAGATTGCGACGGGGTGTCTTCGTATTGTGACCGCCGCAGGTCGTTGATCATCGCCTTGGCCAGCGACACGCACATCAGCAGCAGCACAAGACTGAAGGGCAGGGCGCCGATGATCATCGAGTTGGTCAGCGCCTCAAGCCCGCCTCCGCCTGCGATCAACAGCGTTCCGATCACCAGTGTCAGCAGCCCGCCCCACAGGATGCGATGGGTGACGCTGGTATCCTCGGTACCCCCGGACATGATCGTGTTCATCACCAGAATGCCCGAATCCGCCGAGGTGACGAGGAAGGTCATGGTCAAAACCACGCACATGAAGCTGATGATGGTCAGAAGGTTGCCCGAGATCATCTGTTCCAGCGTCACAAACAGCGTCGCCGTGGTCGAGGCCGCAAGGATCGCCCCGTTGGCATCCCCGTTCAGTTCAAGGTCGATGGCCGAACCGCCCAGGATCGTCATCCATGCGAAACAGACCAGTGATGGGGCGACGACTGCGCCAAAAATGAACTCGCGCACCGTGCGCCCGCGCGAGATGCGCGCCAGAAACAGGCCGACAAAGGGGGAAAACGCGATCCACCACGCCCAATAGAAGGTGGTCCAGCCCGATTGCCAGTCGAACAGCCGCCCCGGTGTACCCGCATCGTAGACGGCGGTTTTGGTGGCGTCCGACAGCGCGGAGGCCTCTCTGCTGAGGTCTACGAGAAAACTGTCTTTGGTGCCCCATGCATCGGTTGCGCCGGGGAACAGCTCGGCCGCGAAAGGGGTGGCCTCGGGGGGCAGGGCCGAGGCGAATTCGGCCTGCGACATCGGGGTATAGGCTTGCAGGCTGAGCGGGATGAAGTTGAGCACATAGTCCAGCAAGGCCTGCCCGTAGGTCGTCATGGCAAAGGCAAAGGACCCGAACAGGATGAAGACAGCGAGCAGGATCAGCGACAGGATCAGATTGAGGTTCGACAGGTATTTGACCCCCCGCCCCACGCCGGACACGGCGGACAGGGTGGACATCAGCATCACCAGCGCCAAGGCCGAGATTAGCCCAGCGGTGGATGGTTTCATCACGCTGCCCGCGGTCTCCATTAGCCATTGCCCGCCGGTGATCAGGAAGGCCCCGTCGACAAGCTGCGACACGCCGTAGCCGATGGTCACGGCCACGCCAAGGATGGTGGCCACAACGCCCAGAATGTCGATCACATGGCCCGCGATACCGTTGGAATATTCGCCCAGCAAAGGCGTCAGGGCGGAGCGGATCGTCAGTGGCATGCCTCGGGTATAGGCGTAGTAGGCAAGGCTGAGCCCCGTCACCACATAGATGGCCCAGGCGTGAAATCCTGTGTGCAAAAAGGTATAGCGATAGGCCCCCTGAATTGCGTCCTGGCTTTTTGAGGCGACCTCACCCGAGACGGTCAGGGGGTTGGTTTCCCACAATCCCAGCGGCTCAGCGGTAGCGTAAACCATCAGACCGACGCCCAACCCCGCGCCGAACATCATGGAAAACCAAGAAAAATTTGAGAATTCGGGCCGTTCATCCTCGGCCCCCAACCGCATGCGCCCGGTGGCGGGAATGACGGCGACGAGGAATAGAAAAAACGCAAACACCGCGACGGAGATGTCGTAAAAGACGTTGAACTCGGCCAGCAGACCGGATTTCCAGGATCGCAGCGTGTCATTGGCTGAAAGCGGCCAGACCAAGGCCCACAGAACCAAGAGCGATACAGTGATTTTGCTGACCAGAGCAATCGGCAGGCTATAGCCTTTGTAAAACCCGGTCGACTGCCTTTCGATTTTGAGGTCTGTAAATGGCTCTTCCAGCGACATATTTCTTCCGGCCCAGCTCGGTTCCTGCGTCTTTTGCCCCAAAGTTGAGCATCTGGGAAACGCCGCGCAACTGCAACCGTTTTCAACGCAACTCCTGTCCACAAGGGCATCGTTCTGGCTTGTCAGTCGCCGGGTTCCGGGGTTTGGTGGGGTCAGGCGCAAACAGAAAAGACGGCGGGTCATGAAACTGGAATTCCACCACATCAACTATGTGTCTGATGACGTCGAGCGGCTGCACGACTTCTATACGGGTGTTTTGGGGCTGCAGGACATTCCGATCGAAAACTTCCCAAGGTCCACGGCGACGGACGAAACCGGTTACAACGGCAAAATCCGCTTTGCCACGGACGGGGCGATGCAGATGCATCTGGCCGAGAAGAATCTGGATGTGGCCTTCAAACATGGTGAGGCGATCAACCCGGTCGAACGTGGCCACATCGCCTTTCGCACCGACGATATCGCGGCCTTCAAGCAGATGCTGGACGACAAGGGCGTGCGCTATTCGGATTACGGCACCGCCTTTGCGAAAGAGTGGCACCAGATCTTCTTTCACGACCCCGAGGGCAATATCATCGAGGTGCATCAGGCGGTTTGACCCTTCAGCCGGTGCGCCAAAGTAAGGGAATGACATGAAACAAGCCTTGCTTGTGGTCGATGTTCAGCCGTGTTTCGATCCGCCGCACTGGCTGGTCGATCGCTGTCAGGCGCTGGCCTCGGGCATGCCGTCGATTGCGACCGTCCACCGCTATGATGAGCAGAAGGTGCCGTTTTATCGCCAGATCGGGTGGACGCCGCGCTCGGTGGATGGCGGGCTGATCGGGACGGATCACGTTGTCTACAAATTCGGGTACAGGCCGCCGGATGAGGTGATTTCGCTTTTCCAAAGCTGGCAGGTGGATCGCGTTCTGGTCTGCGGCATTCAGGCCGAATGCTGTGTTCTGGCGGCGGGTTTCGCCCTGTTTGATGCGGGTCTGCAGCCGACCATTGTTGCGGATGCGGTCGCAGGCTCATCGCTGGATCGCAGCGGTAAGCTGGGGGTTGACCTGTGGCGGCATCACTTTGGGCAGGTGGTCGACAAGCACTCTGACCTGTTGCCGAGCCCTTGATCACCGGTCAAACGGGGCGTCGGATCGCTGGCTAGAACCGGTAGGTCGCTCCGATGACCGGGCCGGATTGATCGAATTTGAAGTCGTTGCCGTCAATCTCGTGATCGAACGAGATGTAGCGATAGCCGCCCCTGATCAACCAGCGCTCGTTGATCGCGTAGTCGGCTGTCACCAGCAACTGCCATGTTTCGCTGTCGCTGCGAAAACCGCCGTAATCCACGAACCCTGTTGCGGACCATCGGTCTGACAGTGCAACCCGTGCCCGAAGGCCGATCACCGGATCGGTCCAGTTTTCATCCACGGAAACCGAGCGCCCCGGCGCGGTTCCCGGCAAAACGTCAAAGTCAGTCTCGGTTCTGAACCAGCGGAAACCAGCTGCGACATCCACATTGGTGGTCGGCGTTTGGTAAACCCGGTATCCGAGATACCCGCTGAAGAACTGTGTGGTTAGTGAAGTTCTGAGCCCAGAACTGGCCGGGCCGGGCGTATCGTTGCTGAATGACAGGTCGGTGTAGTTGTAATCAGCCAGCAGGGACCACCGTCCGTTGGTTGCCGAAAACGCGCCCATGAAGGCCAGATCTAGGTTCTCGAGAGCGTCGGAAAAGCTGAGCGTGCCGTCCAGCGTGCCCACCGGCGTCGCCAGCGAAACATCCGTTTCCGGCGTGAACAGGTAGAGTGTCGCCTCGTAAGACCACTCGGACTGCTGGGCCGATGCAAATGTGCCCATTGTTGCAAAAACCGCTGCTGCGACCGCTGCTCTTTTGGAGATTTTTCC
The DNA here is from genome assembly GCF_056533855.1 of Ruegeria sp. F11. Lineage (NCBI taxonomy): Bacteria > Pseudomonadati > Pseudomonadota > Alphaproteobacteria > Rhodobacterales > Roseobacteraceae > Ruegeria > Ruegeria sp. F11. The sequence continues at coordinate 48,870 of NZ_JBQFOW010000004.1, read as the reverse complement.
GGTCATTTTGTTCCTCCGGCTTGGTCGTGCTGTCCCGCCCCTTCTCGCAACCGGGACAGTATGCGTTATGGGAACATTAACATCAAAAAATTCGCATAAGTGCTAAATAGTTTAGTCTGACGCTCGCATGACTTCACTCGGAAAAGATGGGCCGTTTGCTAGTTGTGGCGCAGCTCCGCCACCAAATGATCAATCAACGCCCGTATCCGCGCGGTCAGATGGCGGTTTGGCGGATAGGTTGCGTACAGCCCCAGAACCTTGGCCTCTTGCGCCTGAAACAGTAATTGCAGGCTGCCCGCGTCCAGAAACGGCTGCGCTGTGTAAAGCGGCACGCGGCCCACGCCCATACCGTCAGCCGCCATGTTGGCCACAGCGCGGGGCGAGTTGGCGCGGAAATTGCCTGCGACGGTGACTGTAAATGTGCCGTCCGGCCCTTTGAATTCCCACTGGTCCACGTTGTTCCCGGTGGCCTGCAGCAGACAGTTGTGCCGGGTCAAATCCGCCGGGGTTTCCGGTGTGCCGAACCGGGCCAGATAATCAGGCGAGGCGCAGCAGACGATCCGCATATCCGTCAGTTTGCGGGCCACAAGGGTCGACTCTTTCAGCGCGCCGAAGCGGATGGCCAGATCGTACCCCTCATCCACCAATGAGACGTGGTGGTCCGACAGATGCAACTCGACCGAGACCTTGGGATGCGCCTGTTGAAACGGTTTCAGCAGATGCACCAGTTGGGCCGAGCCATAGCCCGTGGGGGCGGTGATCCGGATGCGGCCGGCAAGGTCGGCCTGCTTTTGCTGGACCAGCCCTTCCAACTCGTCAAACTGGTCCAGCAGGGGCAGGCAGCGGTCGAAATAGGATTTCCCCGTGTCGGTCAGGGTGACGCTGCGCGTGGTGCGGTGGAAAAGCTGCGCGTTCAGCCGTTCCTCTAGCTGAGCGACATATTTGCTGGCCAGCTTGGTGCTGATCCCGACCTGCCGCGCCCCTTCGGTGAACGAGGCATGGGTGGCCACAGCGGCAAAGGTGCGCATTCCGGTGATGGTGTCCATTATCTACGGATCATTCATAGTCATTGAATGATTAGGTATATTATCGCCATTGGGCGGGCAAGCTAAGTTGGGATCCAAAGACAGATTCACCACAGCACTTGCAAAGGGACCCATCCGATGTCTGATACCATCCGCATTCACAGTTTTCCGCTGTCCGGCCACGCGCACCGGGCTGTTCTGTTCGCCAATCTGGCGGGCATCGACCATCAGGTGATTGATGTCGATCTTGCAGGCGGCGCGCAGAAACAGGACGATTTTCTGGCCCTGAACCCGGCCGGACAGGTGCCGGTTCTGGAAGACGGCGACGTGGTCGTCTCCGACAGCAACGCAATCCTCGTCTATCTGGCCCGCAAATACGCGCCCGCCTACCTGCCAAGCGATCCGGTGCTTGAGGCCGAGGTTCAGAAGTTCCTGACGCTCGCCGCTGGTGAGATCGCCTTTGGCCCCGCCGCCGCGCGTCTGATCAACGTGTTCAACGCGCCGTTGGACAAGGCGTTCACCCATGCGACGGCGGCAAAAGTGCTGGGCAAGCTCGAGGCGCATCTGAATGGGCGTGACTGGCTTGTGGGGGATGCGCCGACCATCGCCGATGTGGCGATCTACAGCTACACGGCCCACGCGCCCGAAGGTGACGTTTCGCTTGAGCCTTACCCGAATGTCCGCCGCCTGCTGGCCAATATCGAGGCGTTGGACGGGTTTGTTCCGATGCCCAAAACCGCAGCCGGTCTGAACGCCGCCTGACACCGTCAAGATGTGCCAGCCGCAAGGGCGCGGCTGGCCCACCCATTTGCGACAAGAGGCCCGCCATGAATGCGCCGGTAGCGAAAGACATCTCAGTGTTTCACGAGGGTGAGCAGATGATGCAAAGCCGGGTGGGCAAACGCGCGGAAATGGAGAAGCTGGGCCGCGCGGTTATCCGGCCCTACATGCCCGACCAGCACCGTGCGTTTTTTGAGCAAATCCCGTTTCTGGTTCTGGGAAGCGTGGATGAGGACGGCTGGCCCTGGGCCTCGATACTGCCGGGCGAGCCGGGGTTCATCGGCGCGCCGACTGAAAGGCGGTTGACTGTGGATGCAATTCCCCGTGCGGATGACCCGCTTGGTGCAGCGCTGAAAACGGGGGCGCCGATTGGGGCGCTGGGGATCGAACTGCCCACGCGGCGGCGTAACCGAGTGAATGCCACCGTAGGGGAAGTGACCGAGACGGGGTTTGCGCTGGATGTTGTGCAGTCTTTCGGCAATTGCCCGCAATATATTCAGACCCACGATATCCGGTTCGTCCGTGATCCGCACGAGCGGCAGCCAGTGCAGGTAGAACGCTTGGTGCAACTGGATGAGGCAGCGCGCGAGGCCATCTCTGCCGCCAACTCGTTTTATGTTGCCAGTCACGCCCATACGCCCGGGCAGACTTTTGCGAGCGGCGTCGATGTCTCCCATCGCGGCGGCCGGTCGGGCTTTGTCAAAGTCGAAGGCAATAGCCTGCTGGTCCCGGATTTTGCCGGGAACAACTTCTTCAACACGCTGGGGAATTTCCTTCTGACCCCCCGCGCCGGGCTGTTGTTTCCCGACTACCGGACCGGCGATCTGCTGATGCTGACCGGGGCGGTTGAGGTGCTGGACGAAAACCACCCCGACATCGCGGCGTTTCAGGGTGCGGACCGGGCATGGCGGTTTGAACTGGACCACGGGTTGCGCCTGAGCGACGCTTTGCCGTTTCGTGGCGAGCTGCAGGATTATTCGCCCAACAGCCTGATGGCGGATGACTGGCCAAGGGCCGAGGCGCGCGCGCAGGCCGAAAAGCAGCGGTCCGCGTGGCGGTCGGTTCGGGTTGCCGCGATTCAGGATGAAAGTGAGACCATCCGGTCCTTCACGTTTGAGCCTACGGATGATCTGCCGCTGCCGTCGTTCCAGCCGGGCCAGTTTCTGACGATCCGGGTGCAGCCGGACGGCCACCCGCCTTTGGTCCGGACCTATACGGTTTCCTCGGCACCGGGCGATGAGGGGTATAGCATCTCGGTCAAGCGGGAGCCCGGCGGAGTTGTCTCGAACCATGTCCATAACACGTTTGCCGTCGGCGATCGGGTCGAGGTCAAGGTCCCCAAAGGTCAGTTTGTCTTAAACGCATCCGACGCGCGGCCTGCGGTCTTATTTGCCGGTGGTGTCGGGATCACCCCGATGATCTCGATGGTGCGCCACGCGTTGAACGACCCGCAAACCCTGCGACCCCTGACAGTGTTCTACGCCGCGCAGACAACCGGTCAGCGCGCCTTTCATGCGGAACTGCGCCGGGCCGAGGCGGTCAGCTGTGGCCGTATCCGCTATCTCTCGGTCATCGGACGGCCTGCCGACGGCGATCAGATGGGCGTGGATTTCCATGCCGAAGGGCGCATCAGCCCGGATCTGATCCGCGAGACGCTGGCCTTGGACGATTATGAGTTCTACCTCTGCGGCCCGCCCGGCTTCATGCAGGCGGTCTACGACATGTTGCTGGGGCTTGGTGTGCGGGATGACCGTATTTTGGCGGAAAGCTTTGGTCCAGCGTCGCTGAAGCGACGCTCGGACGTTACAGCAAAGGCATTCGAGCCAGAGCCCGAGGCGCATTCCGCATCAGTGACCTTCGCGGCGTCCGGCAAAACCGCCGAGTGGCAAGCGGGTGGTACCACGCTTCTGGAATTGGCCGAGGCGCAGGGTCTGACCCCGTCCTTTTCCTGCCGGGGCGGGTCCTGCGGCAGTTGCCTGACGCGCCGGATGGCTGGGAAGGTTGCATATCGGACACCGCCCACAGCGGACCATTCCGCAGATGACGTTCTGCTGTGCTGCGCCGTTCCCGCCGCAGGGACAACTGACCTGAAACTCGACCTCTGAGACCTGTTCAAAAAGGATGACCGATATGGAAACCCGCCCGCCGCTGCCGCCCTTCACCCGCGAGACCGCGATCGAAAAGATACGGCTGGCCGAGGATGGCTGGAACAGCCGTGATCCAGTCAAAGTGGCCAAGGCCTATACGCTGGACACCAAATGGCGCAACCGCGTGCATTTCGTCACCAATCGGCAAGAGGCCGAGGCTTTTCTGACCGGCAAGTGGATACGCGAAAATGAATACCGGCTGATCAAGGAGCTTTGGGCGTTCACCGAGAACCGGATTGCGGTGCGCTACGCCTATGAATGGCGCGATGACAGTGGCAACTGGTTCCGGTCTTACGGCAATGAAAACTGGGAGTTTGCCCCCGACGGCCTGATGCAGAACCGCCATGCCAGCATCAACGATCTGCCCATTCGGGAAGAAGACCGCCTGTTTCGCTGGCCACAAGGGCGACGCCCGGATGATCATCCGGGCCTGTCCGAACTTGGACTGTAGCCGGAAAATGGGACCGGCGCGCGCCGGTCCCTGCTTATCCGATCAGACGCCCTCGGCCCGTTCCAGTACGGTGCTGTAGGCGATGCCGCTGCGCAGGCTGCGGAAATCGGCGTAAATCTTGCCGTCTTCGATCCGGGCGTCGATCAGGCCGTTCACCTGACGCTCGGGACCGGTCCGGGTTTCGATCATGGCGATGGTGCCGGATCCGTCCTGGTTGAAGGTGCCGGTCACCTGCGCTTCGCCCCAACGGTCCGAGCTGGCGCGGCTCCATTTGCTGGTGCCCCAGAACACGTTGTCCTGCTGTTCCTTGATCTCAAGCACCCATTCGGATTCGTTGAATCGCGGGGCACCGTCGCTGTGTTCGTTGGGCAGGCCGACCACGGTATGGTTGCCGCTCCAGACACCGGTCAGGTCGGGCGTTGTGTCTGCAAAAGCGTGGGTCGAAAGGGCAAGGGTGCTGGCCAAGGCGGCGGCACCGATCAGTTTGGCTCTGGTCATGATTTCCTCCGTTTCCTTTGCATAGATGTTGGAAGCGGAGCGGGGGATTGCTATGGCCGGGCCCGATTATAAAGGAATGTTCATCTGCGCTTCACGGACGGCTAGATCAGTCCGACGGCAGCGGCGGCAGGGCGGGGATCATCTCGTCCAGAATGGCTCCGGCCTCATATCCCAGCAGATCGACCTCCATCCGGGCGGGATCGCCAAAGGCCCATTGGCCGACTAGCCGCTGCATCCTCACATAGCCCGCGTGTTTCGCCAGCGCGTCGATCCCGTGTGCGTTTTCGGCAAACAGCACCTGCCCGCCGGCAACTTTTCCGGGCATCACGCGTTCCAGATAAAGCCGGACCACGTTGACGTTCTTCACGCTAGATCCGCCGTGGTGCATGATATACATCTTGTCCCAGTCCTGCTTGGACATGGCCGCCCGCGCGTCCGAGACCGCCTTGTGCAGCGCCGTCAGCTCGGCCCGCGCGGTCTGGCGCATGTTCTCGGCCCAGATCGGGCGCATGTCGTTGATGGCTTTGGTGATCGCCTCGCGCGTGATCTGGTCTTTGGTCAGGGCGTCGGTGACGAAGCTGCGTGCGGTGTTCAGCATCTGTTGCTGGCTGGTCAGTAGCTCAGGGGACAGGCCGAGGTCGCCGATGGCGGGCAGCAGTGTGCCGATCTGGGTCGCGATTTCCGAGAACTCCTTTTTCCAGCGGTCACTATCGGTCGAATCCTCGGGCCACGGGGTCACCGCACCGATGATCCCCAGCAGGACGTGTGAGGTGGATTTGAGGTTCTGATACAGTGGCGCGTTTCTGGTATAGCTGGCCTGCCCGTCTTTCGAGATCACCGTGACGTCACGGGCGATGACCATGACAGGCCGCGTTGCCTCGGACAGTTGGTCCTGACCGCGGTGGAAGATCGACAGCATTGCTTTGTCGAACGTCTGGATCGCGGCCTCTGCGTCGCTTTGATCGGCGGAAGCTGGGGCCGTACAGATCCAAAGGCTCAGGCCAATTGCGGCGGCTGAATCAATGCCGCGCCGGATTATTGAGTTTTGCATTCCCCACCCCCCTGAATTCGGTTCACGGGAGCATGATACCGCGTTCGGGGCTGTGGCGCGAATGTCAGGTTTGGACTATCCAAGCACCACGTCGCCGGGCAACGAGTGCGAGACGACGCGTCGGGCGTTGGGGATGTCATTGGCCAGCGCCCGGTCTTTGGCCGCGCCGGGCGTGAGGCCATGCGACAGCCACCTGTCCGTCAGCCGGGTTTCGAGGGTCTGCAGATCGACATCCAGAAACACCCGGACCGACCACAGGCTTTGCAACTCGGCCCAGCCGGGTTCATCCAGCAGCAGGTAGTTGCCTTCGACCAGAACGATCCGCTGCTCCTTCGTGACGATTGATCGGGCAGCGATGGCTTTGTCCAGATCCCTGTCGAACTCGGGGACGGCGACATCGTCTTCAGTCTTCAGGCGGATCAGAAGCGCATGGAAACCCGCGACATCGAAGGTTTCCGGCGCGCCCTTGCGGTGCAGCATGTCGCGCGCGGTCAGGATGGCGTTGTCGTAGTGAAACCCATCCATGGACAGCAGACCGGTAGGATGCCCGCGCTGGTTCAGCTCTGCCTGCGCCAGTGCCGCGACCGTCGACTTGCCCGCACCCGGCGGGCCGGCCACAGCTACCAGATGCCGCCCGCGCTGGGGTGGTAACGCGGCAGCGGCATCGGCGATCCGCTCTGCCAGCGCTGTGGGAGAGGCGGTGTTGTTGCTCACGCCGCCTGATCCTCGGCGGGCGGTTCCTTGGCGCCGGTCATGAAGGCCACGGCGTCAGACATGGTGTAGTCCTTGGGGTCGATCACGCAGAGCCTTTTGCCCAGCCGGTGCACGTGGATGTGGTCGGCGACCTCGAACACATGGGGCATGTTATGGCTGATCAGGATGATTGGGATGCCGCGGGACTTTACGTCAAGGATCAGTTCCAGTACCCGGCGGCTTTCCTTTACCCCTAGGGCGGCGGTGGGTTCGTCCAGGATGATGACCTTGGATCCGAACGCCGCCGCGCGGGCCACAGCGACACCCTGCCGCTGACCGCCCGAAAGCGTCTCGACCGCTTGATTGATGTTCTGGATCGTCATCAGGCCAAGTTCACTCAGCTTGTCGCGGGCGAATTTCTCCATCGCTGGGCGGTCGAGCATTCGGAACACGGACCCTAACGGGCCTTTGCGGCGAATCTCGCGCCCCATGAACATGTTGTCGGCAATGGACAGGGCAGGGGACATCGCAAGCGTCTGATATACGGTTTCGATCCCGGCCTCGCGCGCGTCGATGGGCGAGTGGAAATTCACCTTGTGCCCGTCGAGCCAGACGTCGCCTTCGTCCGGTGTGACCGCGCCCGACACCGCCTTGATCAGGGTGGATTTGCCAGCGCCGTTGTCGCCGATTACCGCAAGAATCTCACCGGGCATCAGGTCAAAGTCGCACTGGTCCAGCGCCGTGACCTTGCCGTAGCGTTTCACAAGGTTTCGTCCTTTGAGAATGGGTTCCATCACGCGGCCACCTTTCTGATCCACTGGTCCACGGCAACGGCCGCGATGATCAGGATGCCGATCAGCAGGAAGGTCCACTGCGCATCCGCGCCCAGCAGGCGTAGGCCCAAAGTAAAGACGCCGACAATCAGGGCCCCGAACAGCGATCCGAGGATCGAGCCACGCCCCCCGAACAGGGAAATGCCGCCGATCACAACCGCAGTGATGCTTTCGATATTCGCCAGTTGCCCCGATGTGGGTGAAACAGACCCGATCCGGCCAATTAGCGCCCAGCCCGCGAAGGCGCAGATCAGGCCCGATAGCATGTAGACCGACATCAGCGTGCGGTGCACGTTGACGCCGGACAGTTCCGCCGCTTCGGGATCGTCCCCCACCGCATAGACATGTCGGCCCCAGGCGGTATGCCGCAGCGCATAGGCAAGGCCTAGGATCAGCACCAGCATGAAGATCACGCCAACGGTGAAGACCGCGCCGCCCACGTTGAATTTGGCCCCAAACAGCTGGAGGATGGGTGCATTGTCCTCGATATCCTGCGAGCGGATCGTTTCGTTTTGTGAATAGAGGAAATTCGCCGCCAGAATGATTTGCCACATGCCCAGCGTCACGATGAAAGGCGGCAGTTTGATGCGGCTGACCAGGAAACCGTTGACGGCCCCGATGGCGGTTCCGACCGCCAGCCCGCACAGGATCGCAACCGAGGGAGGCAATCCGTAGCGGAAGGTGAACTGCCCCATTACCACCGAGGACATTACCATGATCGCCCCGACGCTCAGGTCGATGCCCGCTGTCAGGATCACAAGGCTTTGCGCCGCCGCCACGATGCCGACGATTTGCACCTGCTGCAGGATCAGGGTCAGCGCGAAGGGCGAAAAGAACTTTGCCCCAAGCAGAACGCCAAAGATGACGATCGCGGCGACAAGGACGATCAGCGGCACGAGAGATGGGTTGATATGCAGAAAATGCTGTATCGTCCCGACGAAACCCCGATGGTGATCGTCAAACTCGGCGACCTGTTCCGGGCTGCCCTGCGCGGCGGCCTCGAAATCGTCGGATTTCCCGGAAGTGTCGGACATAGAGAATCCCCCATGCGTCAAGCGCCCGTCTTGGGATCACTTTAGCAAGAAATTTGGGTGAGCAGGCAGTTTGGGTCAGGAGGCCGCCTTGGGCAGCCTCCCACAGGTTCAGCTTAACCCCAGCAGAGGTCCATGCCTTCCTTGACCGAGATCGACTCGACGCCATCGGCGGCCTTGTCGGTCACAAGGGCCACACCGGTGTCATAGAAGTCTTTGCCCGGCGTGTTCTCGGGCTTCACGCCCTCATCCGCCCATTTCTTCACGGCTTCCACACCCAGCGAGGCCATCAGCAGCGGATATTGCTGCGAGGTTGCGCCGATTACACCGTCAGCGACATTCTGAACACCGGGGCATCCGCCATCGACCGAGACGATCAGCACGTCATTTTCACGCCCGATGGCCTTGAGCGCCTCATATGCGCCAGCGGCGGCCGGTTCGTTGATCGTGTGCACGACGTTGATGGTCGGGTCCTTGGCCAGAAGGTTCTCCATCGCGCGGCGGCCGCCCTCTTCGTTGCCTGCGGTGACGTCACTGCCGACTAGACGCGGGTCATCCTCGTCCCCGATCACATTGGGGTCGGCCAGTTCAACACCGAAGCCCTGCAGGAAGCCCTGATTGCGCAGAACGTCCACGGTCGGCTGGCTGACCGCCAAATCCAGCGTGGCGATCTTGGCGTCATTGGCCGCATCTCCCAGCGTGGCCTTGGCCCACTGGCCGATCAGGAGCCCGGCAAGGAAATTGTCGGTGGCAAATGTGGCATCTGCCGAGTCGATGGGTTCAAGCGGCGTGTCCAGCGCGATCACCAGAAGCCCCGCATCCCGCGCCTGTTCCACGGCGGGGACAATCGAAGAGGTATCCGACGCGGTCAGCAGAATACCCTTTGCCCCGTCCAGAATGCAGGTCTCAATCGCTTGGACCTGAGTTTCGTGGTCGCCATCGACCTTGCCCGCAAAGGCTTTAAGGGTCATGCCCAGTTCTTCCGCCTTGGCGGTCGCGCCTTCTTTCATTTTAACAAAGAACGGGTTGGTGTCCGTTTTGGTGATCAGGCAGACGGTTTCGCCCGCTGCCATCGCGCCACCGGTTCCGGCAGCCAAAGCCAGCGCTGCTGCGCCCGCGAGGTTCGCAAGTTTCATCTGTAGTCCTCCCATTTTCTCCCATGCCCGTGCGGGCATACGGGTGATCGGGCGGAAATCGACCCGACCCCACAAGAAAATCATCCCAAGATTCGAAATCTGAGTCAATAAATAAATCACTCTTAATTATTATTGACAGAGATTGGCGATTTTCCCATTCTTCAAGGCAGGGAGGGGCAATTTTGTCTGCCGATACAACACAGGACAACAGCCCGTCAGAACCGGTTTCGGGCGTGCGGGGCACCAACCAAAGCGGTATGCGCGCGCGTAATGAACGCCTTGTGTTGTCCCTTGTGCGCAGGCATCAGGCGCTGGCCAAATCCGAGATCGCGCGGATGACCGGCCTGTCGGCGCAGACGGTTTCGGTGATTATGCGCCAGCTTGAAAAAGACGGGCTGTTGCTGCGCGGTGAGCCGGTGCGGGGCAAGGTCGGACAGCCTTCGGTGCCCATGCGGCTGAACCCCGAAGGCGCGCTGTTCTTCGGGCTCAAAATCGGACGGCGCAGCGCTGAATTGGTGCTGACGGATTTTCTTGGCAATGTCCGGCAGCGCGCTCGGCGCACCTATGATTATCCGACCCCGGACGCGACGCTGGATTTTGCAAACGAATATCTGGGGCAAATGATGTCGGGCCTGTCGCCCACCGCGCAGACGCGAGTGGCCGGGCTGGGGATTGCGATGCCGTTCTATCTGTGGAATTGGGCGCAAACCCTGCAAGTCCCGCAGGCGAAAATGGACCCTTGGCGGGAGACGGATATCAAGGCCGCTCTGGAGCAGACCTGCGACATCCCGATTTTCGTGCAAAACGATGCAACAGCCGCCTGTGGGGCCGAACTGGTCTTTGGTCCGCAGGAAGGGCCACGGGATTTTCTGTATTTTTACTTGGGGTATTTTATCGGTGGCGGTGTGGTCCTGAACGGCTCGATCTTTTCGGGCCGGGGAAATGCCGGGGCGCTTGGGCCGATGCTGGTTCCGACCGGGGCGGGGCAGGTACAGCCATTGATTGATGTTGCGAGCCTGTACACGCTGGAACGCTCTGTCGCTGCGCGCGGGCAGGGGGCTTTGGTCTGGGAAACGACCGAGCATTGGGACGTGCCCGAGCCGCTTTTGAGCGACTGGCTGGATCAGGCAGCCCATGGGCTGGCCCATGCGATTGCGTCCTCGTGCAGTGTCATCGACTTCGAATGTGTGAAGATTGACGGCTGGCTGCCGCTGCCCGTCAAGGCGCGTCTGATCGAGGCAGTCACGGCCCGGCTGTCACAGTTGAACCTGACGGGTCTTGAACGTCCGATGATTGCCGCCGGCACGGTCGGCCCCGATGCGCGCTCGCTAGGCGCGGCGAGCCTGCCGCTGTCCGAGCGCTATCTGGTTGAGGCGTGACCTTGTCGTTGGAAATGTAACGGGTAGGTTCGAACCCTCTTTCCCTCCCTGAAACGGCTGGCTAAGAAACCCCTCCAGCCCAGTGTCAGGAGGACCCCTTGAACCGCATCGCCCGCACCATCGCCACCGAAATCAACGCGCGCCCCGAACAGGTCAGCGCGGCGGTCAACCTGCTGGATGACGGGGCCACCGTGCCCTTTGTTGCGCGCTACCGCAAAGAGGTGACGGGCGGGCTGGACGACACGCAATTGCGCACCCTGTCCGAGCGGTTGGTTTACCTGCGAGAGCTAGAGGCGCGGCGCGAGGTGATCCGGAACTCGATCAAGGAGCAGGGCAAGCTGACCGACGATCTGGCCAGATCCATCGCGCAGGCCGATACCAAGGCGCAGCTTGAAGATATCTATCTGCCCTACAAACCCAAGCGCCGCACCAAGGCGAAGATCGCCCGGGAAAACGGGTTGGAGCCACTGGCGGACGCCATTCTCGGCGACCGCAACGCTGACCCCGAGGGCTTGGCGGCAGGCTATGTGTCTGATGCGGTGCCGACGGTGAAAGACGCCCTGAACGGCGCGCGGGATATTTTGACCGAACGCCTGACTGAAAACGCCGCCCTGCTGGGTGAGTTGCGCAGTTTCATGCAACGCGAAGCGGTGCTGAGCGCGCGGGTGATCGAAGGGAAAGAGAAAGACGGCGCCAAGTTCAGCGACTATTTCGACCATTCCGAACTGTGGTCCGGGGTGCCCTCGCACCGGGCGCTGGCGATGCTGCGCGCGTCGAAAGAGGGGATTGTGACGCTGGATATTGCGCCGGAACCGGAATTCGGCGCGGCGCGGGCCGAAAACATTGTGGCGGCCCATCTGCAGACGCGGGGCAGCGGGTCGGGTGACGTGTGGCTGCGAAAAGTGGCGGGCTGGACATGGCGGGTGAAGCTGTCACTGTCGATGATGGTCGAGTTGATGGCCGACTTGCGCAGCCGGGCGCAGGATGAGGCGATTCAGGTCTTCTCGCGCAATCTCAAGGACCTGCTGTTCGCCGCCCCGGCTGGCGCGCGGGCCACGCTGGGTCTGGACCCGGGTATTCGGACCGGGGTGAAGGCGGCTGTGGTCGATGCAACCGGTAAGCTGGTTGCAACCGATACGCTTTACCCGTTTCAGCCCAAGAACGATTTGCGCGGCGCGCAGGCGGCGATCCTGAACCTGATCTCGGCCCATGGGATCGAACTGATCGCCATCGGCAACGGTACCGCCAGCAGGGAAACCGAACGGATGGTCGCAGACACGCTGAGCCTGCTGCCGAAATCGGCCAAGGCCCCGACCAAGGTAGTGGTGTCCGAGGCGGGTGCCTCGGTCTATTCAGCCTCGGAACTGGCGGCGCGGGAATTTCCCGACCTCGATGTCTCGCTGCGCGGCGCGGTGTCGATTGCCCGCCGCCTGCAAGACCCGCTGGCGGAACTGGTCAAGATCGAGCCGAAATCCATCGGTGTCGGGCAGTATCAGCATGACGTGGACCAGCACCGCCTGTCGCAATCACTGGACTCGGCGATTGAGGATGTGGTGAACGCGGTGGGTGTTGACCTGAACACAGCCTCGGCCCCTTTGCTGTCGCATGTCTCGGGCCTCGGGCCGTCGCAGGCTGAGGCCATCGTGGCCCATCGCGACCTGAACGGGCCGTTCAACTCCCGCAGCGACCTGCTGAACGTGGCGCGGCTGGGTCCCCGCGCGTTCGAACAATGCGCGGGCTTTCTGCGCATCCGCGATGGGGCCGAGCCGCTAGATGCGTCCTCGGTCCACCCCGAGGCTTATGATGTTGCGCGCCGCGTCGTTGCGGCCTGCGGGCGCGATATCCGGCAGATTATGGGCCATGACGGGGCGCTGAAACGGCTGCGGGCCGAGCAGTTCGTCGATGACCGGTTCGGCCTGCCCACGGTGCGCGATATATTTGCCGAGCTTGAAAAGCCCGGTCGCGATCCCCGGCCCAGCTTCGTGACCGCCTCATTCACTGACGGGGTCGAGGACATCACAGACCTGAAGCCGGGGATGATGCTGGAAGGCACGGTCACCAACGTCGCGGCCTTCGGCGCGTTTGTGGATATCGGCGTGCATCAGGATGGATTGGTCCATGTCAGCCAACTGGCCGACCGTTTCGTCAAGGACCCGCATGAAGTCGTCCGGACCGGTCAGGTCGTCAAGGTCCGGGTGGTCGAGGTGGACGTGCCCCGCAAACGCATCGGGTTGAGCATGCGAAAGAACGCAGGGGCGAACCGCCGAAAAAACTGACAGATACAGATCTCTTCGGGCACCTTGTGCGTCTTGTCACGCCATTGTTAAGACGATGCTGCATAGCAGCATTGACGCAGCGGTGTTGGAAATTGACATTTTATAGTGATATTTGCCGTCCGCACGACGGATCGCCAGAAGGGCGCGGTTCGGCGTGGGTTCGATTGAAGAAAGGCGGGCAGGCGTCCGAAGGCGGGTAGAGCAAGACATGCAATATAAGAACAAACCCTATGACCGCCTGGAAATTGGCGACACCGCAGAATTGCTACGCAGCTGTTCCGTTGACGATTTCTATGTGTTCGCCAACAACTCCGGCAATCACAATCCGCTGCATCTGGCGAACCAAGACGGCGACGGCGACAACATCCCCGAGGCCGTCGCGCCCGCCATGTTCGTTGGCGCGCTGATCTCGGCCGTGCTGGGCAACATCCTGCCTGGGGCGGGCACGTTGTACAAATCGCAGAACCTCGAATTCTCGGCACGCGCCTATGCGGGGGATGAGCTTTTGTCCAAGGTCACAGTCCTTGAAAAGCGCCCAAACCGCGAGGTTCTGTTCGACACAAGCGTCTCTCGCGTCTCGGACGGGGCTGTGATTGTCAGCGGTCAGGCGGTCGTGATCGCGCCGGAAAAGGAGATGGTGTTTGCCGAGCTGGACCTGCCCGGTCTGGTCGTCAAGCGGCACCGCCATTTCGATGCCCTGCTGGAAAAGGCCCATTCCCTGCCCGCGATGCCCACGGCGATTGTCGCCCCGGAAGAGCCGAACTCGCTGGGCGGGGCCCTGCTGGCCGCGCGCGAGACGATCATTCAGCCGATCCTCATCGGGGATCCGGACAAAATCACATCGGCTGCGGATGAGATCGGGGCATCGCTGGACGGGATCGAGATCGTACCGGTGCGCGATCACTTCACCGCCGCGAACACGGCGGTGGATCTGGTCGCCGAAGGCCGTGCCAATGCGCTGATGAAGGGGCATCTGCATACGGATGAGCTGCTCAAGGCGGCGTTGCGGCGCGATGACGGGCTGCGGACTGGGCGTCGGTTCACTCATGTGTTCGTCATGGACGTTCCCGGCCAGCCGCGGCCTTTGCTGGTGACGGATGCCGCGATCAATATCGAGCCCGATCTGGAAACCAAAATCGATATCACCCAGAACGCGATTGATCTGGCGCTGTCGCTAGGGATCGAGGAGCCTCGGGCCGGGGTGCTGTCAGCGATTGAGACCGTGAACCCGGCGATCCGGTCGTCGGTCGATGCAGCGCTGTTGTCGAAAATGGCTGAACGCGGCCAGATCAGAGGGGGTCTGGTGGATGGCCCTCTGGCCATGGACAACGCCGTCAGCCTGGCGGCGGCGCGCACCAAGGGGATCGTGTCGCGGGTCGCCGGGCAGACCGATATTCTGGTGGTGCCCAATCTGGACGCGGGCAACATGATGGCCAAGCAATTGACGTTTATAGCAAATGCGGAAGGGGCCGGGGTGGTGATGGGAGCGAAGGTTCCGATCATCCTGACCAGCCGGGCGGATGATGACAAGGCGCGGTTGGCCTCATGCGCCGTCGCCGCGCTGCACGCGGCGCGCCTGTCGGCAATGGCAGGAGGGATCAGATGACCCATGTCGTCACGTTGAATGCGGGATCGTCATCGCTGAAGTTCGGCCTGTTCGAATTGGGCGGGTCGGACCCGGTTGCGGTCTGTACCGGGATCGTCGAACGGATCGGTGAATCCGGGTCGACCCTGCGGGTCAAAACAGCGGCCGGCACGGCCCTTGCCAATGACGCAGCCGGAGAGATACCGGATCATACCGCCGCGCTGGACTGTGTGCTGGGCGTACTGGACCGCGCATATCCCAATTGCAAGGTAGAGGCCGTCGGCCACCGCATCGTCCACGGCGGGCCGGATGCCACAACTCCCCTGCCGCTGACGGCGGCGTCGATCGAGGCGCTGGACAAGCTTTCCCCCTTTGCGCCGCTGCATCAGCCGCACAATTTGGCCGGTGTCCGCGCGGCGATGCAGCGCTTCCCGAACGCGGCGCAGATTGCCTGTTTCGACACCGCCTTCCACCGCAATCACCCGTGGGAGAACGACGTTTTTGCACTGCCGCGCGAGTATTATGACAAGGGCGTGCGCAGATACGGGTTTCACGGACTCAGCTACGAATTTATCTCGGGCCATCTGGCCGAAACTGCCCCTTTGCTGCATGCGGGCCGGGTCGTTGTTGCGCATCTGGGCAACGGTGCGTCGATGTGTGCGATGATCGGCGGGCGGTCCGTGGGCTCGACCATGGGGTTCTCGGCGCTTGATGGCCTGCCGATGGGCACCCGATGCGGGCAGCTTGATCCGGGCGTTCTGCTCTACCTGATGGATCAGGAGGAGATGAGCGCCGCAGAAATTTCGAACCTGCTGTTCAAGAAGTCCGGTCTGCTGGGACTATCGGGCCTGTCGAATGACATGCGCACGTTGGAACAGGCGGACACGAAAGAGGCACGGCAGGCGATCAGCTATTTCAATTTCCGGCTACGGCGAGAACTGGGCGCGATGACCGCTGTTCTGGGGGGGATCGACGCGCTGGTGTTTACCGGTGGAATTGGCGAGAATTCGCGACTTGTTCGTGAACGGGTTTGCACCGGAATGGGCTGGCTGGGAGTTGAACTAGACCCGAATGCCAATGCGGATAATGAAAAGATCATCTCGACCGATCTGTCCCGGGTCGCTGTCATGGTGGTTCCCACCAACGAAGAACTGGTCATCGCCCGCGCGGCGGCTGATCTGATGGCTGTTGAAACGCCCGAGTTTCGTAAGGGGGCGTAGGGGACATCCTCGAGGGGATGTGGTGGTGGCGCTACTGGTTGCCTTCACCGGTGTATGTCCAGCGATAGTGCGGCGGTGTCGGCCCCTTGTTGCGGCCGCCTTGCTGCATCTGCTCCCACGCATGGGCCAGAATCCCGACTGAGCGGGACAGGCAGAACAACCCGCGCGCCAGCGGCGGCGCGAAGCCGAGTTCGGCGTAGATGACCGCCGTGGCCCCGTCGATATTCATCGGCACGGGCTTGCCTTTGCGGCGGGCCAGTTCCGCCTCGATCTGCAGCGCGATCTGGCGGTATTTGCCCTCGCAGGCCCCGTCGGCCACCGCTTTCGTAACCAAATCCATCAGACGCGGTGCGCGTGGGTCCGTGGGGATGTGAAACCGATGGCCGAAACCCGGCAGGATTTTTCCCTGCGTTGCGATCCAGTCGTCCAGCACGCCCTGCAGGCCCTTGGGGTGGTCTTCCACGAAGTGATACAGGCCAACCGCCTGCTCTCCCGCGCCGCCATGAACATCGCCCAGCATGTTCACGGCGCTGGCCATCGCGTTATTCAGCGGCAACCCGCAGGTCACCGCCATGCGGGCAGTTGCGATCGAGGGGGCTTGCGGACCGTGATCCACGGCGGCCACCAAAGCGGCCTCGAACAATTGCGCTTGCGCTGCAGTGGGTTGGTCGCCGCGCACCATCAGCCAGATCATCTCGGCAAAGCTGAGATTGCCGATCAGGTCCTGAATCGGATGCCCGCGCAATTCGATCCGACCGGGCTCCATGTCGATGATCGCAGTTTTCCACCAGTCGGACACGTCGCTCATATCACGCCCTCGCGGCTTAGGGCGTCGATCTCAGGCTCCGACAAACCGAGTTCGGACCAGATTGTGGTGTTGTCGGCCCCAAGTTCTGGCGGTGCGCTTGCGGGCATCCGGCGGGTGCCATCCATGACCACCGGGCTGCCTGCCAGCTGCATTTCTTCGCCCTGAACATTGAGTTTTCCGATCAGCCCCCGGTCGGCCAGTTGCAGGTCCGACAAGGCCTCGGGCACCGTCAGAACCTGCCCGGTGGGCACACCCAGGGAGTTCAGGTCGCGGACCCAGTCGCTTGCCGGTCGTGTGCGCAGCGCTTTCTCCAACTCTTCTCGCAGCGCGTGGCGGTTCCGTTTCCGATCCTCGCGGGTCGCATAGTCGGCGTGATCCAGCAGGTCCCCCCGCCCAAGATGCTGGGCGAGGGCCTGCCACTGCTCGTCGCGATTGGCCGCGATGTTGATGGGGCTGTCGGCTGTTGCGAAGGTGCCGGACGGGGCAGAGGTGGTGTTTTCGTTACCATGCGCGCCGGGGGTCACACCGCCGACAAGATAGTTCGAGACCACCCAGCCCATGGTCGAGATCACGGATTCGGACATAGCCACGTCCAGAAACGCCCCGCGCGGGGTGGCATTCAGCGCGGCGGCCACGGCAAAAGCGGCAGTCATGCCGCCGACCGTATCCGCAAGCGGATAGCCGACCCGGTAGGGCGCGGTGTCCGCAGCGCCGGTGATGGACATCACGCCGCTGATGCCTTGCACGATCTGATCATAGGCCGGATCATCCCGGCGCGGCCCGTCCTGTCCGAAACCACTGATGGCGCAGTAGATCAAACGTGGGTTTTCGCGGCGCAGCACGTCATATCCAAGGCCAAGACGGTCCATGACGCCGGGGCGGAAGTTTTCGACCAGTACATCCGCTGTGCGCACCAGCCGTTTGAGCAGGTCCTTACCCCGATCGGATTTCATATCCAGCGTGACAGATTTCTTATCCGCGTTCTGAGCCAGAAAGCTGATCCCCATCCCCGCTTTGTTGCGGTCGGGATCAGCCCCCAGAACGCGGGCAAGGTCGCCGCCGCCGGGACGTTCGACCTTGATCACCTCGGCCCCCATCAGGGCAAGCTGGTAGCAGCAATAGGGTCCGGCCAGAACGTTGGTCAGGTCCAGAACCCGTATGCCAGCAAGCGGCTCAGTCGCCATCCGCGATCCCGGCCGCCCGCGCCCGGGCACGCCGCGCGCGGTAGCTGGGCAGCAGCACCAGAAGGGCGGCGATCACCAGCAGGCCCAGCGTCATCGGACGTTCCCAGATGAACGCGATGCCATCGTATAGCTGCATGGAGCGGGCAAAGTTATCCTCCATCATACCGCCGAGGATGAAGCCGATCAGCAGCGGGGCCAGCGGGTAATCGGCGAACTTGAGCGCGGTGGCGCAGATGCCGAAACCCACAAGGATCAGCAGCTCGGTCGCGTTGTTCTGCCCGATATAGGCGCCCATCAAGGTGAAGAACAAAATGAACGGGATCAGGAAGTTGCGCGGAACGGCCAGAACCTTGGCGATATAGGGGATCAGCGGCAGGTTCAGGATTAACAGGACCAGATTGCCGATGAACATCGACATGATCACGGCCCAGAAAATCTGCGGATCGTCGATCATCAGCCGCGGTCCCGGCGTGACGTTCAGCGCAATCAGCGCGCCCAGAAGGATAGCCGTGGTGCCCGAGCCCGGAATGCCCAGCGTCAGCAGCGGCACGAAAGAGCCGGTGCAGGCGGCGTTGTTGGCCGTCTCGGGCGCGGCAAGGCCCTTGATCGAACCCTTGCCGAATTCTTCCTGTTCCTCTTTCGGGGCGATGTTGCGTTCGACGGCGTAGCCGAGGAAGCTGGCGATTGTGGCACCCGCACCGGGCAGAACGCCTATGAAGAAGCCTTGTACCGACTGGCGGCCCACGACAGGGGCGATGGCTTTGGCCTCGTCCTTGGTGATGCGCAAGTCTTTGATCTCGCCGTCATCGCCCTTCAGGTCCTTGGGTTTCAAGACCAGAAACAGCGCCTCGGGCAGGGCGAACATCGCCATGGCGAGGGTGATGAAGCCAAAGCCGGATTGCAGGTCCATGATGCCCATGGTGAAACGCGGCAGGTTGAACAGCGCGCCTTCGCCAACAGTTGCCATGATCAGGCCAAGGACGGTCATGATCATCGCCTTGGCCACCTGACCGGACCCGGCAAAGGCGGCGATGGCCGACAGGCCGACGACCATCAGGGCAAAATACTCGGCAGAATGGAACAGAAGCGCGACCGAGGACAGGGCCGGGGCGAAGACCATCAAAAGCACCGCACCCAGCGTGCCACCCGCGAAACTCGCGATGGCGGCAATGGTCAGCGCTTTGCCGGCCTTGCCCTGACGGGCCATCGGATAGCCATCAAAGCTTGAGGCCACCGTGCCCGCGACCCCCGGCGCGTTCAGCAGGATGGAGGAGGTCGAGCCGCCAAAGATGGCCCCGTAATATACGCCTGCCAAAAGGATCAGCGCGGCTGAGGGATCGCCCATGGAAATCGCGACCGGGATCATGATAGCGATGATCGACATCGGGCCGAGACCCGGCAACATGCCTATAAATGTGCCGATCAGACAACCCGCGACAACCATCAGCAGGTTTTGGATTGAGAATGCCGTTTGCAGGCCGATCAGAAGTCCTTCAAGCATGTCAGCCTCCGAAAAAGCCCGGCAGGGGGCGCATGTAGATGCCAAGAACTTCCTGAACCAGATACCAGACGAACCCGGTGGCGATCAGGGCGACGGGCAGCATGATGTGCCACTTGCGCTCGCCCAGAATAAACGAGCCAAGGATCAGGAAGGCCGAGGTTGAGATCAGGAACCCGACAGGGCGCAGGCACAAGGCGTAGACCACCATCAATGCCAGCAGCATCAGGGCTTGACCAAGGTGGTACTCGCCCAACCGCCGGTAGTCGATATCCGCCTCTTTCAGTTCGGATTTCTCGAACCCCAGCAGGATGATGGCCGAGGCGATGATGCCCAGAACCGACAGCACTTTGGGAAAGGTGCTTGGCCAGATGGGGTTGCGCTGCATGAAAGGGGGCAAGCTGCCATCCATCGTGAACCAGGCGGCGTAGCCATAGGTCATGCAGACCCCAAGCAGAATAAGCGCGATCCAGCGATCCAGCGCCATGATGTCCCCTCCCTTATATGGTCTTTGAGTGTGGCAGAGCGGCGAACCGCTCTGCCTTGGGTGGTGCTTACAGGAAGCCCAGCTTCTTCATCAGATCGCTGATCTGCTGTTCCTGCTGCTCGAGGAAGGTCGAGAAGTCGTCGCCCGAGTTGTGGATGTTGACCCAACCGTTGCGTGAGCGTACCTCTTCCCATTCAGGGGTGTCATACATCTTTGCGATGGCGTCCTGATAGGCGACCAGCTTATCCTCGGGCAGGCCGGGGGCAGCAAAGAAGCCGCGCCAGTTGACGAAGGTGGTGTCGATACCCTGTTCCTTCATGGTCTGCGCATCGGGGGCTGCGTCCACACGGTCGTCCGACGTTACGCCGATGATTTTCACTTCGCCCGCGTTGGCCAGATCAACCGCTTCCGAGAAGCCGGTGGACAGGGCTGCGATCTCACCCGACAGCAGGGCTGCCATGGCTTTGCCGCCCGCGTCATAGGGGATGTACTTGACACCCAGCGCGTCCTTGCCAGCTGCTTCCATCACCATTGCGGCAACCAGATGGTCCATGCCGCCCGGGACTGAGCCGCCGCCGATGGCCGTACCCGACGGGTCGGCGTCAAACGCGGCCAGGAGATCTTCCATCGAGTTGATCGGGCTGTCCTTGCCCACAACCAGCGCCGCGTAGTCACCGATGGTGCCCGATACCAGCGTCAGGTCGCGGAAGTTGTGCGGGAACACGCCAGTCAGCGAGCGGATCACGATGGGGGTCGAGTTGACCATCAGCGTGCCATGGTTGCTGTCTGCGTTTTCAATCAGAAAGCCGATGGCCTTGCCGCCACCGCCGCCGGACATGTTCTCGTAGGAGGCGGTGCCCACAAGACCCGCCTTGGTCAGCGCCTCGCCCGTGCCGCGCGCGGTGCCATCCCAGCCGCCGCCTGCGCCGCCGGGGATCAGAAAGTGGATGCTGTCCACGACCTGCTCTTCCGCCAGCGCGGGGCCGGTCAGGCCAACAGCAGCCACGGCTGCGATCAGGGCGCGGCGGCCCAGTTTGAATGTCGTCATGTTTTCCTCCCATTTGACAATCGGCCGCAGGGCGGCTCAGATCATGCTGGAGAAAAACACATCAACCTGACATCAACCTGTCACGCGCGAAAAAACTGCTGGGACGCGATGAAATTTCTGCTGGTCGAAGATAATCAGGACCTCGCGAATGCGATCAGTTCCCGTATGCGGCTGGACGGCCATGTTGTTGATCACGCAGCGAAATTAGAGGATGCGACGGCCTTTGTAGAAACCGGCGAATATGACCTGATCCTGCTGGACATCATGCTGCCCGATGGCGACGGGCGCGATTTCCTCAAACGTCATCGGGCCAGTCATCTGGACACTCCTGTCATCGTTTTGACCGCGCGCAGTCAGGTCTCGGATCGAATCGGCTCGCTTGATTTGGGGGCGGATGACTATGTCACCAAACCTTTCGATCATGCCGAGCTTGAGGCCCGATGCCGCGCCGTTTTGCGCCGACAGTCTGGTATTTCGAAATCGACGATTGAATTTGGCGGCATCGTCTTTGACCCGGTGGCTGGTCATCTGACCGTCGGCGGGAATGCCGTGCCGCTCAGAAACCGCGAACTGCGCCTACTTGAGCTGTTCGTAAATGCCCCCGGTCAGGTATTTTCGAAACAGAAGCTGGCCGATCGGCTGTTTTCCTATGACGAAGATGTTTCGGACAACGCGATCGAGGTTTATGTGGGCCGCCTGCGCAAACATCTGGAGAAGTCTGATCTGAAAATCACCACCCTGCGCGGGTTAGGCTACAGGCTGGATCATGGCGGCTAGTCCAACCGTTTCCGGATCGCTGAGAAACCGTTTGGTGTTGACCCTGATCGGCGGGGCAGCGATCCTTGCGCTGCTGCTGTTTTTTGCGGTGCGCAACTACGCCGCCCAAGTGGCGCAGCAGGGGCAGGACAACATTCTGGGCGCGTCGGTGACGTCGATATTGGACGCAGCCGCCCTGCGGGACGGAGAGCTTGAGGTCGACATCCCCTATGCGGCGTTTTCGATGCTCACCACCCCGGCGGATGACCGGGTGTTCTACGCCATTTTCCAGGACGGAGAGTTCCTGTCGGGCTATCAGGATTTACCGCTGACCCAAGTGGCGGCAGATGGCAGATGGGCGTTCCGGTCCGGCGAGGTGCGCGGCGAAAACGTCCGTCAGGTCAGCGCCAGCCGGACGCTGGTGGGGCTGGGCCGACAGACCGAGATTGAGGTGGCGCTGGGCCAGACGCAGGACGCGCTGGCCGAGACGCTAGACCAAATCTCGCGCAATGCGGCGCTGCTGGGGCTGGGGTTCTTTGCGCTGGCTGCCGGGCTGTCCTTTTGGGCGACCTCATCGACCATCGGGCAGCTTAACAAATTGACCCATTCGGTCACGCGCCGGGGTCCGCAGGACCTTAGTCCGTTCCGAAAGCCGGTACCGCGTGAAATGGCACCGCTGGTCACATCCCTGAATTCGCTGATGGGGCGGCTGGACCAGTCGCTGAGCCAATCCGAAGATTTCATCGCCGAGGCCGCACATCGGGTGCGGACGCCGCTGGCGACGGTGCGATCCTATGCCGACGCCACTCTGCACCGGGTTGAAAAGGAAGAAAACCGCGAGGCGTTGCGATCCATGGTCCGGGCCATCGACGAAAGCTCGCGCGCGGCGGGGCAGTTGCTGGATCACGCGATGATCACCTTCCGCGCCGACCATCTGGTGCGCGAGGATATTGATCTGGTCGCCCTGATCCGCGAGCTTGTGCAACGGCTGACCCCGATTGCCGAGATGAAGGACCTGTCGCTGTCGCTGACCGGGGACCCCGAACTGACCTATTCCGGCGACCCGATCCTGATCCAGAACGCGGTGCGCAACATGATCGACAACGCGCTGAAATACGCGCCAGCGGACAGTACAGTGGTCATTGACGTCGCGGCCGATCCGGGCGTTCAGATCAGGGTCATGGATCAGGGCCCGGGCTTCCCTGCGGATGAGATCGAAACGCTGACCCGCCGGTTCGAGCGGGGCCAGAACGCCACGGGCACCATCGGCTCGGGGCTGGGGCTGACCATCGCGCAGGATGTTGCCACGGCGCATGGCGGATCACTTGCGCTGACCAACCAACCGGAGGGCGGCGCATGCGTTATCTTATCGCTCTGATCCTGTGCCTGTTTTCCGCAGCCGCATGGGCCAGCGAATGGGAGGACCAGCGGGTCTTCAACCCGGACGCCGAAGGCGCGCGCCTGCGCGTGATCTCCAGCACCGATACCGCCCTGTTCGCGCCGATTATCGAGGGGTTCGTGGCCGAGAACCCCTCGATCTCGGTCGAATATCTGGTGACCGGCACCGCCGATATCGACAGGCTTGTCCGGGCGATGCCCGATGCGTTCGACATCGTCATCTCCAGCGCCATGGACCTGCAGCTGAAACTGGCCAATGACGGGTTCGCCTTGCCGGTTGAAGACGTCGACCTTCCACCCTGGGCCCAATGGCACGACCGCCTGTTTGCCTTCACCTCTGAGCCCGCGACAATCGTGGTCAATCGCGACGCGTTTGCGGGCGGGCCGATCCCGCAAACACGGCAGGACCTGATCGAAATCCTGCGCGCGCGCCCCGAGGAGTTTCGCGGCAAGGTCGGGACCTATGACATCCGCCAATCCGGGCTGGGCTATCTGTTTGCCACGCAGGACGCCCGCGCGTCTGAGACCTATTGGCGGCTGATGGAGGTTTTGGGCGGGCTCGATGTGCGCCTGTATTGCTGTTCCGCCGATATGATCAACGATCTGGCCGACGGAGAAATCGCTGTCGCCTATAATGTGCTGGGCAGCTACGCCGCTGTCAGGGCCGAGGGGAAAGACTCGCTTGAGATCATTCTGCCATCGGATTTCCAGACCACCATGATGCGCACGGCGATGGTCTTGCAGGACGCCCAAGACCCGAAATCCGCCGCTATGTTCGTGCAGCACCTGATCGCGAAAAACAGTGAACCCTCGGGCGAGGGGTTCGCGCTGCCCCGGCTGGTGTCCGGCACCGAAACAGATGAGCGTGCAGCCATATCGCTGGACCCGGCGTTGCTGACCTTTCTGGACCGGTTGAAGCGCAAGAAATTCCTGTCGGAATGGGAAAACGCGGTTATTCAACGCTAGCGGGTGCTTTGGCCTGAGTAACGTCGGCAAGGGTTTGCGGCAGGCCGTCGCTCCACTTCCGAAGTTCGTCCAGAAACCCCAGCGCGGTGCGCCCAAAGTCGGTGACCGAGTACTGGACTGACACCGGCGCGGTATCCATTACTTGCCGGTGGACAAGACCCTGCGCCTCAAGCTGCCTCAGGCGTTCCGAGATCATCTTTTTGCTGGCCCCGCCGATCATCCGGGACAGGTCATTGAAACGAACCGGTTCGTCCCGCAGATGCCACAGGATCGATCCCGTCCATTTGCCACCGATAATCCGCATGCCGCGTTCGATGGCGCAGGGCTCGGTGCAGGCGTGGGCCACGGTGCGGCGACCTTTGGCGTCTTCCTCGATCATCGCATGCATCGCGCGGCTCCATCTCGTTTCAGACGGTTACAAAAAGTATACTGGTTGCTTTTCTTTTCTTGCGTGCCCAATTTCTGCTCAGGCCCCCCTGTAAGTCAAGGAGGCAGCTTTGGCCTTGAGGATATGGATATGAGCAACATCCTGCCTGTGAACGACACGCAACTTTACGAATTCGCGCCCGGACGTCTGAACGCCAGCTTGACCGAACGGGCACGTGCCCAACTTTCTGAGCGGGGGCATGTATTACAGGTCACCTCCGCGGCCAATGTTGACAATTCCAAGGCCGAAGTTGACGCACATCTGAACCCTTTGTTTGTCGAGGTCGAAAATGTCCCAGCCTGATATCCATCTCTACACCGCCGGAACGATGAACGGCTACAAGCCGGTCATATTCCTTGAAGAAGCAGACGTTCCGTACGACCTGACCCATGTCAACATTTCCAAACAGGAACAGAAAGCGCCCGACTATCTGGCGTTGAACCCCAATGGCAAGATCCCGACGATCTACGACCGGGCCGAAGGGCGCGCGATCTTTGAAAGCGGTGCGATCTTGTGGCATCTGGCCGAAAAGTATGGAAAGTTTCTGCCAACCGACCCGGTTAAACGGTCGGAAGTCCTGCAATGGGTGTTCTTTCAGGTCGGCCACGTCGGCCCGATGATGGGGCAGGCAATGTATTTCCAGCATATCGCCGCCCCGAACGGGCACGAGGAACCGTTTTCCATCCGCCGCTACGTCGATGAAAGTCGTCGACTGCTAGAGGTGATGAACACCCGGTTGGACGGGCGCGACTGGATCGCTGCCGGGGAATACACCATTGCGGATATGATGCTGTACCCGTGGGCGCGCGCCTATGTCTGGGCGAGGGTCGAGGTTGATGACCTGCCGCATCTGAAAGCGTGGTTCGATCGGATCGACGCCCGGCCTGCGGTGAAAAAGGCGCTGACCATTCCCAAGGCGAACCCGCAATTCTGGGACAAGGACGCCGACGCCAGCGCCTTTGCCAAAGAAAACGCCGCCCGGTTTGCGGGCGACGTCAAGAAAAGCTGAGCCAAAGTGTTGATGGCTGGCTTATTTTAGGGAAGAGCTATTGAGCATACTCATTTGACTGACCCAATTTGATTGTTGATTTGGCGTGCTACAGGGTCGCCGCCGCCTCTGCCAACCCGATCTATCAACACCAGACGCACCTTAGGTGACTAATTGCCTTGAGAACTTAAGAGCTCAAATCCGAGACGGCGTCGTCCAAGGTCAGGGAACCACGCAGAATAAGGCCATATTTTACACGCTACAAGAGAACCGCAGAGCTCCTTCACCATATCGGACGTTCCTCTTGGGCGTTGCCCCAAGATATTTTCGGCTTCATTCAACAGACAAGCGGCTGCGGCTGCTCTTGTCGGGCCACCATCTGCTAGTCTGACACTCTTATGTTTCGACTTTTGGTGGCTGGCCAAAAACAAATTACCCCTCTAAAGGTCTCTTGTGCGAAACTGGGTCTAGAAAGCTCTGTACCTATGAAAAAATCCGATATTTTTGTGGGTGTTTGCTATCATAAGCAATCACCGGTGATTTCCACTGAGATACTCAATCCCATTCATGTTGGTGCTGCGTCTTCTCAGGTCAAACTGGACTTTGCAATTGCTGATAATACTGGCACCAACATTTCGGACAAGAATCGGAAATGGTGCGAACTGACTGCAGCTTATTGGATGAAACACAACGTTGACGCTGATTTCTACGGCTTAATGCACTATCGTCGGCTGCTTTCTTTCTCTCCCAAAATCAAATCAGATAAGTCTTTTGTTTGGGCAAGAAAATCGGATTTTAAGCGTTTTGCTTGGGATGATCAGTCGATACGAAATCAAATGAATGTATGCGACATTGTAACCCCTCCGCTCTACAGAATTCATCCGGCTGGCTTACCGGAACTCTTGCTTACGAATTATGACATGTACGCTCGCGATCACTTCGTTAAGGATATGGACATATGTCTGGATGTTTGTCGTGAGTCTAATCGTGACTTATTCCCGTTTCTGCTTCAAACGCTGAACGACACGAAAACGCGTTTTGGTAACATGTTCGTAATGCGCCGTGAATTGTTCTTCGAGTACACAGATTGGATTTTTCCAATCTTGGAAAACACAGAGCGCCAGATTGACAGTTCAAACTACGACAACTACCAATCCCGTGTAATTGGCTTTTTGGCGGAGCGATTGACAGAATCTTACTTTCGCTATGCTCAAACGGTTAAGGGCGCAAGGGTCAAGGAATGCCCAGTTGCATTTGCGGCCAAGCCTCCTCACAAAGCTCTGGTGGCCAGTAAACTGAAAACCGCTGAGAGACAAATACCAAAAAAAACGGCTTCTTCGCACGTGCCGAACGAACCAATAAACATTGCGTTTGCGATCGACGAGGTCTATGCAAAGCATGCTGCCGTTTCACTTCATTCGGTCCTATTGAATGCTGAAACTCCGGCTCGTTATAACAGCTATGTCTTCCATAAAGGCGATTTGACACCGGACTCCCGCCAGAAACTTGAAGCCGTCTCCAGTAACTTTAGCGCGCGTATTGAATTTGTCGAAGTCCCTGTGGATAGTCTGCAGTGGCTGCCATTGAATCGGCCTCACATTTCTTTGACAACATATTATAGATTGGTCATGGACAAGTTTCTGCCTTCTCACGTAAAACGCGTGATCTACATGGACGCAGATACTGTTGCTACTTCGGCGCTAGAAGAGTTGTGGGATACCGATCTTGATAGTCGCATTATTGCGGGTGCACCCGACGAAGGCGGCGTTCAACAGTCTCGACGCCTTAGATTGAGTACAACCCATCCGTACTTCAACGCCGGTATCTTGATATTGGATATTGCAGGGCTCAGGCGTATGGATTTGCATGCTTCTGTTTTGAATGCGTTTGAGCAATACGGAAAATTCATTACGCTGCAAGATCAGGACTTGCTTAACATTATTTTCGAAAACCGCACCACGAGTCTTGACCTGAAATGGAACGTAAACAACCGGATCTTCTTGAAAAACGAACTGGACCCCGCATACTCTGACGAGCAGTCCGACGCTGCCGCCGCTGACCCTGGCATCTTACATTTTACCGACAAGCGCAAACCTTGGCACCTAAAGTGCTACAACCCATACTATGACTTGTACTGGTTTCATCTCAACCAAACGCCTTGGGCTGAGACCAAGTTGGGAAAAATGCGGCGGAGGGTTATGCGAGCATTGTGGTGCCGCTTCAACTCACGTTACAGACAGAACATATCTGAAGTCTCTCGGTGCCTTCCATAGATCTGATGCACTGCAAATGATTTCGATAGCTACATAAACCCGATTAGTCTGAGCGACCTAAAATAAGTTGGATGGCTGACATACGCCGTTGTCTCCTGAGTGAGGAAATTCAACCTGTAGTCACAATTTATTTGAGAAACATTTCATACTTGTCCGAGAATTCTTTCAAGCCGCAAGGTCCAGCAGCAAAATCTGCGATTGCAGGGTCGTCGAAATACGTTAAGTCTCTTCTCCGGTTCCGATTTGACTGGGTAGACGTAGGTTTTCCGATTGCTTTAGACATAGCGAAGGACAAATCCGAAATAACTTGGCGACGTTTTTTGGATTTGAAAATTTTTCCGTTTCTTTCAATTATTTTCCCTTTCGATAGATCTTCAAAACAAAAGAACGGGCCAAGGGACGTTAGTATTCTGTTGTGATCCACAATGCTTTTTACATCTTGCGACAAAAGGAAAGCCTTGAACCTATGTTGTTCAGGTATTGAGCGCCAGAGATGGCTCCGCGCAGTGGGTTTCTGTTTAGCTAAGGCGAAGTGATATAGCGAAACCAGTTGTGACCTAGGATCTCTAACTGCATTGATAACCTGTACTTCCTGATCTATAATACTGTTAAGGGCATTCCGACTCCCAATATGGCCGACTAAAAACTCTCCATGGGACAATATGCGCGAAACTACATCAGCTGGAATGTCAACTCTACGCCCGTCTGGATCCCAGTGAATCTGGTTGTCAGGAGTATTGCGGTTATCGTGAAAAAAGTGATCTGCCAGATGCAAACGTACTTGCGAATAGCCTGATATCGACAAAGCTTCCGCCAGCAGGTAAGTGCCCGCCTTAGGCACAGTATTGACAACAACTTTCGGCAGATCGCTTGGTTTTGGTGCCCCTAATCCAAAAATGTGCTTTAAATAGTGTTTCGCACCCGATACTCTCCGAAAATTTGGACCATCTTTTTCTCGCTCAAACTCAACAGTTTTTCGACCGTCATCGGCCAGCAAAATTAGATTTTTCCCATCAAATGAAAACCGCGATTCCTTTTTATTTGAATAGCCCGTAATTCGACCGCTACTGTCGAAACACATGAAACCAAACGGTTCTCTACCCACATGCCCATAGTGGTAGATTTGCCTGAAAAGACTAAATTCACTGGCGTTCTGCAACTCGTGGCCTCATATCTTGTCCAAGATCATTTCACTGATGTTCTCTCTTAGGTGAGTCTTCGACAGTAACACTTGGGATACAGGAGATAGTAATTTCTACACACCGATACGATGCAGAATAGTTCGTAACGTCTACGACGGGTCGATTTGCTTGTCTAGCAAGTAATGGCTTTGATCCAGTGGTGAAGCATAGTTTCCTTGTACACACTTGGACTTGGTGTCCTTTCAGAATTCCAAAGGTCAACTTCTCCAAAAGGCAACTTGGTGCTTTAGCTCCGGATGGGCTCAGGGATTGGATGCTGGGTTGCGGTCTAAGCCACTGTAGCATAACTATTTTATTTGGTGTCTATTCGCTTAAAGAACGATTCAATGAAGACTGGGTTCGTTGACGAGCACGCAGGTTCCGCCTCTTGTTGTTAGAGGTTTGTTTTCCAACAGGTCTTGCCATGCTGCCTTTGAAAGGCTGCCCTTTCCCGCAGGTTGCCGTTTCGCACCTCGATTAATTCTATCTGCGCTGCACTCGCGATCTGGAAGAGATCTTAGCCAAACACGGTGCCCAAGTTGATCACACGGGTCTCCACGCGTGGATTGTAAATTACTCGCCTATGATCGCTGTGTGAGCACAGTCGATTAAGCGCGCGACGTAGAAATTTTCGTGCGCGGACGAAACCCACCTGCGTGTTCGCGGTATGTGGATGTATCCCTATCCAGCTTTGGACAAGGCTGATATCATGTTTGGTTCTATTTTTGCTCTGGTCAGAAGTGACCTTCCGTTTTTTGGATGTTCGGTCAATTCGAAGGGACGCTACGTTCTGCAGGCTTTGGCCTCCAATGGTTTTCCACGTAATCGTTGAACCAAAGAACTGACAGCCGGTTCATTCCCGGAAGGCGCGGTTGAAGTAATCGGCCATCGGTTTCACCAGGTATGACAGCGGCGTGCGTTCGTCGGTCTTGATCATGGTCTCGACCGGCATGCCGGGCAGCAGTTCCTGTCCGTTCAGCCGTTCGACTTGGCCTTCGTCCGGGGCCACTTCGGCGCGGTAGAAGGTGAAGCCTGTCTGCTCGTCGGTGAACGTATCGGCCGAGACGTTCACCACATGGCCGTCCAGTTCCGGAGTCTCGCGCTGGTTAAAGGCGGAAAAGCGCAGGGCGACGGGCTGGCCTACATGCAACTGGTCCACATGGATCGCATCCACCCGTGCCGCAACCAGCAAGGGCGTGTCCTGCGGCACCACATACAGCATCGGTTCGCCCGGCTGAATCACCGATTGCAGGGCAAAGACCTGACTGTCATAGACGCGGCCTGTAACCGGGGCGCGTATATCCAGTCGCGACAGACGCTCGGCCAGCGACAGGCGCCGTTCGGCCAGTTCGGCGATCTGGGTCTGGACCTCGCGCAGAGTGGTGATCGCCTCTTCGCGCCGAGTGGCGGACAGTTCGACAATCTCGATCTCGGTCGCAGCGATCTGGCCTTTCAGGCGCGCCACGGCGGCTTCGAGCCTGCCGATTTCACCGGTCAGACTGGCCTCTTCGCGCTGCAGGGCCAGAACCCGGCTGACCTGCGTCAGGCCTCGTTCCAACAGGCTTTGCTGGTCCTCCAGTTCAGCCTGAATAAGTTCGACCTGACGGCGCAGGGATACAAGCTGGGCTTCGGTGCCTTCGATTTCGCTTTCGATCTGAACCAGTTGTTTGCTCAGCTGTTCCGTCTGCTTGTTCTTCGTTTCCAGTCGCGCGTCAAACAGGCTTTGCTGTCCGGAGATCAGATCGGGCGCGATTTCGTATTCCTGCTGCACTTCACCCAGTCGTGTCGCCAACTGGTCCGAGTCTTCGCCATCGCGCTCGGCCTCCAAACGGGCCCGCCGGGCCAGAAGTTCGAACAGTTGCGTCTCGACAATTGTCTGTTCCGAGGAAAGGAACGTGTCGTCAAGCCGCAAAAGCATATCGCCCTCGGCCACCACATCGCCATTGCGAACGAAAATCTCGCCGACAACGCCGCCGTCGGGGTGTTCAACCACTTGCCGGTTGCTTTGCACCTCGATCACACCGGACGAAACGATGGCACCGGCAAGCTGCGTTTTGATGGACCAGATGCCCAGC
Organism: Ruegeria sp. F11; assembly: GCF_056533855.1. Taxonomy (NCBI): domain Bacteria; kingdom Pseudomonadati; phylum Pseudomonadota; class Alphaproteobacteria; order Rhodobacterales; family Roseobacteraceae; genus Ruegeria; species Ruegeria sp. F11. The sequence continues at coordinate 17,676 of NZ_JBQFOW010000004.1, read as the reverse complement.
CCGCCGACCAGAATGGCCAGTGCGGCAAATCCGACCAGCGCAGGCACGGTGATCCGCCAGACGGGGCGGGCTTTCTGTTTTGTCTTAGCGGACATTATTCACCTACCTGGCTGAGCTTGCGTTTGATCGCACCTGCATTCTGCACCATGGCGTTCAGCACCTCATCCCGGCTGCCGAATTTCACCACCTGACCCTTTTCGACCACCGCCAGGTCGTCACATTCGGAAATCGCCTGCGGTCGGTGGGTCATGATGATCGCCGCTTTGCCGGCCGCTTTCAGCCCGCGCACGGCGGCATTCAGCGCCTCGGTACCGTCCGCATCCAGCGCCGAGTTCGGCTCGTCCAGGATCAGCAGCACCGGATCGCCGTAAAGCGCCCGCGCCAGTGCGATGCGCTGTTTCTGGCCGCCGGATAGTTGGCTGTCATTGCCCTCCAGAAAGGTGTCATAGCCTTTTTCCAGCGTCAGGATCAGGTCATGCGCCTTGGCTTTTTTGGCTGCTTCGACAACGGCCTGAGGGTCCGGGTTTTCAGACATGCGGGCGATATTTTCGGCAACGGTGCCGTTAAACAGCGTGACCGTTTGCGGCAGGTACCCGATGTGATGGCCCAGATCGTCAGGGTCGTACTGGTCCAGCGTTGCGCCACCCAGCCGGATTTCCCCCGCAGCGGGTTGCCACAGGCCCAGCAAAGCCTTGGCCAGGGTTGTTTTGCCGGACCCGCTTTTGCCGATGACGCCAAGTGCTTTTCCGGGCTCAAGGCCCAGGCTGACATTGCGCAGCGTCGGGGTCGACGCGCCGGGCGGGATGACAGTCAGGGTTTTGGCCGTCAGGCGGGCCGCAGGTGTTGGCAGCTTGGTACGCGCGCGCTCTGGCGGGGTCTGATCCAGAAACCGGCTGAGTGATATCCACGCTGTCCGCGTGCGTTCGATCATGCCCCATTGACCCACCGCCTGTTCCACCGGGGCCAACGCGCGGCCCAGCAGGATCGACCCGGCAATCATCGCCCCCGGCGTCAATTCATTCTGCAGCACCAGATAGGCACCCAAGGCCAGCATGGCCGATTGCAGGAACAGCCGCAGCGACTTGGTCAGGGACGTAAAGCTGCCGGTCCAGTCGCTGGCCGCGATAGTCTGGTTCAGCGCGTCCGAGCGTTGGTTCAGCCAGCGTTTGGTCACGTCCTCTTGCATGCCCTGCGAGCGCACGACCTCGGCCGCCTGCCGGGCGTGTTCGGCAAAGGCGTTTGCGCGGGCAGACGAGGTCTGCGCCTCGGCCACTTTGCGGTGGGTCAGCGCCTGGTTCAGCAGGGCGATGACGATCAGCAGACCGCCGCCTGCGACGGCCAGCCAGCCCAGCAGCGGATGGAACAGGAAGATCGCCGCCAGAAAGACCGGGGTCCACGGAATATCCATCACGGCAAGTAAGACGGGTGAGGCGCAAAGCCTTTGAATTGTCTCAAGATCCCGCAACGCGGTTGCCGGGGCAGATCGGGTCTGAGGGATCAGAGACCGGCGCAGGGTGGCGTCGAAAACACGCTCATCCAGTTGCGACTGGAAGCGGGCGCCGAACCGCGCCACGATCCGGCCACGGGCGAAATCCAGCATCGCCATCAGCCCGTAGAGCAAGGCAACCAGCAGGAACAGCGCGGTCAGCGTTTCGACGGCGCGCGAGCCCAGAACCCGGTCATAGACCTGCAGCATGAACAGGGGGCCGGTCAGCATCAGCAGGTTGACGAAAATGCTGAACAAAAAGGCCAGCCCCAAAAAGGTTACGCCCTGATTGCGCACACTGCGCAGTTCATGACGGGGGGCCGCAGGCATACGGGTATTCGGTTTCAAGGTTTTTCTTCCGCAACAGGCAGTGGGAGGTCAGAGAGACCCGCGACTTAAAGCGGTCCTCTGACCTTTCCAACACGGTATATCCACTCCGGCAAGAAACCGCGAATGAAAAGACCCGCCCAAGGCGTTTTTTGGCCGGTTTTGGCGGAAAGTTGAGTTGCCGTGGCGTTTCATTTGGCGACAGCGGCGCTTGACGCCGTCAGGATCGCTGCGCGGACAAAAACGCGGAAACGCGTTTCAGACCTTGCCGCAGAATCTCAGGGTTGTTGGCGTAGCCGATGCGAACGTACCCTTCCATGTTCAGCGCCGCACCCGGCGTGAACAGAACGCCGGTCTCCTGCAGCAGCCGGACGCAGAAGTCCCGCGAACTGATCGGCAGATCGTATTTCAGCAGTGCTGTGGTGCCCGAGCGGGGCGCGATCCATGAAATGCCCGGCTCGTGATCCACCCAGTCCTGCAGGATCGCCAGATTGCCACGGGTGATCTGTTGACTGCGCGCCAGCAGCTTGTCGCGGTTTTCCAAAGCCAGCGCGGCAAAGTGATCGTCGATCATCCCGACCGAGATCGTGTCATAGTCGCGATGGATCGTCACCGCCTCAATCACCTCGCGCGGGGCGGTGATCCAGCCCAGCCGCAGCCCGGCCAGCGAATAGGCCTTGGACATCCCGGCGGTGCTGATGCCTTTTTCGTAAATATCCGCGATCGAAGCCGTCATACCCGACCCGTCCTGATCGGTGCCGCGATAGACCTCGTCACACAGAATCCAGGCATCTGCGGCGCGGGCGATCTCGGCAATCTGTTCCAGCATGGCCTGATCCATCAGCGCGCCGGTCGGGTTGTTGGGGTTGTTGATCGCAATCAGGCGGGTTCCCGGCTCGACCAATTCACGTAGTTCGTCCAGATCGGGCAAAAACCCGTTTTCCTCGCGCAGATGCAAGTGATGTACGTCGGCCCCAATGCTGGCCGGTATTGAATAATGCTGCTGGTAGGTCGGGACCACGGCCACCACGCGATCCCCTGCCGAGACCAGAGTCTTATGCACCAGCATATTCGCGCCAATCGTGCCATGGGTGACGATGGTGTTGTCCGGGCTCTGCCGGTCATATAGCGCCGCAATTGCCTTACGCAGCCGGTCCGAGCCCTCGATAGCACCATAGGTCATCTTCATGTCCAGCAGGTCGGACAGATCGGTGGCGTTGCGGCCTGTCAGGGCCAGAAGTTCCTGGATGGTCAGGCTTTCGACGCAGGTTTCAGCCAGATTCCAGTCGCATCTGGTTTCCCATTCGTTCATCCAGATCTCGACACCGAAAGGTTCGATATGCATCGGGTGGTTCCTTATTCACTGCGGCAGAGGTGTAACTTAAGCCCCGACCCTCAGCGCGTCGAGAGCGGCCAGAATGTCGGTGCTGACGGGCACACCGTTGGCTTCGGCGTCGGCCCGGGTTTTCAGCCGCCCGTCGCCGGGAACGCGGGCCTGCCCGTTGCCTTCGATCTCGGCGCAGATGCGGGTGATGTAGTCGTTGAAGGCTGGATTGCCGAAGCGGGTCGGGTCCAGCGCAATCAGGGTCGCGCCGCCCTTGATGTTGAGCGCATCGTGCCGCTCGCGCTCGGCGTTGTCGACTGCCAGCGTACCGCCTGCGAGGGCTGCGCCTAGTACCTCGACCAGAAAGGCTATCGCCGCGCCCTTATGTGCGCCGAAGGGCAGCATCGACCGGGTTTCCAGTATGGCTTTCGGGTCGGTTGTCGGCTGGCCCTGGGCATCCAGACCCGAGGGCTGTTTTAGCGCGTGACCTTCGGCAGCGGCCAGCTTGATTTCTAGCAGAGCCGCAGCGGACGAGGCCTGATCCCAAACAATCGGTGCGCCGCCTTCGCGCGGGCAGGCGAAGGCCATAGGGTTGGTGCCAAAGACCGGCCTTTCGCCCCCATGCGGCACCACGAGGGCGAGCGAGTTGATGACGGCAATGGCCAGAAGCCCTTGCTCGGCCAATGGTTCCGTGTCGAAGCGCAGGGCCCCCAGATGGTGGCAATTCGCACAGGTGAACGCAGCGATCCCGTTTTCACGGGCCATCGAGATCAGGTCGGTCCGCGCTGCGCGGGCGGCAATCTGATAGTACCCGTTATCGGCATCGCCCCGTAGCACTCCCGGCGCGATGCGGGTCACAGTGGGCGAGGCGGCGGGATTGGCGTAGCCCGACGTGAAGCTTTGCACGTAGGCGGGCAGATTGCGCAGGCCGTGGCTGCGCGGGCCGTCCCGTTCCGACAGCATGATGATATCCGCGATCACGTCGCTGCCGTGATCGTCCATACCGGCAGAGGTCAGGACAGATTTTGCCAGATCCCGAATTTCGGCGAGCGAAAGCTGTTGTGTTGATGCGTCTGTCACCGGATGCCTCGTGTTAGTTTTCCTAGGATGCCTTTTGGCCAGACAAGCCCGCTGGTAACAATACACCGATCTTTGGGTCAGGGAAGCCGGGTGATGGCGACAGGCTGACGCTGGCCTGATGTGCTATCCGGTACCTTGGTTTCTTGTTTTGCTACGATCCCCAGGTTTTTTCTAGAACCCGCAACCAATTCTCATGACAGAGCTTCCTGACAAGCTCGTCGCCATATCCATGCCGCAGCATGGCGTCCCGCAATTGGGGCAGCATCGAGATATCGGTGATCTCATCCGGTACAATTGCCCCGTCATAATCCGAGCCCAGCCCGACCCGATCCTCGCCCAGTATGCCCATCAGGTGATCCAGATGCCGCATCACCTGGGTTAAGGGCACGTCCGACAACATCCGCCCGTCTTCACGCAGGAAAGCGGCGGCGAAGTTCAGGCCGACCATTCCGTCGCTTTCGGCGATGGAGCGCAACTGATCGTCGGTCAGGTTGCGGGCGTGGGGGCAAATGGCGTGGGCGTTGGAATGGGTGGCAACCAGCGGTGCATCGGAATGGTGGGCCACGTCCCAGAACCCGCGTTCGTTGAGGTGCGACAGGTCCAGCATGATGCCAAGCTCATTGCACCGGCGCACCAGCCTCAGACCGTGATCGGTCAGCCCGTCGCCCGTGTCCGGCCCCGAGGGGTATCGGAACGGCACCCCGTGGCCAAAGATGTTCGGTCTGCTCCAGACCGGCCCGATCGACCGCAAGCCTGCGGCATGGAACACATCCAGCGCGTGCAGATCGGTGTCGATGGCCTCGGCCCCTTCGATATGTAAGATCGCGGCGATGCGGTTTTCGGCCATGCAGTCGCGAATATCGGCCACGGACCGGACCACGCGTAAACCGCCCAGACGCTCCAGTTCGAACAGAATAGCGATCTGTTTCAGGGCCGAAGGCAACGCGTCCTTGGCATCGATCTGATCCGGCAGGGACAGGTCATATTCCACCTGCACCATCTGTTCCATTTTGGCGTCCCAATCCACTTGGGATGGCACCCAGACGGCGAAGAACCCTCCGGCAAAGCCGCCGTTGCGGGCTTTGGGCAGGTCAATCGCGCCGTCGAGACCGGACAGGAACTGTTTGGCCTCGGGCAATCCGCCCGCCTTTGCAAGGTTGGACAGAACATCGTTGTGACCGTCAAAAATCAGGGGTGTGAGTGTCTTCATCTTATCGTCGCAAAATCCAGGTTCGGCATACGCTAACAGACCTGATCAGGATTGTTGTGAAAAACTCAGGAAGCCTTGCCGGTTTAATCTGACCCGTACACGGATCGGGTTGGCCGCCTCAGATCATCCTCCCGGCGGGCTGTTCTGGTAGTAGAATGACAGCTTACGGCTGACCCCGCCCGGCGGCGGCGGGAAGGGGGCGGCGACGCGGACTTGTTCGCGGGCCGCACGTTCGACATCTGGCGAACCCGAGCTGCGGATGATATCGACCCAGGCCAGCGAGCCATCGGGGTCAATCTGGAAAAACACCTGCGCAAACCCGCGAGCCTTTACGAAAACCGGGGGCGCGCGGTTGAGGTGCACAAGCACCCGACCCGCATAGTTGGTTTCGTTCGCGTTGCCGGGACCACGGCCACCGGACCGTGTGCCCGAGTTGCTGCGGGTAAAGGCATCCAGCCCTTCGCGCCGGTAGACGGTCAGGGGCGAGTCGATGGTTTGTTCGGGGAATTTCAGGTTGTCGAAATTCCTCAGGTTTCTTTGAATGCCCTGTGGCGTGGTTTGTGGCCTGCGGTCAGGCAGGCGTGGCCGGATCGAGGCGGTGACGGCCTGTTCGGACTCGGTTTCTTCGGGGTCCTCGGGTGTCGGCTCAACCGAGCTTTCGGGTTCAACCGCGTCGCGCTCCAGCGGGATCACGGGCACTGCGGTCGCCTCGGGGGGTGTCAGCGCGGCAAGCTGCTCGGGTTCGACCGGCGCCTCGGCGGGGGTTTCAATGGGTGCGTCCGGGGTGCCTTCAGTGACCTCGGTGACGGTATCAGGTTCGACCGGGGGCGTTTCGGTTGCCTCGTCACTGGCGCTTTCTTCGCTGTCAGGCTGGCCGACGGGTTCGATCACCTCGGGTTCCGGCGCTTCCGGCTGGGCAATCTGCGAGGTCCCCGTGTCGGGCGCAAACACACGCTGCGGATCGGGTGAGGCCACCTTGGCCTGACTGGTCGGTATCTCGGCAGGCTCGGGTTCCGGCGGGGTCTCGACCGGAGGCTCCGGCGTTTCCGCCTGTTCCGGTTCAACCGGTTCGGGCGGCGTTTCGGCAAGGTCTTCGAAACTGTTGCCCAATGCCACCGTGTCGGGTGCGGTTTCCGTGGTCTCAGGCTCGGCCAGATTGGGCGCGGTCATGCTGAGGCCGAGGATATGCACCACAAGCGACACTAAGGCGGCCAGTATGGCGACGAAAACCGACCCCCGGATCATTCCAGAGCCTGCTCGGTCACAAGAAACACCGACGATGCACCCAGCCTGCGCAGCGTTCCCGCGACCTTGATCAGCCGCGGGCCGGGGGCGTTCCGGTCGGGCACGATGCGCACGGGTCCCTCCTGATGGATGGCCATGTAGCGTTCGGGATCGGTCGGCGCGCCCTGAAAGCTGAGCGAGCCATCCTGATGCAGGATCAGCGCATCGGGCGGCTCGCGCCCCTCAAGCTCGGCGGTGTCCACAAGCTTGAGGTCGGGGTCCAGCGGCGGGGCAACAGTGCCGGCGATCAGGAAGAACACCAACATCAGAAACACGACGTTGATCAGCGGAATGGTCGAATCGCGGGACCGGCGGGGGCGGGCGTCGCGGATCATGGCCTTACTCCAACACCGTCACGGTCAACCCCTCGCGCCCGCGCAGCGGCACCAACAGGTCCACAAGCCGCTGGGCCGAGGTCTCGGGATCAAGGCTGACAAGCACCTGTCCGGCTTCGACCTGCGCGACAAGCGCGTCCAGCGTCACCGGCGCACCGTTCAGCGCCAGCCGTTCGGGGCCAAGCTGGACAAAGACACGATCGGTGGCTTCACCTGAGGTCGCGTTGCCCCCTGTGGCGTTGCTCAGCTCGATCTCGGCGAACCGGGAAAAGGTCGAGGTCAGCATGAAGAACAGCAACAGCAGAAAGATCACGTCGATCAGAGGCGTCATCGCCATGCGGCGCCGGACAAAGGGGGCCGGGTTACGCATGTTCCGGCGTTGCTTGGGGGCGTTCGGACCCCGACATTTCATGCAGCGCATGACCGGGCACCAGAATGGTGCGCAGGGCCTTGTCGGCGAAAACCCGTTCCCGCGCGGTGCGGCTTTCGAACCACGACAGCACCATGGACGTGGGCATTGCAACCGCCAGACCCACGGCCGTAGTCACCAACGCAACCCAGATCCCGCCCGCAAGCAGCGACGGATCGACCGATGAGCCAGAGGCCTGAAGGCTGCGGAACGCCTCGATCATGCCAAGCACAGTGCCGAACAGCCCAAGCAGGGGCGCAAGCTGGGCAACGGTGTCGAGCAGGCGGAATCCGCGTTCCAGCCCGGCCAGCGCAAGGCCCGCCTCGGCGTCCAGCCGGTCGTTCAGACCGGGCGTATCCGACGCATCCATCGCGGCGCTGACAATGGGCGCAAGGTAGCTGCCGCTTTTGGCAAGACGCGCGCGGGCAGCGGCCCGGTCGCCTGCATCCCACGCGGCAAGCGCTTGTGACAACACCTTGTGCCGCCCCACGCCGCAGGCTGCGAATTGCCACAGTTTGTAGATTGTCACCGCCAGTGTCAGCACCGACATGACGATCAGGATGGCGACGACAGGCCCGCCGAGCGCCAGAATTTCGCGAAACGCGTCGAGAATGCTCATCCCAGAAGCTCCACATCCACACGGCTGCTCAGCGACAGCGATTGCTGACAGATATCGCTTTCCGCGCCGTTGACCACGCATGAATTCGCCCCGTTGATCAGCGCCTGCCCGACATCGGCGCAGGCCGTGCCGGACAGGTCGAACTGGCGCACGCGGGGGCGGTCAGCGGGTAGGTCGCGGAAGTCAAACAGAGACAGGCTCATGACGCCGCCCTTTGCGTCGAAGATCACTGTCTCGAACACCGCCTCGTCAATGGCGGTTCCGGTTTGGTTTCGGGCCAGAAAGGACAAGCGGCAGGCCCCGCCAACGTCCTTGAGGGTGTTGAGTTCCAGAAGCAGACCCCCGCCGGTATCAGAGGTGTCCTGAGCCGTGGCCACGACCGGTGTTGCCCCGGCAAGCAGGGCCGCGAATGCGAAGGAACGAAACGGTATCAAGGGGCTCTCCTGATTGCAGGGCGCGGAATGTTAAGGCCCGCGATGTTCCGCTGGCGCTATTTCCGTCATATCCAAGTAAACCCATGGGTGAAAGGGTGGCCGACGGCATTGTGACCTGGTGCGTGAGCGGTGTCTTGCCTGAGGTGTTACAGCGAGGCGATCAAAGCCGAGAGGTCAGGATTTCAACGGCCGCATCAAAGCCTGCCACGTTTTCTTCGGCGCGGGCGGACAGATGTGCGCCTTCCAGCAAGGCCAGCGTCGCGCGGGCATCAGCGACCGGGTCCGTGATACCCCGGATCGTCCGGTCCTGCCGTCCCAGTTCGAAGAGCGCCGTGATCCGACGCACCATCATCGCCCGGAATGCCCTGATCTTTTCGATCACCTCGTCCGAAAGGCTCTCGCGACCGCAAATCAGCGAGACACACAGGCACAGCGTTTCGCCGCCATTCAGCGCTTCGCGATAGAGCGCGATCACGGCGTGCAGGCGTTCGGCCCCGGTCTTACACCGGCTCTCAATGCCGGTGAACTGGTCCTCCATCGACGCTTGATAACGCTCCATCAACGCGGCGGACAGGGCGGCTTTGGTCGGGAAGTGATAGTGGATCGAGGCTTTGCGGATGCCGACCGCTTCGGCCAGATCCGCATAGCTGAACCCATCGAACCCCCGCGCCCGCGCGGCGTATTCGGCGACGTCAAGCAGGGCTGTTTTAGTGTCGGTTGTCATGGCCAGACCTGTTCCAATGCAATGCGGTCCAGTGTGGTCTCTGCCGCCTCCAGGGCCCCTTCGATATAGCCGCCGAATTCGGCGGCGACCTCGGTGCCGCTGAAGATAAGCCGGTCGTCCCAGACCGTCTGCAACGCGGGTGGAAGCCCGTATTGGGGATGGGCATAGAGCGGCTGCAGGTCCCGCTCGGTCGAAGTGAAAGGGTCTAAAGCCCAATCTTTGATACTGAGCGACATCGGGTTCGCAGCTTCGGGACCGAACAGTCGGATCAGCTGCGCCTCGACCACTTGACGCAACATCTGATCGTTCTGACGTGCATGCGGCGGCGTGCCGATGAAGCCGAACAGGGCGTAGGGGCCGCCATTTGCAGGCGAGGCATCGTGGATTTCCACCATCGGGCCTCGACGGCTCATGGCGTCGCCGGACAGGCCGGCCTCGCGCCAGAAAGAGGTTTCGTAAACGGCGACGGCCTTGGCCTGACCGGCCATCCATGTGGCGACCCCGGTCATTGCGGTGAGGGTCTGGTCGGGCAGGGCAGGGGAGAAGGAGATGTTCGCCGCGACCCGTGGTGGCAGGGCCATCACGACCTGCTGCGCGTGTAAGGTCAGGCCGTTGCGTGCCGTTGCGGTAACGCCGTCGCTTGACTTCGAAAGCGAGCCGATAGGGGTCGAGAGGCGCACACGCCCCGCCGGGATTTCAGCGGCCAGCGCCTCGATCAAGGCCCCAAACCCCTGTTTCAAGCGATAGGAACCCTGCATTGAGGCAAAGCCGCGCCCCCGCTCGACCCGCCCGCGCTCATCTTCGAAACTCAGCGCGCCTTCGTGATGTTGCTCGAACCACTCCAGCCCCAAGCGTTCGATCAGCGTGGCGATCCGGGGCTGGCCGGGCCAGAACCACGCCGGACCCAAATCGAAATGGCCGCCGCCCATTTTCCGGGTCAGAATGCGCCCGCCCAGCCGATCCCGCGCTTCGACCAGCAGGAAGTCCCGGCCCTGCCGGGCCAGATGTGAGGCAAGGTTGAGCCCCGATAACCCGCCGCCGATGATGAGCGTCTGGGTGCGCACGGTTCAGAACCCTTCGGTGGCCGGGCGCAGGTCCAGTTCGTGGGTCCAGGTTGATTGGGGCTGGTGGGCAAGCTGCCAATAAACCTCGGCAATCTCGTCGGTCTTCATCATCTTGGCCGGATCAAGACTGTGCAGCCCACGCGATCTGGCGGTGTCGATGATGCCATCCAGAATCACATGCGCCACATGCACACCCGCTGGCTGGTATTCCCGTGCCAGCGATTGGGTGAGCCCTCGCAGCGCAAACTTTGCCGAGGCAAAGGCGGAGAACCGCGCCCCGCCGCGCAGCGAGGCGGTGGCGCCGGAAACGATCAGGCTTCCGCCCCCGCCGCTGGCCATCGGCGGCAGTACGGATTGGCCAAGAACGATCAGCGACTGGACCATGGATGTCCATGTGCGCTGATAGTCCGACAGGGTGGTCTCAGCGAAAGGGGCGATCACCAGTTCAGCCGTGTTGTGAACAACGATTTTTGGCGGGCCATGGGTTGCGATCAGGTCAGCGACCACGGGGCTGATGGCATCGGGGTCAGAGACATCGAGTTGATGAAACGCACCAACCGGGTTGTCCGGCGTCGTGCGTCCCAGACCGACGGCGGTCATGCCGCCAGCCTGAAATCGGGCGAGCAGGGTCTGGCCAAGACCGGCCCCGGCCCCGGCGACAAGTGCGAGTGGTTTGTCAGTCGACATGGATCAAACCTCCGGTGCTTTGGCAAACGGCAGGTGGCCGGTCTTCATCCAAACCTTGGCCCCATCCGGTCCCGCGATTGCGGAGAGTGGTTCACCTTCGGGCAGGCGCAGCCAATCGTTTTTGGCCAATGTGTCGCCCCCGGCTGTGATTGCGCCATCAATGACCAGAAGTTCGATGCCTCCGGTCGCGTCGGATGTCAGCGATGCCCCGGGGTCGAGATGGCTATAGGTCACGATCTCGCGCGTGTCTTCGTGCAGGATCGCGGTGGCCACACCGTTTTCGGGCGCGTTCAGTTCATCAGCCATGGTTTTGCGGAACTGCGTGCGGTCATCCATGTCAAACTGCCAGAGTTTGACGAAGATTGTGCAGCCCGGCGCGGACCCCGGCGTATGCTGCGAGGTCGGAGGGTTTCGCACATATGTCCCTGCCGGAAAATCCCCGTGTTCGTCCTGAAACACGCCGTCCAGCACGATGAACTCCTCACCACCGGTATGCGTATGGGCCGAGAATTTGCTGCCCGGTGCGTAACGGACAATGGTCGTGGCACGGGCGACCTCACCCCCGATCCGGTCCAGCATGCGCCGATCTACGCCTTTCATCGGTGAGGGCTGCCATTCAAGCTGTTCCGAATGCACAACGACGCGGGAGGAGAAGTCCGAGTTGAGTTCCATGGGTCTTTGTCCCTTCGGATGGTTACAGGCGTTTTAGGTTGGTCGTATACCTACTGAAAGGTAGATAGCTTTTCAAACCTAAATACCCCAACCACCCGGCCTTCACGGATTTGTGTGCCCAAGACGTTTTGTTCGGCCAGTGAGTGGCCGAACCTGTTATTGGTAGTGCAAAGAGAACGGCACGCGGGCGGAATCGCGGTTACTCCGCGACCTCCGGGGCTGAGTCGTGCTTTTTGAACTGTTGCTCGAAAAGGCGGCGGAAGTTTCCGTCGATCTGCATCAACTCATCCAGATTGCCCTGTTCGACGATGGCCCCATCTTGCACGACCATGATCTTGTCCGCTTCCAGAATGGTCGATAGCCGGTGTGCGATTACAATCACGGTCACATCCTTGGTCAGCGCGTCCAGAGCGTTTTTAACCAGCGATTCCGATTCCGCATCCAGTGCGCTGGTGGCCTCGTCCAGCAGCAGAATCTCGGCGTTGCGCAGAATGGCGCGGGCAATCGCGATGCGCTGCTTCTGTCCACCGGACAGAAAGGTGCCATTTTCACCGACCGGCGTGTCGTAACCTTTGGGCAGATCGCAGATAAAGTCATGGGCATGGGCTGCTTTAGCGGCCTCCATAACCTCTTCATCCGATGCGTCGGGCGCAGAACAGCGCAGGTTCTCCATCACTGAGGTTGAGAACAGGAATGTGTCCTGACCGACATAAGAGATTTTGCGGCGAAGCGAAGCAAAACTGATCTCGCGCAAGTCCTGCCCGTCAATTTCCACGCTGCCCTGGTCCGGGTCATAAAACCGCATGATAAGGCCGAAAATGGTGGATTTCCCGCCGCCGGATTGGCCGACAAGCGCCGTGGTTTTCTTAGCTTCGAACTTCAAATCCATGTTATGGATCACCGGAACGGCGCCTTGATATCCAAATGTGACATCACGCAATGCGATTTCACCAGGTCCTTTTGGCAGATCACGGGCATCCGGGCTTTCCTGCATGGTGTCTTCTGCATCCAACAGCCCGAAAAGCATACCTACGCCGACCATGCAGGCTTCGATCTGAACCCGCATCTTCGAGAGACGCTTGGCAGGTTCATATGCCATCAGAAGCGCCGTGATGAACGACATCAACTGGCCCGCTGAGGGCTGTTCGCTGCCGGCAATTCCCATGGTGCTGACGACCAGAACGCCGGCGACTGCGAGACCTGCCAGAAACTCCATCAACGGGCTGGCAATGGATTGCAACCGGGCGATGTCGTTGGAGCGTTTTTCGACCGTTCGGATTGCCGTTTCCATGCGGTTTATCATCCGATCTTCAAGCGAAAAGACCTTGATCACTTTGATACCACTGGACGTTTCCTGAAGAACGCGGATGATTTCGGCCAGAGATTTGAACTCTGCCTGCATAATGGCCCGCACGCTTTTCAATAGGTAGCGCACACCCAGCAGAGCCACCGGACCCACGATGAAGAACATGACCGACAGAACCGGCTGCTGGTAGACCATGACGACGACAAGTCCAACCAGGGTAAGAGCGTCCCGAACAAAGCCGGTCACCAGAACGTCGATCAATCGGCGCGCCATTTGCGCACCGTTGGTTGTCCGCATCAAAAGATCGGAGGACTCGTTGGCGCTGAAAAACGCAACGCCGTGCTTAAGCAGCTTGCGGTAAACACGCTCTTGCTGGGCTGCAACGATGCGGTTGCCCGCGCGGGCAAGGTACATGGCCTGAACATAGGACGCCAAAGCTTTTGTCAGGAACAGGCCAACAACACCCAAAGCAATGATATGGGCCCAGCTGCGCATATCCGGGCTGGTCATCGCGTCGACGATGTACTCCATCATATACGCAGACCCGGCAGTCGTAACGGCAACGATGACCATCGCAAAAATGGCAACGCCATATAGCCCGCCTTGCGCATAGAAGCTTTCGCCAATCAGGCGGCCCATATAGCCCGATCGCCACTTGTTCCAGGCGCGCTTTACCATGGCATTCTCCAGATCGTGATACCGTGCTCTCGCTCAGATAACCTATATTCATGTCTGCCTAAAGTGCAGATGATGCGAGGCCGAAGCCTTGAGTTAATGCAGGCTGTGCTTTGTTCAGGGCCCGAACGGGCTAGATAGCGGCAGGTCGCTGATTGAACAAGTGTCGCAACGTGTGACAATTTGGGCCACGAGAACCTGCAACCCATTCCACAGAGAGTGGTTTTCTGGTTAGGCAAGATCAAAACGCATTTTCGTCAAATGTTTGATTTTGATACTTCAATATGATATTTTTCCCTGGCTCTTTGCGGGGTTTTGCCCTTATCTGCACAGCTTGTTTTTTGCGCGGGTTGTCCTAGGCATTGGCGGAAAGTCGCCGCAATGCAGAAAATCGGGTTATTTGGTGAGAGATCGCCTTATATCCCCTTGCTCGCATCTCGTGTGCTGCTAGTAACACTTGGGATTTGTTGGTGATAGTTCGGTGTCGATCAGGACCTTTATTCTAAGCCTGCCAGAAGATGTGGAGCGGCGGCATTCCTGTAGGAATGAACTGACACATCTAGGTTTGCCGCATGAATTTGCGGATGCTATTTCCGGCGATCAGCTGGAACGGGCCGATCTGCTGCGCTTTTATGATGCTGAAATGAACCGCAGCAAGTTCAAACGACCACTGAGCCGCAGTGAAGTCGCATGTACGCTGGGGCATCGCCGGATCTGGCAGAGGGTCGCGGATGGCTCTGATTCCGTGAGCCTTGTGCTGGAAGACGACGCCACATTCGTTCAGGACCCCAGACCTTTCGTTGAGGCTATAGATCAATGCGCCGAGTGTTTTGAAGATGTCATGATAAAACTCGACGGGGTGTGTGACAGGAACACCCGGGTTCTCAGTACGGTTGCAGATCAAAGTCTGGTTTTGTCCGATTGCTTGCCCCCGCGCACCACCGGTTATGTCCTTGGCCGCAGGGCTGCCGCGCGGCTGGTTGAGCTTGCTGCACCGATTGCGCGACCCATCGATATCGATCTGAAGTTTTACTGGGAACATGAAATCCCGATCCTTACGTTGATCGAACAGATGGTTGAAGAGCGTGAGACATTCAGCAGTACAATCGAGCCCTGCCGGATTGCGACCAAAACCGGATCGTCATTCAGCAGGTTCGTGCGCAACCTTGTCTATCAGGCCAAATACACCCATGGACGGTTGAGCCATCCTTTGCGCCCGGACATGATCGAAGGCCTTGCCCCGATAATTAGCGCTGAATCCCGGGTCCAGACGCGCTCATGAAAAAAAACCTCGTCGTCGTGCGCGCAGGCAGCCAGTCGCTGCACTCCCGCTGGCAGGACCTTCCCTATGAAGACCGAAATTTCGATCTTCTGATCAGTTTTTTCTCGGACGAGGCTTACGCTCAATTTTCCCCCGAGCCCGGTGTCGAAGCCGTTTTGGTCAAAGGCGGCAAGTGGGATGGGCTATTCCAGACCCTCAAGGACCGGGACTTGAGCCAATATGATTATTTCTGGCTGCCGGACGATGATCTGGATATCAGCGCGCAGGACGTGAATGCGCTGTTCCAAGCCATGCAGGTTTACGGTCTGCGCATAGCACAACCGTCCTTAAGCCCCGATAGCTACTTTTCTCATTTCGTTTTCAGCCAATGCCCGGGTTTCGTGCTGAGATATACGAACTATATAGAGATCATGGCCCCGTGCCTGCATAGGGACATCCTGAACAAGGCCCTGCCCCTGTTTCAGGACACCATGAGCGGCTACGGTTTAGACTATATCTGGTGCCGTTGGGCCGAAGCCGGAGCGTTTCGTGCGGGGATTCTGGATGAAATCGCGATGCAACACACAAGACCCGTCGGGAAAAATCTGAAAATCGCCATGGCCGATAAGGGCAACATGAGTTCGGAAGAAGAAGAGGCCGTTCTGAAAAACATGTTTGATCTGTCGCGCCGTACAGTGCCGATTGTCTTTGCGGCAATATTGCAAGGCGGACAGCCGATCTCGGGCCGTTTTCAGGTTGGCTGGCGTATGTGCTGGAACTGGATGTCCGTTTTGCCGAGTTTCCGCAGCGCGCAAGAGGCTCGGGCCGGAATCTTCAAAATCGCCCGCCGTCAGTTGAGCAAACCGCTGGATATGACAACGATTTCGATGAAGCCAGCAGCTGTCCGCAATTGACCCAGTGAAGGCAATAAACCCCGCGTGCCCCGTGGGCACGTTGGTTGGAGTGAAATGGCAATGATTGCCAAAAACAAGGTGGTGTCTAAATGAATGCGAGGCGTTTTTTGATGGTTGGGGCCGGGCTTTCCGGTGCTGTGATCGGAAGAGAACTCGCTGAGCACGGGCACGAGGTCACGGTTATGGATAGCCGGGATCATATCGGCGGAAACTGCCACACCGAGCGGGATGTTGACACTGGTGTCATGGTGCATGTTTATGGCCCGCATATCTTTCACACAGACGACGAAGAAGTCTGGCAGTACGTCAACAGCTACGCGAACTTTTTACCCTATAAGAACCGGGTAAAAACCACTTCCAGAGGTCAGGTCTTTTCGCTGCCAGTGAATCTGCACACGATTAACCAGTTTTTCGGAAAGACCATGCGACCGGACGAGGCGCATACCTTTATTACCCAAGAACAGGCTGATACTTCGATAACGGATCCGCAGAGCTTTGAAGAACAGGCCATGCGTTTTGTTGGGCGTGATCTATACGAGGCATTTTTCAAAGGTTACACGATAAAACAATGGGGGTGCCATCCGTCGGAATTGCCAGCGTCAATTCTCAAACGCCTCCCAGTACGGTTCAATTATGACGACAACTACTTCTTCCACAAGTTTCAGGGTATGCCCGAGACCGGTTACACCGATATGATCGCCGGTATTCTTGATCACCCTTTGATTACAGTACAGTTGAGTACAAAGTTCGACCGCAGCATGGATGAGGGTTACGATCACATCTTTTATTCCGGCCCGTTGGATGGGTATTTCGACTATGAGTTAGGCCGATTGGGTTATCGAACGCTGGATTTTGAACGATTTACTTATGACGGAGATTATCAAGGCTGTGCGGTGATGAATTATGGTGAGGAATCTGTGCCCTATACCCGCATTACTGAGCACAAACATTTTGCCCCTTGGGAGTCGCATGATGGTTCGGTCTGTTATCGTGAGTTTTCTCGCGCAGCTGGCCCGGACGATATCCCATATTACCCGATCCGGCAGGTGAAGGAAAAAGCTCTGCTAAGTGAATATGTGGAACTGGCGAAAAAGACCGAGAAGGTTACTTTTGTTGGACGGTTGGGCACTTACCGATATCTGGATATGGACGTCACCATTCGGGAGGCGCTGGACACTGCCAAGACGGCTTTGGCCGCTGTTGATGCGCGAAAGCAGCTAGATCCCTTTGTCGTCTCGGTGTTGTAAATTCTATGGTCTTACATGGCCCGCGCGAAGTTGCTCCGGCGGACGCGAAAACCTGGATACTTCTTTCAACTGAATTGTGTCTTTCAGCTATCGGCGGTGGGTTCCGCTTTGATATGCCCACCGCCGATACTGTTTGTGCAACTGGTTGATCCCAAGCTAAAGCAAGAAGAAGTCCTCTTGGAGACCGAAGGACTCGTCTGTTTTGATCTCTTCTCGATCATAAAACAGAGAGGTTTCTTCTAAAGAAGTAGCCTGCACATCGTTAAAGTCAGATTCACTTGGGGCTGTTATGGCGGTGAAATCGAAATCCGTATCTTGATCAGATTGGACAAACTCGAACTCTAGTAGATCCGCATTTTTGTCGAAGTCGAGTACAGCAGATTCATCGGAGATTGGTGTCGTTTCTTGACCTGCCACCGACGCAAGAGCGACCTTCGGCAGTGTATGCCCAACGGTGCCGCTACCGTCGATATCGTAGTTGTAGAAAGCTTCGACATCGACCACATTCGCCACACTGCCGCCGCTTATTCTTTCGCCCTGGCTGTCAAGGATCCACTCGACATAATTGCCATTGTTGTGCTGCCACAGGACGCGGTATCCACCGCCGTCTGCTTCGAC